>CAVJIN010000034.1:0-16656 GCA_963649615.1 bacterium
GGAAATGGACAACATCCATGAGATTGTAGAAAAATTGTGCTTGTGTATGCTGGGATCCTCTGAATGAAAGATTTTAGTTAAAGATTTCAGGTCAAAATAAAGACGAAAATTCTTGATGAAATAGAGAGATATGTTTTACTCTAAATAAAACACAAATCGTTTTGCGTAAAATTGGGGAGAATATTTTATGAAGCTCACTGCAGGTAAAGTTTTGTCATGCAAAAACGAGGGCAACTACAATACGTTAATCACACAGAATGGCTCAATAATTGTTTCCCATATGGGAGACAACATAATTTCTGTTGAATATAAAATCAATGGTTATTTAACTCCTGAACATTTGCAGAAGGCAAGCGACTATTTGATAGGTGACTATAAAGAGCAAACAATACCCCCTTTTTTATGTGAAGCGGAAAAATATTCACTAAAGATAGGACAAGCGGACATTGAAATAAATGCAAACAATGGAAATATCGAGGTGAAAAAAGCTGGAGAAAGCATCTTTGGTGGCGTTTTAGGCAACAGCGATACAGTCATCTCTCACGAGCAGTTTAGACTTCTTGGGCACGAGGAAATTCCCTTTGCACGTTATTCGTGGCCACTGAAAAATGGTGATTGCTTTTATGGTTTGGGGGACAAAAGCGGGGACCCTAACCACATAGGCAAACGCTTTAGGATGTACAATCGCGATTCCTTAGGCTATGACGCAGAGTACTCGGATCCGCTCTACAAGTCTGTGCCTTTTTTCATCAAACACAACACAAAAACTAACAGCATCATTGGTCTATACTTCCCAGAAAGCCACATTGAATGCTTTGATTTTGGCAAGGAATGCCCTATTTATTTCTCATCAGATATCGCGGGTGGTCCTTTCAGGTACTTCATCATCCTGGGTGACGACTACAAGGACATTATTGCCAACTATTGCCTCATCACAGGCAAGCCAAATTTTCCACCGCTCTATTCTTTTGGATATCTGGGCTCTTCAATGAATTACGTGGAGGCCTATGATGCTCAACAGCGCATGGAAAAATTTTTCCAAGACACAGAGGACCACAATCTTCCATGCGAAGGTCTATATGTTTCCTCTGGCTACCTCAAGGCCGATGATGGTAAACGTTATTCTTTTTTCTGGAATAGACGTAAATTCCCTGACCCTAAAATTTTTATATCTTCATTAGTGGAAAGAGGTTATCATTTAACTTTTAATATCAAACCTGGTATTTTACTTACACATCCTTGGTATAAAGAGCTCAAAGAAAAGGGATATTTTGTAAAGGACAATGAAGGAAATCCAATTGTAGAATTCTTTTGGGGAGGCAATGCTTCGTTCATTGATTTTGCAAATCCAGAAGCAAAAAAGTGGTGGAAGCAAAAGCTATATGAAGCCTATATTTCTTTTGGGGCAGAAGGAATTTGGAACGATAACAACGAGCTTGAACTAGAAGATACTGCATTGAAAGTTTTTGATACTCGTACATTGTATCCTGTCCTAATGGCTCAAGCCAGCTACGAGGAACTTTCAAAACACAATCCAGACAAACGCCCTTGGATTTATTCTAGAAGCGGTTATGCGGGTCTTCAACGTTATGCTCGTACTTGGACTGGTGATAACACAAGTACATTCAAGACACTGAAATATAACCAACTTCAAGGTATGACGTTAGCCTTAAGTGGTATGCCATATGTTGGTCATGATTTAGGTGGTTTCTATGGCAATGAGCCTAGTTCTGAACTCTTAGTAAGAAGTGCTCAAAGTGCAGTTTTCCAATGTAGGTTTGTTATCCATTCTTGGCGTGAAGACGATAAGCCTACTGAGCCTTGGAAAGACTCAAAAGCTTTTCCTTTTATTAAGGCAGCTATTGAAGATCACTATAGACATATTCCATATATTTATAATTGTGCTTATGAGGCTTCTCAAGGATATCCTATTGAGAGGCTTTTAGCTCTTGAATATCCGCAGGATGCTAATATGAGTACAACGGCATCAGTTTCTCTCTTTGGCCCAAGTGTTCTTAAAGCGTTAGTAGTAAATGAAGGGCAAACTTCTGTTGTGGTTCATTTTCCACAAGGTGATGATTGGTATAGTCCTTTAGAAGATAAATACTACCATGGTGGAACTTGTAAGACATTTGAAGCTCCGTTAGATAAGTATTGGTACTTCTATAAAGTTGGCTCTGTGATTCCAAAATCCAAAGTAGTTGATAAACTTCGCACGGGTTTCTTTAAAGAATTGCAATTCTTTATTGTACCTGAAGATGGGAGTTTTACCTATACATATTTTGAAGACGATGGTACAACAAGACTAGAGCAAAACCTCTACAATCTTTGGGACATTAACGTTACTTATGATAAGTTCACTGGAAAAGGCTGTGTTGATGTTAAAGCCAAAAAAATTGGCTGTTTGGAATCTTTACAGAATCGTTCAGTAGAGATTTCATTTCCGGAAGGTTTTGCACCTCAAAAGACAATAGCTTTTAACGAACTTGATGCTTCCCATCTAGAATTTGTTAGAAACTAAAAAAGGCTGGGTTTTCGCCCAGCCTTTAATTGAAGAGACAAAGGATTATTTTGCTTCTTCTTCTGCGGCAGCCTTGGATGCTTTGATAACATCTTCAGCCATCTTTCCTGCGAGTGTCTCGTAGTGGTCAAATGCAAGTTCAAAGGATCCAGTTCCTGAGGTCATTGACTTGAGGTCAATAGCATAGTTAAGCATTTCTGCCTGTGGAACTTCAGCGTTAACCTGAACCATGTTTCCTCCAAGGTCTTCCTGTCCAAGGACACGACCACGCTTTGATGAAAGATCAGAGAGAATGTCACCAAGATATTGGTTGTCAATGTAAACAGAAAGTTTTGCAAATGGTTCAAGAAGAACAGGGCCAGCCTTCTCAATTGCAAGCTTCATTGCGCCTTTAGCTGCAAGTCTGAATGCCATTTCTGAAGAATCAACTGGGTGCTCCTTACCATCAACAAGTGTTACACCAATGTCAACCATTGGGTATCCTGCAAGGAAACCTTCTTCCATTTGATCGTGCAAGCCTTTTTCAATTCCAGGAACGTAGCCCTTAGAAACTGAACCGCCCTTAACAATGTTGTCGAATGTGTAATAAAGACCTCTATCAATTGGAGTAATTTCAATAAGGACCTTACCATACTGACCATGTCCACCTGACTGCTTTTTATGAGCATATTCAACAATACCGGATTTCTTTGTGATTGTTTCTCTGTATGGAACACGTGGAAGTTTGGTGTTGATTTGGATCTTTTGCTTTTCTTTAATCTTGTCCAAAATCATATTGATATGAAGTTCTCCCATGCCAGAAACTGTAGACTGTTTTGTTTCTTCATTGTAAGCAACCTGGAATGTAAGATCTTCTTCTGTAACCTTATGAAGAGCATCATTCATCTTATCTTCAGATTTCTTGTCTGCAGCAGAAATTGCAAGTGAATAAATTGGGTTAGGGAAGCTCAGAGGTTTGAATGTGAACTTCATTTCTGCACTGCCAAGAAGAGTGCAATTTGTTGCTGCAATATTGCTCTTTGTAATAATACCAATGTCTCCTGCAACAAGTGCATTTGTCTCAACAAGCTTTTTACCAACTGCACGATAAACTTTGCCTGGTTTTTCTTTCTTTCCAAGTGCTGGATTAAAAAGATCTGTTTCTCCAGTGACTGTACCACTGACAACCTTAATAAAGGAGAGCTTTCCAGAGAACTGGTCAATTGTTGTTTTGAAGCAGAGAGCTGCAACTGGACCATCTGGGTTGATTGGATATTTTTCTTCGCTACCATCTTCTTTGATAATGGTTTCTTCTGCACCAATTGGAGAAGGGAAGTTTTCAGCAACAAAATCAAGAAGACTTGTGATTCCTGCGCCATTTGCTGTGCAACCACAGAAGACTGGAACCAAAACGTTGTTCTTAAGACCCTCGCAAACTCCTCTGTGGATTTCCTCTGTCTCAAGAGTCATTTCTTCAAGATACTTCTCCATGAGGTCGTCTGCTCCTTCTGCTGCAGCTTCAATAAGAGTTTCTCTGTATTCTTCTACTTCGTCAGCATATTCTGCAGGAATTTCCCCAACAGTCTCTTTCTGTCCAGCTTGGAAGAAATAAGCTTTGTTTTCAATAAGGTCAATAACTCCCTTAAACTCTGGTCCGTTACCCATTGGAATTGTTATAGGAACAAATGTTGTCTTAAACTCTTCCTTGAGATGTGCAAATGTCTTACCAAAGTCAACTCTCTCTCTTTCCATTTTATTAAGGAAAACAGCTCTTGGTTTGTTACGACCATTGAGGTTTCTCCAAAGTTTGATTGTTTCAATCTGAGCACCATCTCTTGCATCTACAACCAAAAGGGCACTTTCACATGTTCTAAAGCCACAAGTTACTTCACCAACGAAGTCTGCTGTACCAGGAGCATCAATAAAATTGAGGGACTTTCCCTGCCATGCAATATTTGCAAGTGCACTGTGAATTGAAATCTTTCTTGCGATTTCTTCTTCAGTATAGTCACTGGTTGTCTTACCAGATTCAACCTGTTCAGCTCTTGAAATTACATTGCTGTAATAAAGCAATTGTTCAAGCAAAGCTGTCTTACCTGTTCCATTATGTCCCGCAATTGTGACATTTCTGATATCTTTTGAAGCTAAAGCCATGTTTCCCTCCTAGAAAGTTGGCATTCTGTATATAGTCAAGGGGCTGTGTAAAAAGCGCACAACCTTTCGTATTATATAACATACATATACGAAAAACTAGATAAATTTTTTGTTATTTCAGCCACTCACTATTTGGCCACTATTTTGGCGCATAGTGGCTAAATTCCATTGAGAACGAACCTCTGCCTTGTGTTGCAGATCTAAGGGCTGTTGTATAGCCAAATAGCTTAGAAAGCGGAGCCTGAGCAAGAATATGATCTGCATTTGGCTTACTTTCCATACTGGACACAATACCACCTCTTGTTGTAAGGCTTGAAATTGCTTCACCAACATACTGTGAAGGAACAACAATGGTTACATCCATAATTGGCTCCATTAAAACAGGAGTTGCCTCATTCGCAGCACTATCAAAACACATTGCAGTACAGGCCTCAAAGGCAAATTCGCTTGCAGTAAGCTCATTATACTTGACAGCTGTAAGCTCTACTTTGGTATCGCAAACTTCATAGCCAAATTTGATTCCACTTTGGAAGGAGTTCTCAACTCCGCGTTTGATGGCATTGAAGAATTCTTCTGGCATTGTTTTGGCTGGGACTAGGCACTCATACACGTTACCTTCTTTTGATTCAAGAGGAGAAAGACGCAAGGTAACTTCAGCAGCATTTTCTTTTCCAGCAATCATACGACTGAAAGTTTGAGTGTGTTCAACACTTTGCGTAATACTTTCTCTATACGTGACTTGCGGTTTTCCTACCTGACAAGAGACTTTAAGTTCTTTGGTTAGCCTTGTAACGAGAACATCTAGATGTAGTTCTCCCATGCCACTTATGACCAGTTGTCCCGTCTCCTCATTATCTTTCCAGGTAAAGGTTGGGTCTTCCGCAGATAGTATCTCAAGGGCCTTTTGTAGTTTGTCTTGGTCACTGGCCGTAGTTGGCTCAATAGCAACCGATATCACCGGCACAGGGAAAACCATCTTTTCTAGCAAGATTTGCGCACCCTCAGAGCCAATTGTGTCACCTGTTTGTGCACTTTTAAAACCCACTACAACTCCAATATCGCCACAGCGTAGTTCCTGAATTTCCTCAGGTCTATTTGCGTGCATCCTTAAAAGTCTATTTATTCTTTCACGTTTTTTCTTTCCAATGTTCAAGACAGCTTCACTCTTCTTAAATACGCCTGAATACACTCGAATGAAGCATAATGGGCCAGCTTCACGGTCATACTGTACCTTGAAAACGAGTGCAAGGGGTGGGCCTTTAGGGTCATTTGTCACCTGAACTTCTGTCTCTTTTTTTGCATGAATTCCAATAACGGGTGGGATATCGGCAGGCGAGGGGAGTAAGTCTACAATCCCATCCAGCAAGCATTGTACCCCGATATTTTTAAGGGAAGATCCAACAAAAACAGGCAAGAGCCGACGTTCCAATGTACATTTTCGCAATGTGGATATGATTAAATCAGATGGAATTTCTTCTCCAGCAAAGTAGAGCTCAGTAATCTCGTCTGAGTAGGTGGAGACTGCATCAATGAGATTTTCTCTCCACTTATTAGCTTCTTCTTGTAGGTCTGCGGGAATATCTACGTAGTCATATTTTGAGCCCTCTGTACTGGCATCAAAGACAACTTTTTTCATTTTTAGGAGGTCAATCACACCTTCAAACCTGCTTTCTTTCCCAATTGGGATGAATAGTGGTACTGGCTCTTCTTTGAGTTTAGACTTGATATCGGAAAGTACATTATAGAAATCTGCACCTAGTCTATCCATTTTATTGATAAAGGCAATGCGTGGAACGTTGTAAGTATTTGCTTGTCTCCAGACTGTCTCGCTTTGTGGTTCTACGCCACCAACTGCGCAAAATACGCCAACTGCTCCATCTAAAACCCTAAGGGCTCTTTCAACCTCAGCGGTAAAGTCTACATGACCCGGAGTATCAATAATATTGATTTGTTTTTCTCTCCAATAGCAAGTTGTTGCAGCACTAGTGATTGTAATTCCTCTGTCTTGCTCTTGTTCCATCCAGTCCATTGTGGCTTCGCCGTTGTCAACTTCACCAATTCTATGGTTTTCTCCTGTGTAAAAGAGGATTCTTTCTGTTGTTGTTGTCTTGCCCGCATCTATGTGGGCCATAATACCTATGTTTCGTATATTCTCTGCTTGCATAATCATTAATCTATCATAAATTGCATATATTAAAAAAGAGCCCACAGGTGGGCTCATATAAAGATATCGGGATAAAAAAGAGCTGTTAAGTTCTGCTGGCACGCATGGAGTTGAGTACCGCAAGAAGGGCAACTCCTACGTCTGCGAAGATTGCAACTTCCATGCCGGCGAGGCCTAGTGCACCTAGAATCATTGCTAAGACTTTTACAGTTAATGCAAATGCAATGTTCTGCTTTGCTATCTTGACGGTCTTGCGTGCAATTTGGATTGCCTGCGGGATTTTAGAGATGTCGTCTGTCATAATGACCACACCACTGGCCTCAATTGCGCTGTCGCTACCTACGCCTCCCATTGCAATTCCTATATCTGCTGTTGCAATGACTGGGGCGTCATTGATCCCATCTCCCACGTAGGCTGTGACGTACTGTTCTTTAAGTTCGTTGACCTTCTCAACTTTTTGCTGTGGAAGGAGTTCTGCTTCACATGCATCTAGTCCTGCACACTTTGCAATATACTGCGCGGTGCGTTTTTTATCGCCACTGAGCATGACTGTTTTTGTGATTCCAAGGGCTTTGAGTTTTGCAATTTGCTCGGGAATATTGTCCTTTATTTTATCGCTTATGACAATTGTTCCAAGCCAGTTCTTGTCGCAAGCAACATATACAAGGGAACCAATTTCTGCTTGCAATTGTTGTGTTTTCTGAGCGTCAATGGTTATTCCAATCAGTTGCATGAGCTTATCATTGCCTGTATAGATGGTTTTGCCGTTGTATTGACCTTTGAGTCCCATACCTGAAAGTTCTTGAATGTTTGTGCATTCTAGTTCATTTTCAATGTTGTTTTCTTTACAGTATTCAACTAACGAAAGTGCTATTGGGTGTGTGCTGTTTTGTTCAACTGCAAGAGCTGACTTGAAAACTTCTGTTTCGTCAATATCGTCTGCTGTAATGACTTTTTGAACGTTGAAAACTCCTTGAGTTATTGTTCCTGTTTTATCAAATGCCACAGCTTGTGCCTTTGCCAGCATTTCAAGGTGTGTTCCGCCCTTAATTAAAATTCCTTCTTTTGCGGAGCCTCCCATTCCTGCAAAGAATGCAAGTGGAACTGAAAGAACTAAGGCACATGGGCAACTGATTACCAAGAAAACTAGTGCTCTTGAAAGCCATAATGTCCATTGGCCTGTGATAAGTGAAGGAATCAAAACTACTAGTGCTGCTATTGCTATTACTATTGGTGTATAGACTTTTGCGAATTTTGTTATGAATCTTTCTGTTGGTGCTTTTGTTTCCTGTGCATGTTCTACAAGGTCAAGTATTTTCTTTACCGTACTGTCTTTGTATTCAGTTTCTACTTTTAGAGTTAGTACTCCATCTGTAACAATTGAGCCACTGATTAGCTGGCTACCTGTGCTAATTTTTACAGGTACGCTTTCTCCTGTTATTGCTTTCATGTCTACAAAGGAACTTCCTTCTAGAACTGTGCCATCAAGTGGAACTCTTTCACCTGCACGTACTTGAATTAATTGTCCAACTTGGACTTCTTCTGGTGGTACTTCTGTTATGCTTCCGTCTGCGTTTATCACACGTGCTATTTCAGGGGCTATCTCCATAAGTGCGCTGATGTTATCTCTAGACTTTTCTGCAATTGAATCTTGGGCAAATTCGCCTATGTCATAAAAGAGCATGACTGAAACGGCCTCAGTATAATCTCCTAATGCAGCAGCTCCTACTGTTGCTATGAACATTAGAAAATTCTCATCAAACAACTCTCCATGAAAGAGATTTTTGATTGCATTTACTGCTACTTCCCAACCAAGAACCAAGTAAGAAGAGGCTAGAATAATATAATAGAGTATGTTTGATAACTCAAAATGTTTTACTAGTAGTCCTGCTACCAAAAGTACTGTTCCGGTGATTATCTTTATTATCTCTTTCTTTGGATCTTCCTCTTCTCCATGATGGTGGTCGCCATGATGGTGGCAACATCCACAACTGCATTCGTCGTGATGATGTTCATGTTTGTGCTCATGGTCTGAATGGCAACAGCAACTTTCGTGCTCTTTGTGTTCGCATTCTGTATTGTGCTTATCGTTTGCCATGTTTGTTCTCCTGTTTCTTTGGCTATTGTTTAACGATTAAACATATTAGAATATGTTCATATGTTAATATATCCAGTGGCGCTATTATCTGTCAATAGTTTTGGATTTTTTTGCGGACTTTTAGTAATATCGAGTTATGGATATTGTGATGAATTATGAAGAGAAGGGCAGTGGGGATGTCTTGATTTTGTTGCATGGTAATGGAGAGGATCATAAGAATTTTGTTGCACAAGTGGAATTTTTTAGCCGACAGTTTAGAGTAATTGCGCTGGATACTCGTGGTCATGGGGATTCTGGGCGTGGAGTGATGCCTTTTACTATTAGCCAGTTTGCGGATGACTTGTACGATTTTATGTGCGAGAAGAGTATAGAAAAAGCAAATATTCTTGGCTTTTCAGATGGAGGGAATATTGCTCTTCTTTTTGCACTACGCCATGGAGATATGGTAGATAGGCTTATTCTAAATGGTGCAAATCTTTTTAACGAGGGTTGTAAAAAGAGTGTAAATAAATGGATTGAAAATGAGTACAATATAGCTTTGGCTTGTGGTGATAAGAATACCTCTGAATTGATGGCTTTGATGCTTTTTGAGCCTAATTTGAAAGCTGAAGATCTCAAGGTTCTTAAAATGCCAGTTCTTGTTATTGCGGGTACAAATGATATGATTTTAAAAAATCATACAAGACTTATTGCTCAAAGTATTTCTAATAGTAAGTTAGTCTTTATTGAGGGCGACCATTTTATAGCTTACAAAAATCCTGTGGCGTTTAATACTGCAGTGGAAGATTTCCTTGAGAAGACAAGGTAAAGTACTGCTCAATTAACTTATCTACATACCAAGTGTTTAATTGACAGTTCCCTGCTTCAAAGGTAATGATGAGGTTTTTACCTTGTATAATTCCATTCAGAGCATAGAGTTCAATTTTATCTTTTGCTTTTTGTCGATATTCTTCATCATGCATGAGACCTAGATGCTCCCAGTAGTAAGTCTCCAATGTGTAGGGGTGCAAAATTGTAAAGTCTGGGAGCCTATAGGTTGCACCTCCATTTAATTCTAGGCGTTTTTCATAATGGTACGGAATTTTTGCAGTATAAAGCCTATCTGCTATGAGAATTTCGCTTTTGGATCTTACTATGTCCCCTTTGAGCGTTTGATAGGGTTCTCTATAAGTGTAATCTTTCGGAAGTTCAGGATTGTTGTGTTGGCTCCATTCTTGTATATAGCCTTCGTTTGTGATTGGGTTCAGCTTTATGAAGGGTTTTAGTTCCTTTGAAAAATTTTTTAGGGCTTTATGTTTCTTTGAATTCTTTAACGTTGACAGAGCTTTTTCTGCTATATTGTATTCTTCCTTAAGAGCTTCCAATAGAGTTTCTTCATATCTTTTTTGAGATAAGTTCTTGATTAGGTCAATTTTATCTTTGGCAAGGTATTCTGGTGGTTTATTATCTTGTATTTTAAAAAAACGGGTAATGCCTCTTGTGTTTCTGCATATAATGTATCCCTTTGAAGCGTGTTTTATGCTTTGTTCCAACCCTTGAATGGCTTTCTCAATCTCTTTAAGTCTCTGTTCGTAATTTTTTATGCTATCCATGAGTTCCTCCTAATGTAAAAGTCTACTTGAAACAGTGTTTTTGGCTTGTTTAAGTAGACTTGTCTACTTTTTTGACCTAAAAAGTGGCTTTCAAGTAGACTTTTAGTTTTGGGAGCCTTAAATGAAAACAAAAAAAGGCTCCCAAAGCACTCGGGAGCCTCACGAACATCGCCTGCGAGGATCGAACTCGCGTTGACGGGATGAAAACCCGTTGTCCTAACCACTAGACGAAGGCGACATCTTGTTGTTATTAGCATGAGCCACATTGGATTCGAACCAATGACCCACGCCTTAAAAGGGCGTTGCTCTACCTACTGAGCTAGTGGCCCGTAACAACAACGTGAGATTAACAAATTGAGTGCTTTATTGTCAATACTCTATTCTTAAAAAATCGTTCTCCAAAAATAATCTCCTAGGCCGAACTTCCTAAGACCTACTGCTTTAACGATGTCATCAGTGACAAGTTTGGGCCTATCTTCGTAATCTGCAATTGACCGCGCTAAAAGAATTGTCCTAAGGCGCCCGCGTGTATCTTGAGGAATATTACAAGCACCGGTTTGGGCAAAATTTTCAAAAATGGTGAGTTCCTCCTTGAGTTCTTGTAATGCTTTAATTGATGAAATAGCCTGGCTGTTGTAAGTAACTCCTTCTATATATTTATAGCGTGCCTGCTGTCTCTGCCGGCTCAGTAGTATTTTATCGATATAGTAAGTATCTGGTTTTGATTCTAGGCTGGATGTGAGATTTGGCATTGTATTGGTTTCTTGGAGGGGAAGCCTAATGTCAAAGCGTTCAATTATTGGTCGCCCAATTTTGCTCCAATAGTTTTCAATTTTTTTTGCTGTACATGTGCAAAGGGAATGATTGCTACCTAATGCTCCGCAGGGGCATGGATTCATGTTTGCAACAACGATAAAATCTTCTGCGCTCTTATTTATAGTTGTTTTGTTATCCATAAATGTTCTAACTACGTCCAAAGTTTTTGAATTATATACATTGAGTTCATCAAGTATTAATGTTCCTCCATTTAATAAACTTTGTGAGCTAAGTCCCTTGCTTGAAAGAATTTTATTTGTGTTTGTTGCACTGGTGTCATGTGGCAATGTGAGGGAAATTGGCTTTGTGGTTGGCCTTTTTTCTGCTTCATGTGCGTATTGTAGCAATAACAGTATTTTGTTACTTAACATGGTTTTGCCAACTCCTGGAGGGCCAAAGAGAAGCATTGAATGAAAGCCTGCTGTGGCCATTGTTAATAGCTCTTTTTCTTGTTCAAGGCCAATAACATTTTCAAAAATTGGTTGTTTTTTGGTCTCTACTAGCGGAGTGGGCTCCTCATGTTTGTCCATTGCCTTTAGACAAGTTGTCATGGCTTCCAGTAATGTTGATGCATAGATTATGCCATCTGAACTATTGGAAGAGGGTTCAAAAATATCGGGATGAGAAGGCGGGATGGGGCGGGGGAGGATGCAGAGGCTACAGCCGAGTTTGCGTGCGCTGGCGATGGCGTGAGGGAGGTGTTTGGATGGTTGCAGGTGGCCGTCTAGGGCGAGTTCGCCGATTGCGAGGATGCGAAGGTCTCCGGCGAGGGGTTTGCCTTGCATGGCTTTGCACAGCACGATTGCAAGTGCTATGGGGAGGTCAAGGGTGGTGCCGTCTTTGGGGACGTCCGCTGGGCTGAGGTTGAGGAGTACGCGATTTTGGGGAAAGTTGAAGCCCGATGTCTTTAGCGCGTTACGCACTCTGTCTTTGGCTTCTTTGACGGGGGTGCCGGGGAGGCCTGTGATGTCAAATCCGGGAAAGCCGTTTCTGATGGAGCAGTCAACTTGAATTTCTAGACCACCATAGGGTGTAGGCATGTAGCCAAATACTGTCGCTTTGTTCATAAGCACCTCTTTGTTAAATAATGGAAATTCAGGCGTAGGTTTTAATATTAAAATCTCGCTACTAAGTAATACAAATAAATGTGCAAAATCACTGCAGTTGAGAGCCGTCTTAATGTAAGTTATTTTATTATATCGAATTATTATGAGTCTTCTGACGGTTAAAGGCCTTCTTTGTAAGAAGTTGAAGGAAAATTAAAAAATTTTGAAAAAAATTGTTGACAGAAAAAAGTCTTTGTGGTAACTTCATCGAGCGTGCCAAAAGGTGCGATGAAAAAGTTCTTTACATTGATAACGAAGGAAAGATGAATCATGGAAGCTATGAGGGCTTCCTAGTCAATTCGATGACGAACAGAATACGGTGGAAAAAAAAGAAACACCGGTGTTCGGGTAGAGTATCCGGAAGGATACGGAGTTGACAGGGTTGAACGAGAAATTAAGCCGGTCTTCGGACCGGAATTAAATGATGGAGAGTTCGATCCTGGCTCAGAACGAACGCTGGCGGCGCGTTTTAAGCATGCAAGTCGAGCGGTAAGTACCCTCGGGTACCTAGAGCGGCGGACGGGTGAGTAACACGTGGATAATCTGCCCCTTGGATGGGAATAGCCTGTGGAAACACAGGATAATGCCGAATAAGATGCCATGCACACAAGTGCGAGGTAGGAAAGGAGCTTTGGCTCCGCCGAGGGATGAGTCCGCGGCCCATTAGCTAGATGGTGAGGTAAAGGCCCACCATGGCGATGATGGGTAGCCGGCCTGAGAGGGTGGACGGCCACATTGGAACTGAGACACGGTCCAGACTCCTACGGGAGGCAGCAGCTAAGAATCTTCCACAATGGACGAAAGTCTGATGGAGCGACGCCGCGTGGACGACGAAGGCCGTGAGGTTGTAAAGTCCTTTTCCGGAGGGGGAACAACCCGCGCAGGGAATGGCGCGGGGACGACGTGAATCCGGGAATAAGCCCCGGCTAACTACGTGCCAGCAGCCGCGGTAACACGTAGGGGGCGAGCGTTGTTCGGAATCATTGGGCGTAAAGGGCGCGCAGGCGGCTTGGGAAGTCTGCTGTTAAATGGCTGTGCTTAACACAGTCATGCGGTGGAAACTCCCTAGCTTGAGTCGATGAAGGGATGCTGGAATTCCAGGTGTAGGGGTGAAATCTGTAGATATCTGGAAGAACACCGGTGGCGAAGGCGAATGCCTGGGCATGTACTGACACTGAGGCACGAAGGTGCGGGGAGCAAACAGGTTTAGATACCCTGGTAGTCCGCACAGTAAACGATGTACACTAGGTGTCGGGGGCAACTCCGGTACCGGAGCAAACGCGTTAAGTGTACCGCCTGGGGAGTATGCCCGCAAGGGTGAAACTCAAAGGAATTGACGGGGGCCCGCACAAGCGGTGGAGCATGTGGTTTAATTCGACGATACGCGAGGAACCTTACCAGGGCTTGACATACATCGGAATTACGTTGAAAGACGTAAGCCGCTTGCGGTCGATGAACAGGTGCTGCATGGCTGTCGTCAGCTCGTGCTGTGAAGTGTTGGGTTAAGTCCCGCAACGAGCGCAACCCCTGCCGTCTGTTACCAGCATTAAGATGGGGACTCAGATGGAACTGCCGGTGACAAACCGGAGGAAGGTGGGGACGACGTCAAGTCATCATGGCCCTTACGTCCTGGGCTACACACGTGCTACAATGGCCGGTACAGAGCGCAGCGAACCCGAGAGGGGGAGCGAATCGCAAAAAGCCGGTCCCAGTACGGACTGGAGTCTGCAACCCGACTCCACGAAGTTGGAATCGCTAGTAATCCCGCATCAGAACGGCGGGGTGAATACGTTCCCGGGCCTTGTACACACCGCCCGTCACACCATCCGAGTCGGGGGTACCCGAAGTCGCTAGTCCAACCGCAAGGGGGACGGTGCCGAAGGTACGCCTGGTGAGGGGGGTGAAGTCGTAACAAGGTAGCCGTACCGGAAGGTGCGGCTGGATCACCTCCTTTCTAAGAAAGAAAGGTCAAGCTATGGTTTAATTCACAGACTGTAGCGGCGGACAGGGTCGTTGACCCGGAAGGTGGAAGACCTTCCAAAAAAATAATTTTTGCCTTCATGCAAATACCTTCTCTTTTCTAATGTCTCTGTTACTTGGGGCAGTAGCTCAGTTGGTTAGAGCACCGCTCTGATAAGGCGGGGGTCATAAGTTCAAGTCTTATCTGCCCCATACCTGAAAGGGTGATGGTTTTTACATTGTTAGCGAAGGGATGAGAAGAATAATATGGTCAAGCGAAGTTAGGGTCCACGGAGGATGCCTAGGAGCCGCCAGACGAAGAAGGACGTGACAAGCTGCGAAAAGCTGAGGGGAGGAGCACATATCCGACGATCCTTAGATATCCGAATGGGGTAACCCAAATGTCTGGATGACATTTACCAGTACATGAACACATAGTGTACTGGGGTGAGACGCTGGGAAGTGAACCATCTAAGTACCAGCAGGAAAAGAAATCAAAATGAGATTCCCTAAGTAGCGGCGAGCGAAAGGGGAAGAGCCCAAACCCAAGGCGTGTCAAGGATAGACCCGTTGCGTCGTGGGGGTAGCAGGAATCAGTGGTGGACAGTCTATGGTCCACGTCAAGTAAGAAACCGTAAGTAAAGGCGAAGGATCTGGGAAGGTTCGTCAAAGAGGGTGAAAGCCCCGTAGCTAGATTACTTACGGCTTGATGGCTGAATATCCTAAGTACGCCGGGACACGAGGAATCCTGGTGGAAGCAGGGGAGACCACTCTCCAAGGCTAAATACTCGGCGGCTACCGATAGCGCATAGTACCGTGAGGGAAAGGTGAAAAGAACCCCGGGAGGGGAGTGAAAGAGAACCTGAAACCGTGGACCTGCAAGCGGTCAAAGCCCGAGAGGGTGATGGCGTGCCTTTTGTAGAATGAGCCTGCGAGTTGTCGTATGTAGCGAGGTTAAGGCATAGGAGTGCTGGAGCCGGAGGGAAACCGAGTCCGAAATGGGCGTATAGTTACATGCGGCAGACCCGAAGCCAAGTGATCTATCCATGGCCAGGCTGAAGCTGGAGTAAAATCCAGTGGAGGGCCGAACCTAAATCCGCTGAAAAGGGTTGGGATGAGCTGTGGATTGGAGCGAAAGACTAAACAAACTTGGAAATAGCTGGTACTCCCCGAAATAGCTTTAGGGCTAGCCTTACGCGGACAGTTACGGAGGTAGAGCACTGAATGGATGAGGGCCCTTCACCGGGTACCAATTTCAATCAAACTGCGAATGCCGTAACCAAATACGTAGGAGTCAGACGGCGACTGATAAGGGCCGTCGTCAAAAGGGAAACAGCCCAGACCACCGGCTAAGGTCCCAAATGTGTGCCAAGTGGGAAAGGAAGTGCGGTTGCAAAGACAGCCAGGAGGTTGGCTCAGAAGCAGCCACTCCTTCAAAGAGTGCGTAACAGCTCACTGGTCGAGTAGCCGTGCGCCGACAATTCAACGGGGCTAAGCACACAACCGAAGCCGTGGCTCAGTACTAGGTACTGGGGGTAGGGGAGCATTCCGTGTACAGACGAAGGTGCGTCGTAAGGCGAGCTGGATGGGACGGAAGAGAGAATGCAGGCATGAGTAACGAATAGACGGGTGAGATCCCCGTCCGCCGAAAGCCTAAGGTTTCCAGGGTAAAGGTAATCTACCCAGGGGTTAGTCGGCCCCTAAGGCGAGGACGAAAGTCGTAGTCGATGGGAAACGGGTTAATATTCCCGTACCTCTTAACGAATCGATGGGATGAAGCATAGAGCGAAGCACAGCAGGGCGACGGTTGTCCCTGTTTAAGCGTCAAGCGGATGATTCTTCCAGGCAAATCCGGGAGAAGACGTGAGGCGCGAATACGAGCGAGCCTACGGGTAAGTGAAGTGTGCCAAGTTGTCGTGCCAGGAAATAATCTCTAAGGTGTGTCGTTAAGGGACCGTACTATAAACCGACACAGGTGGGCGAGCTGAGAATGCGAAGGCGTACGGAAGAATTTGCGTTAAGGAACTCGGCAAAATGCATACGTAACTTCGGGATAAGTATGGCCGTGAGAGCGGCTGCAGAGAAATGGCCCATGCGACTGTTTACCAAAAACACAGGTCCATGCGAACCGGTAACGGGAAGTATATGGACTGACACCTGCCCGGTGCTGGAAGGTTAAGGGGAGTAGTTAGCGCAAGCGAAGCTGCGAACTGAAGCCCCAGTAAACGGCGGCCGTAACTATAACGGTCCTAAGGTAGCGAAATTCC
>CAVJIN010000035.1:0-2741 GCA_963649615.1 bacterium
CCTTATTATAAGCTATTCCACCAAGTTTTTCCAAAAATTCTTCAACCGAATCATTTGTTAACTTTCCATCCTCATCATATCTAAAATACTGTGCTATCCCAATTTCAACACATTCTAAGAGAACTGCCTCTGGATATTTTTTCCAAAGCATCGCTATTTGTGATCGTCCATTTTCCCGTAATCTGTATGGATATGCACGTTTTTCAAGATATACTATAAACTCATCAAATGTCATAAAACCCCCTTCGCTTTCCAATCCTAAAGCAACTATAGCCCATTTTTATAGATTGTTTTCTAAGTGCTACCAATGTTCTTTTTTCTAATTGTAACACACCAAAACATAATCTCCGAATCAAAAGAAGGTAAGCCTAATATCGTAGCCTTTTTTTTTAATTATTTGAAATAATTTTTTACTTCTTGGAAAAACGTGAAAAATGTTGCTTTATGGCATTTCATGTGCAATACTTTTTATAGACATTAAACGTCTAATGTCTAAGAACAAAAAAGGAGCGAAAAATGAAAAGACTTGCAATTGTATTCATGATGTTAGCCTGCGTGCTATCAATGGTATTTGCAGCTGGAGCTACTGAAGGCTCAGGCAAACAAGAAACAATCCGTGTTATGTTAGCAAACCACCCATATGGAAATTTGATTTTGGAACATCTTTCTGAGTTTGAAAACGAAACAGGAATCAAAGTAGAGACTGAGCAACTTCAGGAATCTGAGCTATCAAAACAGCTGACAACTGAATTCTCTGCAGGTGGATCAACTGTTGACGTTTTTATGACAAGACCTCTAAATGAAGGCCTTATGTTTATCAAAAACGGATGGTATCAGTCACTAGAATCCTATGACTTCTCTGATTATCCAGAAGCAAACGTAAACATTGGTGTTAAAGATGGAATTCCTTACCTAGTTCCACTTGTAACAGAGTGGCAGGTTCTCTACTACAGAAAGGATCTCTTTAAAGCAGCCGGCATTGAAGTTCCAAAGAATTTTGAAGAACTTGAAGTAGCTGCAAAAGCATTGACAAAAGATGGAGTTGCAGGCTTTGGGGCAAGAGGAAAAGGCGCTGCTTCTGTAACTCAGCTCTCTTCTTTCATTTATCAGTATGGAGGCAAATATATTGAAAATGGTGAAGCCGTTTTTGATAGCCCAGAAGCTGTTGAAGCCATTAAATACTATGGAAGATTAGTTGGAACATATGGACCTCAAGGTGTAACATCACTTTCTTGGGAGGGACTTCTCCCAATCTTCCAAGCTGGATATTTAGCAATGTGGGCAGATGCTTGTGTATTCTATGGCCAAGTTGTTGATCCAGCAACATGTGCAATTCCTATTGAGGATATTGGTATTGCAGACCTTCCTGCAGGACCAAAAGGAAATGAGCCATTTAACGTTGTTTCTTGGGGAATGGGAATTTACAGTGGAACAAAGCACAAAGAAGCTGCACAAAAATTCTTAGAATGGGCAACCAGCAAAGCAATGGCAGTTGAAGGCATGGCTCAGTCAATTACAATGGCAAGAAACAGTGCATGGGTTGATGGCGCACAATATATGAATCCAGAATTGGTCGCTTCCAGACAAAATGCAGCTGACAATGGATATCAGTATGACCGCCCATTCATAACTTCTGTTGGTAAAGCAAGAGATCTTATTGGTGAAGTTGTAATTGAATCAATCAATTCCAAGGGAACTTCTTCAAAGATTGCATCAATGGCAGCAGAAAAAGCAATTGCTGTTGATGAAATTCTCAAAGCAGATGGCGAGTATCATAATCTCCCCTACTAATTGTTTTTAGAGGATTTCCCAAATCTTCTCTACTATTTTCGGGCAGCTTAATTCTGCTAAATTGTGCTGCCCGTTTTCGTTTAAGGAACTGTAGCTCAACTATTTTGTTACAGTTCCCAATGGATATGAATAATGAAAAAGAGTAAAACAATAACGTTAGGAACCCCAATCAAACAAAGTTTTATTGATAAACACTACAAATGGATTTACACTGCACCGGCACTAATCTTTGTCTGCCTTCTAATGGTGTTTCCTGTTTTATATACTTTTTTCTTAAGTTTTACAGACTGGTCTCTTACCAGTGGCAGGCCAATGCAGTTTGTTGGCTTTCAATCTTATATAAAAATTTTCAGGGAACCAAGATTTTGGGATGCTCTTGGAAGAACGCTTTTATTTACCTTTGCTGCTGTCTTTTTTGAAACTATATTTGGAACAGTAATTGCTTTGTTACTTAATAAAGAATTCAAAGGCAAGGGAGCTGTTAAAACAATGCTTCTATTGCCGCTAGTTGCAACCCCAGTTGCAGTAGGCTTACTTTTCACGCTCTTCTATGATCCAACGATTGGATTTCTAAACTATATATTGAAAACAATTGGCCTTCCACAAAGTGGATGGCACACTAATACATCTACCGTTATGTCTTCATTGATTATTGTGGATATTTGGCAATGGACCCCAATGATTGCACTAATTGTTATGGCAGGACTATCCGGCATTTCAGAAGAACCATACGAAAGTGCAATGGTAGATGGTGCAAATTACTGGCAAACGCTGTTTAAAATAACGTTACCAATGATAATGCCAACTATTTTAACTGCAGTTATTCTGCGTTCTATTGAAGCACTAAAAACCTACGATATCATCTATAGCATGACAGGTGGTGGTCCTGGTTACAGCTCAGAAACATTAAACATCCTTGCTTACAAGTATAGTTTTGAATATTTCTCCAT
>CAVJIN010000035.1:2751-5797 GCA_963649615.1 bacterium
TAGTACTCTTATTTTGTCTAGGAGTTATGAAACTTAGAAAGTTATCGGAGGTTTAGTATGGTTCAGAAGAAAAACCCCGTTAAAACCATCATTTTTTACCTCGTTGTTTGTTTTATTTGTTTAGTCATAATTTTCCCTCTTATTTGGATGACGCTTTCTGCATTCAAAACCCAAATTGATATCATTGCATGGCCTCCTCGCTTTAGATTTACACCTACTTTAAAAAACTTCAGAACAGTTTTTATTAATCAACATTTTCTTAGATATTTGAAAAATTCTGTCATAGTCGCTGTAGCTGCGGTTTCTATTTCTCTTCTTTTAGGGCTTCCTGCCGCATATGCAATTGCCAGAAATAACATGAAAAAAGTACCTTTGTTTATTTTAGTTGCAAGACTTATGCCAGGAATTTCTTTCTTGATGCCGTGGTATATTATTTTCTCACGCTTACGTTTAATGGATAGTTATATTGCACTCATTTTGTCCCATATTCTAATTGCCCTACCTTTGACAATTTGGACTATGGAACCATACTTTAGAAGCCTTCCTCTAGAAATGGATGAAAGCGCAATGATTGATGGTGCAACAAGAACAAAAACATTCTGCCATATAATTTTACCTCTTTCTGTTCCGGGCATTGTCACTGCTACAACACTTTCTTTTATTTTCAGCTGGAACAACTTTATGTTCAGCCAAGTTCTTTCACGGCAGAAAACCAGGACATTGCCTATTGCCGTAAACAACTTTCTTTCCTATGCCTCTGTTGACTGGGGAGGAGTCATGGCGGCTGCTGTTTTCATTATGCTTCCTGCAATTATCATTACTATGGTATTCCAAAAATTTGTTATTAAAGGGTTAACGGCTGGTGCTGTTAAGGGATAACGAAAGGAGAGATTTAAGGAGAGAGTTAAAGAGAGAGTTAAAGAGTTATGGAAATCAAACAATTGATTTTTTTATCTTTTTTATGGTAATTTGTTCTGCAGTTGAGGAGCACAATCCTCTAAGGTAGTTTGTTTATGGATATGCCCCAATTAGGAATTCCTCTTTCTAGGTACGCAGCAGAAAAGATTGTTGACTATATTAGAACTCACGGTTTTCATGGTGGAGATAAACTGCCAAACGAATCACAGCTTTGTATAATCACAGGAGTAAGTAGAGGTACCGTTAGAGAAGCTATAAAGATTTTGAATACAGAGAACATTGTAACTATACAGCGTGGTGTTGGAACGTTTGTATCTACTAATCCTGGTGTTTCAGAAGACCCTCTTGGGTTCCGCTTTATAGAGGACAAAGAAAAACTCGTTTTTGATTTAATTCAAATCAGAGAAATCCTTGAGCCTTCCCTTGCTTCTATTGCTGCAGAAAATGCCACAAAAGAAGAAATAGAATTACTATCAAAAATAGCCCATGAGCTCGAAGAGAACTATGCGCAAGGAAAAGACACTGTCCCCTTGGATATTGCATTCCATTCACAAATTGCAAAAATGTCTCATAATCATGTAGTGGAACTAATATACCCTATACTTGCAAAATCTATTCCTGAAATTACAGAGTACACTCAAAAAGCTCTACTTGAAGAATCAATGTTAGACCATCAGCAAATTTGGCTACAAATAAAAAACCATGATCCTCTCGCTGCTGAAGTATCTATGAGAACTCACTTAATGAGAAACAAAGAGTACATTATTACGAAGAAAGAAAACTTGTAGTTTTGGAAGTTCAAAAGCTCCATCAGATTTTATAAAGCCTGCCGTCATAATCATTATCGTGCTCTGGTTGTAATGGAAATTTGATAGGTTTATGGTCTCTGTATGATCTATAGATACCTGTGATAAGTTCTACGGTTCTTCTTCCATCTTCAAGAGAAATTAAAGGTTGTGCCTTATTCTGAATTGCGTTAAGAAAATCATCTAGCTGAAGAGCATGATAGAAATTTCCTTCTGGGTGAGAATTAAAGTATTCACTATCTTCCTTTTTATATTGAGGCAATAGTTCTGACTCGCCAGATATTGTCCAAATATCGTTTACTGGAGGTTCAGCAATACCAGAAACACCAGCTATAAACATGGCTCCGCCGTCTGTTTGAACGCCAATACTTGCACCATTTGAGCCATGAACTCTAACATTTCCAAAAAGAGCAGGATTTTGAGAATTGCTGACAACAATATTCCCAAACGCTCCATTTCTGAATTTTATAACAGCCATAGCAGTATCTTCTACTTCTAGGGTTGGATGATTTAATGTATCCCACATGCCATACATTTCATCAATATCACCCATATACCACAAAAGAAGATCTAATTGATGTGGAGCTTGATTTATAAGAACCCCCCCACCTTCACCTTTCCATGTTCCTCGCCAAGCATCACTTGCATAGTAATCCATGCTTCGCCATCCAAGCATATTGACAGTACCAAGAATTGGTTTCCCTATTTTTCCATCTATTATTGCCTGTTTGACACGTATTGAAGGTTTATAGAAACGTCGCTGAGAAATAGTTGTTCCTATTACATGGTTATCATTTTTAGCTTTGATTATTGCATCACAATCTTCAAGAGATGCTGCTAGTGGTTTTTCAATTGCAATATGAACGCCCATTTCACAACACTGGACAGCATATTGTGCGTGATTGGGATGGGGAGTGCAAATTGCTACAGCCTGAACATTTTGTTCTTTAATCATCTTTTCAAGATTTGTATATCCTTTGATGGCATATTGTGCTGCAAAAGTATCTGTTTTTAATGCATCTCTACCACAACAGGCTACCAATTCACTGTTAGGAAGATTTTTAAACGCGCTGGCATGAAAATGTCCAACTTTACCACACCCAATGACTGCTGTTCTTATTTTTTTCATAAAATCCTCTTTTAAAACAGTTCCCTAGTTTTGATTCTCATCACAGAGGAAAACAATCTTTGTCAGTCCGTCTTCATGGTTATAAATCTTATTCATCCACTTATCGCCTTCTACCAAAGGAATGATTTTGCTAATCATACTGTCTACTTCAACCTTCCCAGAAGAAATCAAAGCCAGGCACTGTGGATATTCT
>CAVJIN010000035.1:5875-6921 GCA_963649615.1 bacterium
TTTGATGAGTAACCACATACTGAAGAGGAAATTCAATTTTAGGCATAACATTACCAATAAGAATTACACTTCCATCAAGATGGACACTTTTGATGCACATATTGACAGTCATATCTATACCCGTTGCATCAATTGCAATATCAACACCTTCTTTATTGTGTGTTAGACAAAGAATTTGTTCAAGCGCATTAGAATCTTTTGAGTTAACCACGGCAGTTGCACCATTCCTTTTTGCCAATTCTAGCCTACTATCATCTATGTCTACAGCAATAATTTGCCCGGCACCAAAACTCTTAACAACTTGAAGAGTTAATAAGCCTATTGTTCCAATACCAAAGATAACAACACTGTCACCTTGTTTAATTTGTGTTCTAGTTGCCGCATGATAAGCAACAGACAAAGGCTCAATCATTGCAGCTTGAACATAGGTTACATCATCTGGAATGTCATATAGAATATATTCAGGAAGAGCAACATATTCTGCAAAACAGCCTTGCCTATTGTAGTCTTCACAAGAGACTCCTAGAACTTGTCTGTTTGCACAAAGATTAACTTTCCCAATCTTGCACATTTCACATTCATTACAGTAAACAGTAGAATCAAATGTTACTCTATCGCCTGGTTTGTGCGTTTTTACACCTTCAGCACATTCCTCAATTATCCCAGATGCCTCATGCCCCATAATGATAGGTGGTCTTCTGCGACCAGTACTTCCATCAAAACCCTTGACATCACTTCCACATACGGAACATGCTTTCACTTTAATAAGAACTTCGCCTTTTTTGAGTACTGGCTTTGGAACATCTTCATATCTAAGATGCTTGTATTCCCTCATAACCAATGCTTTCATTAAGCACCCCTTTTTAATATAGACATTAGACGTCTAACTTCTATAGAAAATAGTAGAATACAAACCACCCTCTGTCAAGTTAGTAAAAGAGACACAAAAATTTTTAAACTTTTTTTACATAAGAATTACAGTTTGTCTAAACTCAAAGTTTTTAAATATTCAAAGAATATTCTTCGAAAAAGATGAACTTCTTCTG
>CAVJIN010000035.1:6931-9764 GCA_963649615.1 bacterium
TAGCATGTAACTTATCCTGTTCGGAATCGGTTCTGCACATTCCCTAATTAAAACATTTGGAAGATTTTTATATGTTCGTGCAATCGAAACAGGACATAAAAACCAGCAATTGGGAGACTTCATAAATTGGAAAAGCAAGCTTGCAGTATCTGCATGAGCGTAAGAAATACTTTTACCAGGGAACCAAAGGTTGTGCCATTGTATTAGGTCAGGATGCCAGCCTAGAAATATTTCATAGTTTGGGTCTAAATCATGTGGATGTAATGGACCTTCTTTCCATGTTCCTTGTGATGAGACAACAAGAACCATATGTTCCGAGACAACAGGTTCTGTAATCAAATTTTTGGAATTAAGTTTGTAAAATACAAATCCAATATCTGCTTCATGGTTTTTAACAATATCGTGAATTTCAGGACTTTGATGAGTACGAATGTGAAGATCTATATGTGGCGTTGCCTGAATAAGCTGTTGGTATAGTGGAAGGAAAAGTGTTGTATTTAGACTATCTGGGCTTGCAATTGTTAATGAAATTCTATGCTCTTTATCTTTAAATGTTTCAAGTTCGTGTTCAAGCTCTTTGTAGTGTTGAGCAAGAATAGAAAAATCATTACCTTCAGGAGTAAGTTCAACAGCCCTCGTTCCTTTTTTTCTTTTTACCAGTTTAACTCCTACTTTATCTTCAAGTTGTTGAAGTCTAGAACTTACAGTTGACTGGGAAACAAAAAGTTTGTTTGCTGCTTGTGTAATGCTTCTGTTTTGTGCAATTTGCAGAAAAGTATCAATTAAAATCATATCCATAATGAAAGTCTAACATCATTTTTAAATTATTGAAATAATCAATTATATAAATAGATATATTTTGTTTTACAGATATTACTAAACTAAGTATATACTGTTACTTAAGACTTTGGAGGGAAAAATGAAGCTTGACAGTGAGTTAATTAAAGTTGAATCGGACAACCTTCTTGAAAAAATGATCAATTACAGAAGAACATTGCACCAGTATCCTGAATTAAAAATGGAAACGCCTTGGACTGAGTCAAAAATAATTGAATGGCTTACAAAAATTGGCTTTTCAAATATAGAATCGGGTATAGGTGGACATGGAGTAGCTACATATGTAGAAGGATCTTTGTCTGGTAAGACACTTTGTCTTAGAGCAGATTGTGATGGTCTTCCAATAAAAGAAGAGACTGGACTTCCATTTGAATCGAAAAATGGCAATATGCATGCTTGTGGACATGATTTTCATACAGCTTCACTTCTTGGGGCCTCAGAGATTATTCTAAGGCACAAGAAGGAGATTAAGGGAAATATAAAACTAATTTTTCAACCATTTGAAGAAGGCGATGGTGGTGCAAAGGCTATGATTAAGGCAGGGGTTCTTGACGGAGTTGATGCTATTGTTGGATATCATAACGGTTGTAACATCAATAGTAGGTACAAGAGTGGAGATGTCTTACTTGCCAGAGATTATGCATCTGCTAACATTTTTGCATTCAAAGCTGTTTTTTATGGAACTGGTGGACACGTATGTTGGTCTAGGTCAAGTGTAAATCCAGTTTATATGGCAGCAGACGCCATTGCCGCAATTAGAAAAATAAGACCTGAAGAAAATCCATGTATTTGTGATGTAACTATTTGTCAAGGAGGAGTTAGAAACAATTCTATTCCAGAAACTTGTTTGATTGAAGGGTCTATTAGGTCTTTTGATAGAGAAGAACATAGGGCAATGAAGGAAAAATGTGAGCAAATCTGTAGAGAAATAGCATCTCAATATGGAGGAAAGGTTGATTTCATAGTGAATATTGATCTTGTTAGCACAAAAATTAGTCACGATTTATTTGATAGATTTAGAAAAATAGTTAATGAAGCTTATCCCGATAGTCCATGCATCGATTTGAATCCTGTTCCTGTTATAGGAGAAGATTTCGCTAGATATTCCGACATTGTTCCTGCTCTTTACTACATGATTTGTGCAAGACCTGCTGGTTCTATCTATCCTCATCATAACTCCAAATTTGTACTTGATGAAAAACAACTTGCAAAAGCTTCTACATTATATGCTTTATTTGCCCTAAATTGGCAAGATTAGTTAATGAAATATCGAAAAAATTGATTATATATATTCAAATAATTTGTTTTGAATATATTATGATGCCATATTATACTTCAAACTAAAGCAAAGCACAAAAAAATAAAGGATTTGTAAATGGAAACAAAAGAGATGCTTAATGAAAATCTCTTCCGACTTAAACCATCTGCATCTATTGCAATGATGGACAAAGCCAGAATGATGAAAACCCAAGGAATCAATGTTATCTCGCTCGCAGGAGGAGAACCCGATTTTAATACTCCATTACAGGTGGTTGAGGCAGGAATTAAAGCAATTAGAGACGGAAGAACGCATTATACGATGGGTAGAGGTATTATTCCTTTTAGAGAACGGATTGCTCAAAAATTATATGAGGAGAACGGTATAAGAACTTCTGCTGAGAATATTCTTGTTACTCCAGGTGGAAAATACGCTATATATCAGACGATTTTCACTTTTGTCAATCCAGGTGATGAGGTAATGATTCTTGATCCTTCTTGGGTGTCTTATGCTCCGATGGTAAGCATGGTTGGAGGGATTCCGGTAGCAATTCCTCTTTCTTTTTCAAATAACTACGAAGTAACTGAAGAGATTCTTGAGAAATCTTGGACTCCAAAGGTAAAACTTTTAATTATTAATTCTCCTAATAATCCAACCGGAAGAGTTCTAACAGAAAAAGAGATAGAAGGGATAAAGAACTTTATTCTGAACCATAATGTGATTGTTATAGCGGATGAA
>CAVJIN010000035.1:9774-16577 GCA_963649615.1 bacterium
AGTTGTTACTGTTAACAGTCTTTCAAAAGCAGTTGCAATGACGGGATGGCGTGTTGGTTACCTCAATGCATCAAAAGCAATCGTTGATGCGATTTATCTTTCTTATCAACATACTCTTACGTGTGTTAGTGAATTTTCACAAATTGCTGGAATTGTAGCTCTCGATTGTACTGCAGACATGGAAAGGATGAGGCAGAGTTATGAAAGAAGAAGAAATCTTTTTGTTGGACAGCTTCAGCAAATCAAAGGGTTTACATGTCTTATTCCAGAGGGAGCTTTTTACGCTTGGTGCCGAATTGAAAAAGACGGAATGAGTGCTCCTGAAGTGTCTAATTATCTATTAGAGAAAGCAAATGTTGTTTCGGTAAATGGTCATGCATATGGTTCCGGTTCAGAAAAATGCGTTCGAATGTGTTTTGCTTCATCTGAAGAAGAACTTAACCAAGCAGTAAAAAACATTAAAAAGGCTTTTTTATAAGGAGGAAGTGTATGGTTAATATTGAAGATTTTAAAGGTATTCCTACAGGAAATATAGCTGATAGTGGCATGTGTAAAGGAATAATGGAGTATTATATTCAACCTCTTGATAGACACATGGAGTTTGCGGGAAGAGCACTTACTGTGCAAGTTGCAGGTGGAGATAATTTAACAATACATAAGGCTGTCCTTGAAGCAAAAGAAGGCGATGTTTTAATTATTAGTTGTGGTGGATATCTTAATGCGGGTTGTTTTGGAGAAATGTTAGCCATTTGTAGCAGAGCAAGAGGTATTCAAGGGGTTGTGATTGATGGTAGTTGCAGAGATTCACTTGAATTAATTGAAATGAAATTCCCAACATATGTTCGAGGTGTTAATCCTACCGCAACATCAAAATACACATGTGGTGCAGTTAATTGTCCTACTATGGTCGGAGGGGTAAAAGTTTGTTCTGGAGATATTGTTGTTGGTGATGCAGATGGCGTTGTAGTTATTTCTCCAGAAAAAGCTGAATCTGTTCTTGCCTTTGCAAAAGAAAAAAAAGAAAAAGAAGATTATCTTAGACCAAGATTTGCAAAAGGAGAATCAACAGCAGAACTTTTAGGTCTTATGAATAAGATAAAATAAAAATCTGATATGAACAAAAAAGAGGAGTCAAAAGGAGGCGTGGTATGAGAAAATTTACATTTTTGTTTGTTTTTTTTAGTATCATTATTTGTTTGTTTGTCGGCTGTTCAAAAGCTAATCAAAATTCA
The DNA here is from genome assembly GCA_963649615.1 of bacterium. Lineage (GTDB taxonomy): Bacteria > Spirochaetota > Spirochaetia > Sphaerochaetales > Sphaerochaetaceae > UBA9732. The sequence continues at coordinate 11,007 of CAVJIN010000035.1, forward strand.
GATTCTAATTCTGAAGGAGTCGTAGCAAAAGAAGACGTGAAAGTGTCTGAAACAGTTCAAGTTGATTCAACAAAAAAATATAAAGAATCGATTGTAATTGGTGTTGATGCTCAAATCACAACGATTGATGCAACGCAGGCAAACAGCGTTATTCAGAATATTCTTTGGAATTGTATGTATGATACACTCATTACTTACAATGAGAAAACGGGAAAATATGAACCAGGACTCGCATTATCATGGGAATGGAAGGATGAAAGAACTCTTCGTCTTAATCTCAGAAAAGATGTAAAGTTTCATAATGGAACTACTTTTACTTCTGCAGACGTAAAGGCTACACTTGATGCATGTATTCATGGTATTGTTAAAGGAACATATGATCATTGCGAAATTATAGATGACTACACAATTGATACTGTTTTAAAACAGACAAATGTTGATTGGGTTTTTGTTCTTTCTCATAATGCATCAGCAATTGTTGCAAAGGACACAATCAAAACAAATAATGCCTGTGGAACAGGTCCTTGGAAAGTTGTTAAATTTAATTCTGGCGATAGTGTAGAAATGGAAAGATTTGATGAATATTGGGGAAATCTTCCAGGGACAAAAAAACTAACGCTTAGATATTACGGAGAGCCATCTGCAAGATTAATTGCCCTTGAGAATGGGGAAATTGATTTAGCACAGGCCGTAAGTAATGCAGATCTTCAGTATGCACAAAGTAATCCCAATATTGTTGTTGAAAATTTTGTTTCCTCAAATCTTATTTGGTTTGCGTTCAATGTTGAATCGGAAGTTGGAAAAGATGAGAACCTAAGAAAAGCGGTTGCATATGCCATAGATCGGGATTCAATTGTTGTGGCAAATAATGGAGGTGAGGCCGCATATACAATGTGGGGTTGGAACAGCCTTGGTTACACAACTGATTTTACTGAAGATTATTCTTATAACCCAGAAAAAGCCAAAGAGTATCTTGCGAAGGCTGAACATAATTCTTTCACCTGTGTTTGTTCTGCTGCTTATGCTACCGTTGGTTCTGTCTTACAAGCTCAACTTAAGGCGGTTGGCATTGAGATGAAACTTGATATGAGAGATTATGCTGGTCATAACAATGCAACAAAATGGGGTTCAAATCACGAAGCGACAATTTATTCAATAGCCACAAATTCATCTGGCTCTGATATGTTTAGGCTTATAGCTTATGGAACAGCGGGCAACAGAGCCTGTTTAAGCGACAAAAACAGTCCAATGTATGTACTTCAGGAAGAATCAGCGAAAGAATTTGACGAAGCGAAGAGAATTGAACTTCTAAAGGAATTGCAGGGTTATATGCATGATAATTGTATCTATTACGGGCTTATGTATGGAACTGCCAATATCTGTTATAGAAAAGGAATAGAAAATCCAGGTTTGAAGATTAACAAAAACTACGACTATTCAATGATTCAAATGCCATTATAAGGCAACAATAAAAAAGAGAGACTGTAGCAAAATAGTCTATTGTTACAGTCTCCTCCTTTCTTGTATTTCGTTTTACAACTCAAAAAAAAGAGGTATCACGTAAGTTTATGTGGAAATATGTAATAAAGCGGGTTTTACTATTAATTCCAATTATATTTTGCGTTTCATTTTTGGTTTATTTTATGATGGATCTTGCTCCCGGTAATATAATTGACACCATTGCAGCTGATTATTCTGCAGAAGATAGAGCTGAACTTATTCACAATTTAGGATATGATCGATCTGTTTTTTATAGATATTTCATGTATTTGAAAGAAATGTTTCATGGTAGTCTAGGAGTATCTTATATTTATAAAGAGCCCGTTCTTGCTCTTTATATGTCTAGACTACCAGCAACTCTTAAGCTAGCCTTTTGGGGCGTGCTACTGGCTGTTATAGTATCTTTACCACTTGGAATCTATGCAGCTCTTCATGCCGGCAAATTGGGGGATAATCTTTGCTCTATTTTTGCATTGCTGGGTGTTTCTATGCCTCGATTTTGGTTTGGTCTAGTATTAATTTTATTTTTTTCGCTTCGATTAAGATGGTTGCCATCTGGAACAGATGCTGAAGGCTGGAAGAGTCTTATTCTTCCTTCTGTTACAATTGCATCTTCACTTCTTGCAATCATGACTAGAACAACAAGGTCCAGCATGTTGGATGTTCTGAGTAAAGATTATCTAGACACTGCAAGAGGAAAAGGAGTCCCAGAACGAAAAGTTATCATTAGACATGCTTTAAAAAATGCTCTTATTCCAATAATTACAATCTTTGGAACTCAAATGGGAGCATGCGTGGCCGGTGCGGTTGTTACTGAAACAGTCTTTACATGGCCAGGTATTGGTAGACTTACAATAGATGCTCTCAATCAGAGGGATACAACGACAGTAACTGGCTGTATAATTATGACAACAATAATGATTTCAGTTCTTATGCTTATTATAGACCTCCTCTATGCCCTTGTTGATCCGAGAATTAAGGCTATGTATAAAAAGGGAGGTAAAAAATAATGCAAAAAGAGAAACAAAAGAAAAAGAAAACAAAAATACGTATGGTTTTGCATCATATGATGAAGAATAAAGGTGCAGTTGTTGGTATGGTTATAATTGTGCTCCTTGTTTTAGTTTGTCTTTTTGCGGATTTATTAGTTGATTATGAAACGGATGTTATTTCGCAAAACTATAGTGAGATGTTGCAAAAACCGAGTGCTCGTCATTGGTTTGGCACAGACCATGTAGGAAGAGATTTGTTTGCAAGAATTTTATATGGTACAAGATATTCTTTGTCTGTTGGCGTCGCATCTGTTTTAATAGCAATTGTAATAAGTATTCCCTTCGGGGCAATAGCAGGTTATTACTCTGGTTGGATTGATGGAATAATTATGCGCATAACAGATATACTTACAGCAATTCCTGCAATCCTTCTTGCAATTGTTATTGTATCCGCTCTTGGTACAAGCATCTTTAATTTGATGCTTGCTGTGGGCCTTTCCTCTGTTCCTCAGTTTGTACGTATTACAAGAGCTTCTGTTCTTACTGTAAGAAATCAGGATTATGTTGAATCTGCAAGGGCTATAGGAAAGAAGGAAATTTATATTATAGCTAAGCATATTTTGCCCAATTGTCTTTCTCCTATTATTGTCCAAATTACACTTAGAATTGCTAATGCGATTATCTTGGCATCTAGTTTAAGTTTTTTAGGATTAGGTGTTTCTGAGCCTGTGCCTGAATGGGGTGCATTGCTTTCGGCGGGGCGAAACTATATCCGTGGCTATGGTTATTTAACAGTATTCCCTGGTCTTGCGATTATGATTACAGTTTTAGCTTTTAATCTTGTGGGAGACGCTCTTCGTGATGCATTGGATCCTAAACTTAGAAAGTAGTGGAGTTGCTCATGTCTATTAAAGAAACGAATAAAGAAGAAAATATTCTTGAAATAAAAAATCTTACTATTGCTTATGTCCTTGAGGATGAAACCGTTGAAGCTGTAAATGATGTAAGCCTATCTCTTAAACAAGGAAGAACGATTGGCCTTGTTGGTGAAACAGGAGCTGGGAAAACAAGTATGGCAAAAGCAATCATGAAAATTCTTCCTACGCCTCCTAGTGTAATAAAAAGTGGAAGCATTACGCTTTGTGGCCATGATATACTTAAAGCAACACCAAAAGAACTTGAAAAAATCAGGGGAAAAGAAGTATCTATGATATTTCAAGATCCGATGACTTCTCTTAATCCAGTTTATACTGTTGGAGAGCAAATTGCTGAAGCTATTCGCCAACACGATATGTGTACAAAAAAACATGCATTTGAAAAGGCTGGGAATATGCTAGAACTTGTTGGGATCCCAAGAGAACGAGCAAATGAATATCCTCATCAATTTTCTGGAGGAATGAAACAACGTGTTGTTATTGCAATTGCTTTATCTTGTAATCCAACTCTTCTTATTGCAGATGAACCCACAACAGCACTGGATGTTACAATTCAGGCACAAGTTTTAGATTTAATGAGAAATTTAAAAGAAAAATTTGGAACATCAATGATAATGATTACGCACGATCTTGGTATTGTTGCGGATATTTGTGATGATGTTGCTGTTATGTATGCAGGAAGTATAATTGAACGTGGAACCTGTGAAGATGTATTTAATAACACAAAGCACCCTTATACAGAGGGCTTATTTAATTCGCTTCCAAATATAGACGAAGACGTTGAAGAATTAAAGCCAATTCAAGGTCTAATGCCGGATCCCACAAACCTTCCAAAAGGATGTGCTTTTAAATCTAGATGCCCATACGCCGTGGAAAAATGTGGCGATAAGAAACCAAATACAATTAAATTTTCTGAAACTCATTACGCATTATGTTCTCGCTATTTAGAGGAAACATTTTGTATAGAACGAGGTAATAAATAATGGCAGACAATATTCTTGAAGTAAAAAACTTAAAAAAATATTTTAATACACCAAAAGGGAAACTTCATGCTGTTGATGATATTTCTTTTACAATTAGAAGAGGAGAAACCCTTGGCATTGTAGGAGAATCTGGTTGTGGAAAATCAACCACAGGAAGAGTTATACTCCGCCTTATCGAACCCACTAGTGGAGAAATCATTTTTAACGGTAGGGACATCTGTAAACTCTCAAAATCTGAACTAAGAGAAGCGAGAAAAGAAATGCAGATTATTTTTCAAGACCCTTTTAGTTCTCTTGATCCTGGTCAGACTGTTTTTAGCGCAATCGCTGAAGCTGTAAAAGTCCATTCGGAGAAATATAATACAAAAGAGCTTGTTTCTAAAAGAGTAAAAGAATTAATGGAGACAGTTGGTCTTGCTCCAAGATTGATTAATAGTTATCCACATGAGTTAGATGGAGGGAGAAGACAAAGGATAGGAATTGCAAGAGCTCTTGCCATGGAACCAAAGTTCATTGTATGCGACGAGCCAGTTTCTGCACTTGATGTTTCCATTCAAGCCCAAGTTTTGAATCTTCTTAACGAACTTCAAAAAAAACTTGGATTATCATATATTTTTATCACACATGATCTTGCCGTTGTAAAGCATATTTCAGATGATATAGTTGTAATGTATCTTGGACAAATTGTTGAAAAGGCTCCTTCTAAAGAACTATTTGCGAATCCAATACACCCTTATACAAAAGCATTACTTTCTGCCATTCCTATTCCTAAAATTGATAAAGAAAGACGAAAAAAGAGGATTCTCATAAGAGGAGAGGTTTCATCGCCTATTAATCCAAAAGAAGAATGTCGTTTTTGTGGAAGATGTGATTATGCTTTCGAAGATTGTCACAATGGAAGTCCAAAGCTGAAAGAAGTTTCTCCTGGGCATTTCGTTGCCTGTTACAAGTATTGCAAATTGGTGTAGTTAAGCTGATGTTAGAACCCGCTTGAATCAAACACAAAAGGCTCAGCAAAGTTAATAAAGATTTTTTATGCAACCCCCACTACTCTTTTGCAACCCCTCGTCAGTAATTCTCAAATTGTATTAACGTCAACCGACAAAGGCAAATGCAAAAAAGGAGACCTAATGGTCTCTTTTTTTTTGCATTTTTAAGCGA
>CAVJIN010000036.1:0-11568 GCA_963649615.1 bacterium
TTGACACAAAAATAATACTTGTCAAAATAAAACAATTCAGCTATCATGGTTTTTGTTGACAAATTTCTAGCATTTGTCAGAATAGGAGTAGCCATGATTAGCCTTAAAGGTCAATATACAATAAAGAACATGGTAGAAGAGTGTGCAGAGCTTTATTCAAACAATCTCGCACTTACTACATATAAAAAACCAGAAACAAGCATAACTTTTAAGCAACTAAATTTGTGGGCAAAAAGCATCGCAACCTTTCTCATTAATAATGGAGTAAAGAAAGGTACAAAGGTAGCAATTCTTGCAGAAAGTTGCCCTAATTGGGGTTTAAGTTACTTTGCAATCAACATGGCTGGTGGAATTGCCGTTCCAATTCTTCCAAACTTCAGCAAAGATGAAGTACAAAAAATTCTTGACCATTGCGAAGCTAAATTTATATTTGTAAACAAGGCCAACATAAATAAAGTTGTTTGCTCAGAGCAAAATAAAAATAACATCAAAGTAATCAGAATTGAAGATATGTCGTTTATATCTTCCAAAGAGATAAACTACTTAGCATCTGAGGGATTTGAAAATCTCAAGGGATTAAACATTCAAAATACAACTATCACAGCAGAAGCAGAAAGTAAACTAACAAAACAATGTCCTAATGAAGACGATATTGCCTCAATTATTTATACAAGTGGTACTACTGGGACACCAAAAGGCGTAATGCTTACAAATAAGAACCTAGTATGGAATGCAAAAGTATGCTCAACTCCTTTCATAAAAATTCACGTGGGTTGGAAAGCTTTATCAATTCTTCCATTAAGTCATGTCTATGAATTTACAATTGGACTTCTGCTCATTTTAATGAACGGTGCATCTGTCACATATCTAGGCAAAGCTCCCTCTGTTGGAAGCCTTATGCCAGCTCTAAAAGACGTAAGACCACATATTATGCTCACCGTTCCACTTCTTATAGAAAAAGTCTTCCGCAGAGCAATTCAACCAAAGTTCAAGGAAGGTACAAAACTCAACAAACTAATGCAAAATAGACTACTTTCAAAGCCAATTCATAGGATTATTGGAAAGAAAATGGTCAAAGTCTTTGGCGGAAGAATGAAGTTTTTTGGCATAGGAGGCTCAAAACTTGATCCACAAGTAGAAGAATTCTTGGCAAAAGCCAACTTTCCTTATGCCCTAGGATACGGACTCACAGAAACTAGTCCTTTCATAGCAGGTTGTGGCCCAAAAGATCATGTAGTTGGAACGCTAGGCAAGGTTTTGGATGGCCTTGACGTAAGAATTGCACCAGAAGATGGCGAAATCCAAATCAAAGGGCCTACAGTGATGAAAGGATACTACAAGATGCCGGAACTCACCGCAGAGGCCTTCACACAAGATGGCTATTTCCGCACCGGAGATCTTGGCAAATTTGAAAATGGTAGACTTGCAATAAATGGCCGTAGTAAGAGCCTGATTTTGGGTGCCAACGGAGAGAATATCTATCCCGATACTATTGAGAATCTCATTAATGCCCAAGAATATGTCATTGAAAGCTTAGTTATCCCAGAAAATAAAAATCTAACAGCAATGGTTAGACTTGACATTCAAGAAATTCAAAGAGCTCTTGGAAGCATAAATATTCAAGAGTTCTTGGAGAAAATAAAGCAGGACATTAATTCAAAACTTGCCTCATTTAGCAGAATAAATAATATAAAGCTTCAAGAGCAACCATTTGAAAGAACACCTACAGAAAAGATAAAAAGATATCTGTACACTAAAGCCATGTAGTTGATAATATCGTGCTCATGAAGGAAAGTAGAGCAGTATTATTGTTGCTTTTAACCTCTATGATTTGGGGTTTATTGTCTTACTTCCACTAGTTATTCCCATTTTAAGAAAGCATAAAGGAAATAAGAAATATCTGAAATCTTTATTGTTAGATGGTCTTTTGTGCGGTGTTTTCACTTCTACTGCCTGCATTGTGCAACAATATGGTATGGAATTTACAACAGCTGCAACCATTTAAGGCCACACTTGCATTATCGTTAGAGAGTGCATGGGCAGCGTTTGGCGGACTTGTAATGCTCAACGAACGAATGGATGCAATACAGATTGTGGGCTGTATGCTAATGTTTGTTGCAGTTGTCTTTGCACAAATGCCATCAAAAAAAGAGAAAAAATCAACGTCAAACTAGCGTGTCAAGCCATATTACTAACTATTGCACTAGCTAAACTTCCTAATTGGGTATAGTTTTCTTCCTTAACTGTAGATTTTATTGAAACAGCTTCTTCTAAAACAGTAATGTTTTTCATTGAGCATAAAATGGTCTTCATTTGTGTTGCACTTACTGCAGCCCAGCTTCCGTTTTCAATTACAGCAACAGTTCTGTTTTGTAGATTATGAGCTTTAAGATCTAAAAGAACGTTTTCCATATTGGTAAAAATGCCTGCATTATATGTAGGAGATGCAAACACTAGATGGCTACATCTAAAGGCTTCTGAAACTAAATAAGAAGGGTGCGTGGCAGAAACATCATATAGAGCAATATTTGTCACGCCCTTCTCTGCTAACATATTGGCAAGTATATTTGTGGCATTCTCTGTTCCTCCATAAATTGAGGCATAGGCAATTAAAACCGCTTTTTCTTCTGGCACATAGCTTGACCAAGTAGCATATTTAGAGACAAACCACGAAATATCTTTTCTCCAAATTGGTCCGTGCAATGGACAAATCATTGAAATTTCTAAACTTTGAGCTTTTTTTAGTAAATTTTGCACCTGCGGACCGTATTTTCCAACAATATTAGTATAGTATCTGCGAGCTTCTGAAAGCCATTGGATTTCAAAATTATAACAATCTGCAAAGATGTTGCCACTTAAAGCACCAAAAGTGCCAAAGGCATCGGCTGAAAAAAGAATATGTGAAGAGCTGTCATACGTGACCATGACCTCTGGCCAGTGGACCATAGGTGCAAGAACAAAAGTGAAATTGTGCTTGCCGGTGTTCAGGCTCTGGCCTTCAGATACAGGCATACTATTAGAAGCCACTTGAGGGTCAAAAAACTGGCCAATCATCTCTAAGGCACGCTTTGTTGCAACAATTTGTACCTCTGGATATCTGAGCTTGAGCTCGCCAATTGTGGCTGCATGGTCTGGCTCCATGTGATTTACAATTAAATAATCTAGCTTTCGTCCAGCCAAAAGATGCTCAAGATTTTCAAAAAACACCCCGGCAACGCTCTTGTCTACAGTATCAATTAGGACAGTTTTCTCGTCCAGAACCAAGTAAGAATTATAGGAGACCCCATTAGGAATTGGATAAATATTCTCAAAAAGAGCAAGACGTCTATCGCTAGAGCCTACATAGTAGATGTTAGAAGTAACCTGAGTATAACAGTGCATAATTTCTCCTCAAATTTTTCCTTGAATTTATCTTATGTCAACAAATTTTATGCTGGTTTTCAACTCATTGACAATAGAGAAGAGCTCTTCATCTGAAAAGCCAATGGCATTTTCAAAGGCTGGATCTAAGGTCACATCTTTTTTAAAGTGTTGCAGATATAATTTCTTTGCGCCATTTAACCACGAACCAATTTTCGCAAAATCCTTTGGTTCTACAATTGGCTTCACACATGTGGTTCTAAACTCATAATTAGGCGCTTGTTGCATAACTAACGCAATACTTTCTGAAATCAGATTGTAATTATCAAAGCCAATGAGCTTATACTTTTCTGGCGCTGTCTTGATATCCATTGCAACGTAGTCAATAAGTTCAGAATCTAGCAAGTCCTTCAAAACAGAAGGTAGACTTCCATTAGTATCAAGTTTTGTTTTTAATCCCAACTGTTTGATCTGGGCCAAAAAATCCTTCAATCCCCTTTGAAGACAGGGCTCTCCACCAGAAACTACAACAGCATCTAGAAGATTACGGCGGCTCTTAATATAGTCTAGTATCTCATCAACACAGTATCTCTCTTGAGGATCTGTCTGCACAATGCTTGTACTGTCATTTGCAAAAACAAAAGACGGATTATGACAATAGGGGCAGCGAAAATTGCAGCCCCTAGTGAATATTGTACAAGCTATTAAAGATGGATAGTTTACAGAGTCAACTCTGATAAAACCGCCAATGTCAAGCATGTTTGTTAGCCCAACTTACAATGGCTCCAGCGCCACTTAAAACCTGATTTTTATCGCCATCAACAAAGAATGTAGGCACAGACATAACTCCATACTCACTGGCAAGCTCACTGTTTTCCTGTGCATCAACTATTGTGTAAGCAATGTTTTTGCGCTCTAGAGCAGCCTTTGCTGTTGGGCAATTTGGACAGGTCTTTGTTGTGAACAGAAGATTTCCTGTTACTTTTGCACCAGTACCAATACTATCAGCCTCAATTGCTTTTGCTGCGTCATGATAACAAGTACCATTAATTGCACCACCAAAATTGTAAGTCTTGCGGTCTTTAAATTCCTGGGTCTTACCAATATTCCAGTTCTGTACTGGACGATAATAACCGGTAATTCTTGAATAGACTTCTGTCTTGGCTCCACATTTTGGGCATGTATACTGTTCGCCCTGAATATAGCCGTGTTCTCTACAAATTGAGTAGGTTGGACTGATTGTGAAGTATGGCAATTTATAGTTGGATGCAATCTTCTTCACCAAAGTTGCTACACTTTCCCAACTAGATGGCTGTTCTCCTAAGAATACATGGAATACGGTTCCGCTAGTGTACTTAGTTTGTAAGTCATCCTGAATATCCATAGCACGGAAGAGATCCTCTGTAAAGCCAACTGGAAGGTTGGATGAATTGGTGTAATATGGAGACTTCTCAGTTCCGGCTGTGATAATATCGGGATAACGCTTCTTATCGTGCATAGCCAAACGGAATGAAGTGCTCTCTGCTGGGGTGGCCTCGAGGTTATAAAGATCCCCATACTGCTCCTGATAATCTGAAAGTCTCTCGCGCATGTGGTCGAGAACGGCGGCTGTGAATTTTTGGCCACGTGGGTCTGTTAAATCGCAACGCAACCACTTTGCATTCAAGCATGCTTCATTCATGCCTACAAGCCCAATGGTGCTAAAATGGTTATCAAATGACCCAAGATAGCGCTTTGTGTAAGGATAAAGCCCATTTTCCAAGAACTTTGAAATTGCTGTTCTCTTAACCTTAAGTGAGCGGGCTGCAATATCCATGAGTTTGTCTAAGCGTGTGTAGAAGTCCTGTTCATCTTTTGCAAGATAAGCAATTCTAGGAATATTGAGTGTAACAACGCCAACAGAACCTGTGGACTCACCACTGCCAAAGAAACCTCCACTTTTCTTTCTCAGTTCTCTGAGGTCAAGTCTAAGGCGGCAGCACATACTGCGGACATCACTTGGCTGCATCTCAGTATTACCAATGTAGTTGGAAAAATATGGTGTACCATAGCGCATTGTCATTGAGAAAAGCAACTTATTATTTTCTGTTGCACTCCAGTCAAAATCCTTTGTAAGTGAATATGTAGGAATAGGATACTGGAAACCACGCCCGTTGGCATCTCCATTGATCATAATCTCAAGGAAAGCCTTGTTTACAATGTCCATTTCCTTCTGACAGTCCCCATAAGTGAAATCCATTTCCTTTCCACCAACAATTGCTGGGAGATCTTTAAGATCTGGTGGAACAGTCCAATCCAAAGTAATATTTGAGAATGGTGCTTGGGTGCCCCATCTTGAAGGAGTGTTTACTCCAAAAATGAAGCTTTCAATACACTGTTTAACTTCTTTGAAACCAAGATTTTCTGCTTTTACAAAGGCTGAGAGATAGGTGTCAAAAGAACTGAAGGCCTGAGCTCCGGCCCACTCGTTTTGCATAATACCAATAAAGTTAACCATTTGATTACAGAGAGTTGAAAGATGTTTTGCAGGAGAAGATGAAATCTTTCCTTCAACGCCACCTAGACCTTCTTTGATCAACTGCTTAAGACTCCAACCTGCACAGTAACCGGCAAGCATTGATAGATCATGAAGATGCATGTCTGCATTTCTATGAGCCTCACCTATTTCTTCATCATAAACTTCTGAGAGCCAATAATTAGCTGTAATTGCACCACTATTTGAAAGAATAAGACCGCCAATACTATAGTTGACTGTACTATTTTCCTTGACTCGCCAGTCATCTGCCTTTAGATAGCCATCTACAGTCTTCTTATAGTCAATCATGTTCTGCTCAACATTTCTGACATTCTCGTGCTGCTTTCTATAAAGGATATAAGATTTAGCTACATCTCCATAGCCGCAAAGGGACAGAGTAATCTCAACACTATCCTGAATATCTTCAACCCCAATTTCGCCATTTTGGACTTTTGAGCCAAAGTCTGCAGCAGCTCTGAGTGCAATAAGTCCAATGATTTGCTTATTTGCTTCTCTTCCAGTTGCATCAAAGGCTTTTTGAATAGCATTCTCAATTTTTGAGATATCAAAATCAACTTTGCTTCCATCTCTTTTAATGACTGTATTAATCATATCCACCCCCGTCTAAGCCTTGACATTAACTACATTTAGACTTTTTACTTATTTAAAAGTTATATAACTTTACACAATATGTAGCGTAGCTTATGCTTGCGCTACACAATAAGTAGTACTATACAAGGCATACGCATGTCAATCATTAAAAAAAAGATTTTGCATATTTTTTCAAAATGAGCGAGGATGAGATTTGTGAGTGTTTCCAAAAAGTCTACTTGAAACGACATTTTTGGGCATAAAAAGTAGACAAGTCTACTTAGTCGCCCCATTTTGGGTCAAATAAGTAGACTTTGTCATAATTTCTTAGAGATGCGAGGTATACGAACTTACTCTTCAGCCTTCTTAGCAGCTTCCTCAAGCTTCTCTGCAATGCGCTTCTGATATTCAGCAGCTTTTTCAGGATTAGAAATCATGAATGCCTTGCTATAGAAAACTTCTTCAGCTCTAAGCTCTTCTCTAACAACCGATGGAGGAAGCATGATATCTTCATCGGTATCCCAATAATAAGTGTCGATAATTTTTTTGATTTGTCTTTTCTTCATGCTCTAAGCGTAACATTTTACACCTAGCTGGTCAATGAACTCTTGCGAGGAATAAGCCCGGGCTTCAGCAGAACTTTCTCCATATTCTCAGCGTTCTCATCCCCGTTTCCCTCTAACTTTTCCCTCAAAAGACGCGCGGCAGTAATGCCCATATCCTCCAACGGCAATTCAATAGTAGTAATTGGAGTTTTCCAAAATAGGGAGAAGTCTCGGTTATCGCACCCCACAATCTTCACATCACGTGGGCATAGCTTACCTATGGACTCTGCATACGTCATTGCACCTGCAGCTATATAGTCGTTTGCACAGAAAATGCCATCAACATTTGGGTGAAGCGAGAAGAGTCTTTCAGCCATCGTATAGCCAGCCTGATATGTGTAATCATCATACATCACGCACCCCGATACCAACTCACCACCACTCTCAACAATGGCCTGTCTAAAGCCTTCATACCGATATTTTGTAGAAAGTCTGTCTTTTGGGCCACCAAGGAAAGCAAAATGCTTTGCACCCCGCTTGAGCAAATGTTCGGCGGCAATGCGCCCTGCATAATGATTATCTGGCAAAACAGAAACCTCTTTTGGAACAAGGTTATTGATGAAGACTACAGGTAATCCCGTCTTGGAAAATTCTGCCAAAGTGCTTGTATCTACAGAGAGATGGTGACAGACAATTAGGCCATCAACCCCATAAGTTTGAAAGAATTTGCGAACTTTCACATAATCAGAACCAAACTCCTCGCCAGAAGCAATCATCATAGAGACGCCAGCGTTAGTTAACCCCCGCTCTACACCTTTGAGAATTTTTGAAGAAAAGTCTTCCGTAATATCAACAGCAAAAAAACCAATAATCCCGGAGCGCCCTCTCCTTAAATGGCTGGCACTGTATGATGGAATGTAACCCACTTCTTCTATGACTCTGAGAATTTTCTCTTTGTTTTCTTTACTAACCGGACGTTTACCATTCAGCGCATGCGTGACCGTACTTACGCTCACCCCTGCAGCCCTTGCAACATCTGTTATGGTTGCATTGTTTTTCTTCATTTCACGTTGTACTACGCTCCACTATGACAGTACTGATGGGAATTGGATTGGACTAGCTATAGATTATTAGAGCAATCATCTCAAGTGGCTCATCGTACGGGTTATCCACACCATGGCCCATTCCGCTTGGTGTGAACGTCACATCCCCAGATTCAATAGGAACTACAGTTCCATTGTCGTTGTAATTGGCCTTTCCTGAGAGAATATAGTAAATTTCTGTGTCACCTTCATGCATGTGGAAACCAATACCCGAATGTGGTGCTACCGTTATATGAGAAAAGAGTCTACCCTTCCCATTGAGCTCTGCATCTGAATTTATCAGCTGTTTCACTGTAATAAAGCCATCTGCTCCAAACCTATGCTCTGCTTTGTTAACTATTCTTTCGTTTGATTTTCTGATCATATTTTTATATTAACACAGTTTTTTTCTTTTTGATACTCCATCACCCCCACTTATCCAAAAGCAAGAAGTCTCGAATATTCATGTGCTTTATGCCTTTATAAGTTTTACGAAGTTTTTCGTAGCCATCAATGGTACCCACGTCAAAACGCTGGCCGTTCATGAGGAAGGCGTGCACGGGCCGGCGTGAGGCAAGATATGAGACAAAGGAGCCTGGAGCATCTACGTTAAGGCCAGAGTTAATAGCTTCAAATAGAAGAGGAAGATCTTCTGCTTTATAGAAATAAAAAGGTGGAACTGCCCAGTTAGATTTGGGCTCTTGAGGCTTTTCTTCCATGCTTAGAATGAGGTCATTGTCATCTATGACACAAACTCCGGTACGGCGCAGACGAGCGATATCGGGCTGAAAGTGACGCATGACGCAACTAGTGTTCTTGTGGCGTGCGTACTCCAAGAAGGAGCGGAAGGAGAAATCTAGGACATTGTCGCCAGCTAGAACAAAAGTATCGCAAATAGGCTGACAGAAACCTTGATTAAGTGCAAATGTAATGTCGCGTAGAGCTCCAAGGCGTGTTTCATTGGAGATTGTGCCATCATCTAACACGGTAACATTTGGCTTGTCATGCGCCCAAGTGAAGAAATTGGGAAAGAATTTGTGATTAGTGACCACATAGAAGTGTTCTATACCACAAGAGATAAGATCTTCACAAAGCCAATCTAAAATAGGTTTGCCACCTAATTCTAGTAGTGGTTTTGGGAAATTTAATGTAAGCGGATACATGCGAGTTGCATATCCTGCAGCTAAAATAATTGCATTCATACTCTAACACCCAACTCCATCTGCACTCTCGCATAAATGGAAAGAATACTTGCCCTCTAAAGCTGGAAAAGCCTTCAAATACTGGGCGCCAACTTTAGCCTCAATTTCATCGGCACGCTCTGGGTCAATGAGGGCCATACAACATCCCTTAAAACCAGCACCAGAAAACCTTCCTCCATAGATGCCAGGTGTAGCACGCATAATTTCATAGAGCTTTTTGAGCTCTTCACATCCACACTCGTAATTGTAGATACTTGAGGCGCCACTTTCAAAAACAAGCGCACCATAACTTTCAAGATTTCCCTGTCTCCAGAGTTCTGCACCCTGCTCTGCTCTTTTAAACTCTGTAAAGTAGTGCTCTGCACGGCGTCTCCACAAAGCCGGAAGTCTATCTTTATATTCTTCAAAAACTTCAAACGGAACTTCACGTAAGCGTGTTTGAGAAAAGGAATTATAATCCATACCAGCATAGGCCAAAAGCGCATAGGCGGCAGCTTTACACTCATCCTGTCTGAGATTGTACTTAGAATTTTTCAGCGAGCGCTCCAAGCCAGAAAAGAAAATGGCAAACTTGTATGGCTTCATATTAGGGGCAGTTGCAATGAGTTCATACTCATCATTAAGCGTGTCCAAGTACAGCAAGTGGTCCTTTTTCGCCAGCACCTCGCAACTCTGGTCCAGTTTGCCACACGACACTCCAACGTACTCATTTTCAGCCATCTTGGACATGAGAATCATCTCCATGTCACCCAGTTGTATTCCATTTACTTTGCATAGCGCTTTCAAAAAACCGATAATAGTAGCAGCAGACGAAGAGAGTCCTCCAATGGGCAAGCTACCTTCAATTACGCCAGAAAGTCCTACGCTAAGCTTATACTTTTCACCAAGTATTTTGACTGCACCGCGTAAATGGTCTGCCCAGTCACCCTGCTTCTGCTCCGGCACAGCATTGACAAAAAACTGTGCACGTTTAGGGAAATTTACTGAGCGTAACTCTATAATACCATTAAACTTAGGGCTATATGCAATGTGAACCCCTTTATCCAGTGCAAATCCATTGATTTTTCCAAATTGATGGTCTATATGTGCCCCAAGAGGACATACTCTATATGGGCAAAATGCTAGCTCTTGTGGCGCTTTATGGTATGTTTTCTCAAAGACTTCTATGCATTTCATAATTTTTCAGTCAACCCTCACTTTGACATGTAATAACTCTTGTACCACTGAGCAAACTTGCGAAGCCCTTCTTGCAAAGAGGTGTGAGGTTTGAAATCAAAGTCGCGTTCTAAGGCAGAGGTATCGGCATAAGTGACAGGGACATCGCCCGGCTGCATAGGAACAAGCTTCTTGTGGGAATCAAAATCGTAGTCCTTTGGGAGAACGCCTGCACGGATGAGTTCTTGGGACAAGATTTGCACAAAATCAAGCAAGTTTTCCGGATTGCTGTTTCCAATATTGTAGACAGCATAAGGTGGAATTGGGAGGCCATCCTCGCCATTTTTCTTCTCAGGTGGCCTTTTCATCACACGAATGACGCCTTCAACAATGTCGTCCACATATGTAAAATCGCGCTTGCAATTGCCATAATTAAAAATTTCAATAGTATCGCCCTTAACCAACTTGCTTGTGAAGCTGAAATAAGCCATATCGGGCCGTCCGGCGGGGCCGTAAACTGTAAAAAAGCGCAATCCAGTTGACGGGATGTTGTAAAGTTTGCTGTAGGCATGCGCCATAAGCTCATTCGATTTCTTGGTGGCGGCATACAAAGACACGGGATTGTCAACCTTGTCGTCTGTGGAATATGGCACCTTCTTGTTGCTACCGTAGACAGACGAGCTTGAAGCATAAACCAAGTGCTCCACCGGATAATGCCTGCATGCTTCAAGGATGTTATAAAAACCAATTAGATTGCTTTCTATGTACGCATCTGGATTTGTGATTGAATAGCGCACCCCAGCCTGCGCTGCAAGATTCACTACAATATAAGGCCTATATTGCTCAAATAAGTTATTAATAAGCTCTTTGTTGGCAATATTGCCCTTGATAAAAGTGTAGTTGTTGTTCTTTTGAAGTTCACTTAGACGCTCTTCCTTAATTCGAACATCATAGTAGTCATTCATATTATCAAGGCCAATTACCGTGATATCTTTTTCTGTTGTTAATAATCGTTTTACAAGATTGGCCCCAATAAAACCAGAGGCCCCAGTCACTAAAATAGTTCTCATGGGGCCACTATAACATAAAGTTTAATAAATGCTAAGAGTTTGGAAGGT
>CAVJIN010000036.1:11580-16477 GCA_963649615.1 bacterium
TTGGAAAGGTATTGGGAAACCTCTCTAATTTCTGCTTTTTGAAGAAGAAAACAACCTAAGCAAATACAAGAAAATGTTAATAAAGTCTAGATAAAGTGTTAAAGCACCAAGAATTGAGAGCTTCACATAGGTTGCTTCATCAATACCATAGCCATAAGAATCATTCATTTGAATAATCTTTTGAGTATCCCAAGCTGTGAGTCCTGCAAACAAAATAACTCCAACAATACTTATGAGATAATAGATTGCTTCAGCTTTGAAAAATAGGTTAATGAGAGAAGCAATTAAGATTCCCCAAAGAGCCATCATTAGAACAGAGCCCCAACTGGAAAGATCCTTCTTTGTTGTCATTGCGTAAATGCTCATACCACCAAACATTAGAGCTGTTGTAAAGAAAGCTCGTGAAATTGTAACACTAGTATAAGCGAGGAAAACAGAACTCAAAGTACAACCGGTGAGTATTGAATATCCAATAAAGCATCCAATTGCAGCACCCGTGGACATTCTGTTAATCCTTGCAGAAAGAACAACCACAAGTACAAGTTGGGCAATAATAATTGCAAATAAACCACCCGATGAATAAATTGCACTGAGAAGGTTTACATTATTTGCAACGCCATAAGCTACAATTCCTGTGAGCGCAAGACCTGCGGTCATCCACAGGTAAACATTCTTAAGTAGACCATTAACCCTAGTCTTTGGGGTTGAAATTATATTTTCCCTATTCATGCCCTTAATTTCATGAAATTTTGAATTCTCGTCAAGTGAAAGTCTATTAATCAAGTAAAACTTCGCAAAAATCACACAAAATCTTTCCAAAAAGGATTTTTTGCTTATACTTTTGTTATAAGTTTGGATAAATATGGATGAGTATGGATGAGTATGGCGACGGACATTCTTCTTTATGACTGTGAAAATTTTCTCTTGTTAAATAAGCCTCATGGAATGCCAACTGTGCCGTTAAAGACACAACCTTTACGAGGAACATTATTGGAACAAGCTGGCATGATGTGTCCTGCTGTCTTAAAAGTTAAAGGGAAGAATTCTTGGGAAGGAGGAGCTCTTCATAGATTAGATACAGCAACTGCTGGTATTGTACTATTTGCGAAAAATCAAAGCTTCTATGAACAGATGTTAACCCTTCAAAACAACAACTTGTTTGAAAAATATTACATTGCTAAAACTTTTGAGAATGATAGCCTAAAAGGTTTTGATATTGAAAATTTTTTAGGTATTGTTACCATTTCAAGCTATTTTAAACCTTTTGGACCTAAAGGCAAAGAGGTCAGAGCAATACTTGATGAGAAAAAAGCAAACCCTAAAATTTTGTATCAAACAGAAGTTCTTAGAGAAAAAGATATTTTTTATTGCACTATCACAAAAGGCTTCAGACACCAGATTAGAGCTCATCTTGCTTGGACAGGTCATCCAATAATTGGGGACAGTTTATATGGCTCATGTGGTGGCTCATGTGGTAGCCCATGTGGTGGCTCATGTGGTAGCCCATGTGGTGGCTCATGTGGTGGCTCATGTAGGCAGAGCCAAGATAATGAGATTCTTCATCTAGAATGTGTAGGAATCTCCTTCCCTATTAGGGAAAATGGAGAAGAAAAGCGTTACCTTTTTAAGAAAAAGAGTGCAGAGGCATATACATTCCCTAGCCTTTGTAGGTTTGCAAATAGCACCGGAAATGTTATCATTTAACTATGAAAAAAAGGCACATTTTTAAATTTTTCATAAATATTTTACTTTTAACTCTTTTAATTTTTTGTGCCAGTTCTTGTGCAAGTACCTTTAGCTTTGAAACAGAAGCAGAAGAATATGACTACGCACTTCACTATGCATTGGACAATTCAAACGAAAGTGCTATCTCAACCCTATACTTCAAAGTCACACAATCTACTTGTTTTCTACCAGCAAGCTTGTCTTTCATCCAAGACAATGCATCCCAAATTCCTGGAATGACAAAACTCCTTACAGAGTGGACTTCTTACATGAATTCCTACTCATTACAACGCTTTGAAGAAGTTCGCACATATCTTAATACTACAATTAGTTCAGTGACTTTTGAAAATCCCATAGAATTAGTTAGTCAGTCTAATGACAGTGCATCAGTGACTTTTGAAACAGCTTTTGGTAAAGAAATCAAACTCTATATTAGACAAAAGCTAAGCGATGTTGATTTGTCAAAGTGGAAAGAAGTAGCTACCCAATATAGAGCTTGGGCTGAAACTAGAAATATTCTGTTTGATGAAGACAATATACAACTTGAAGAAATTGATTTACTTGACGAGTTGGCAGATTACATATGCAATTTATATTTCAAAAGTTTAAAAGATTCTGAAATTTTACTTAGGACAACTCCAGACCCAAATTTAGATAAAACAATTTCAAAGGTTTTTGGCTTAGAATAGCTTTGGAATAACCAATACGGACAAAAGAGGAAAACATGCAACTGTTTGATAGCTCACGAATTGAAATCAAAAATCAACCTCTAGCTTATAGAATGAGACCAAGAACCCTTGATGAATACATAGGACAGGACCACATAGTAGGTCCAGGCAGACTTTTAAGACGTTCCATTCAAGCAGATCAGTTATCCTCTGTTATTTTTTATGGGCCTCCAGGAACAGGAAAAACTACTTTAGCACGAGTAATTGCAAACACAACCAAAAGTCATTTTTCAACAATTAATGCAGTTCTTTCTGGAGTCAAAGAACTAAGAGACGAAATCCAAGAAGCCAAGGAAAGACTGGACTTATACGGCAAACGTACCATTTTATTTGTAGATGAAGTTCATAGGTGGAATAAAAGCCAACAGGATGCCCTTCTTCCTTGGGTAGAAAATGGCACATTTATTTTGATTGGTGCAACCACAGAAAATCCCTTCTTTGAAGTAAATGCTGCTCTTGTAAGCCGCTCTAGAATTTTTCAACTTAAACCTTTAACAAATGAAGACTTAACAAAAATTGCATGGCAAGCAATAAAGGATAAAGAGCGTGGCTATGGGAACTTAGAAGTTTCGTTTGAAGATGGTGCGTTGGAGCACCTTGTTGACGTAGCTTCTGGAGACGCTAGAAGCCTTTTAAATGCATTAGAGCTTGCTGTAGAAACAACTCCCAAAGACGGTAATACTGTCTATATTTCAAAGGAAACTGCAGAAGAAAGTATCCAGCGCAAAGCTGTTCTCTATGACAAGGAAGGCGACTACCATTTTGACGTCATTAGCGCATTCATTAAATCCTTACGCGGAAGCGATCCAGATGCTGCACTCTATTGGCTTGCAAAAATGGTTTACGCTGGTGAAGACCCTCGCTTTATTTTCCGAAGAATGATGATTAGCGCCTGCGAAGACGTTGGACTTGCTGATCCAAATGCCATTGTAGTTGTCCAGTCAGATGCAGCAGCCTTCAACATGATTGGAATGCCTGAAGGACGCTATCACCTAGCACATGCAGCTCTCTATTTGGCAACCGCACCAAAAAGTAACAGTGCAATGGGATTTTTTGACGCCTTAAAAAGCGTTGAAGAGGAAGCCTCTAACGCAGAAGTGCCTAATCATCTCAGAGATGCAAGTAGAGATTCCAAAGGCTTTGGTCATGGAGAAGGCTACATGTACCCACATGCTTATCAAGACCACTGGGTTGCACAACAATACCTTCCAAACGAACTTCAAGGCAAAATTTTCTATCATGTTGGCCAATTAGGCTATGAAAAGCAGATTGCAGATGCTGTAAACAAACGCCGAGAGATACAACTTGAGAGCGTAGACATTAATGCTTTCCCTGAAAACTTAACTTTTTCTCCG
Source organism: bacterium (assembly GCA_963649615.1). Classification (GTDB taxonomy): domain Bacteria; phylum Spirochaetota; class Spirochaetia; order Sphaerochaetales; family Sphaerochaetaceae; genus UBA9732. The sequence continues at coordinate 15,389 of CAVJIN010000036.1, forward strand.
GACGATAAAGGCAGAGATCTTTGGCTAAGACGCACTGTTAGTGGAAGAAGCAAAGCCCTTGAAGATTTGAGAACTCTAATGTTTTCAAAGACCAGCATTACTCGTTCAGACAGAGTTCTAATTCTTAATGCGGGCCACGGTTTACTTCTTTGGGAAGCCTTCAGAAAAACACCAGAAGGTTTAGCTGTTGCAGTTGTTCATACGCCGGAAGAAAAGGCCTACATTAGCCATTATCTTTCTTCTCTAGACGTTGTCTCTGCACCTGTGGTTTTATGCAACAAAGACTTCTCCTCTGCACTCGATAGCTTAGATACCCAACTTGAAAACGGTATCCTTTTTGAGCACATCTTTGCTCGAAATCTAATCAAGAATAATCCCGATTCCTCTATCCTTTTAACAAAAATGAAAGACCATTTAGCTCCTAACGGCGACATAATCTTATGTGAAACAATAGCCTCAGAAGCCTCTAGATTATCTGATTTTATTCACATGGGCCCAACACAGGATATTCTTCTTAAAGCAGAGGCTATTGTCTATGATAAATACTTAACCAGAAAGGATCTTGTAAACCTTTTGCACAATAATTTTAACTCTATTGAACTTGAAGATTACAGCTTTACTGAATCAAGAATTGCAACACCACAAGATGTTACTAGATGGATGGAAAAAAGTTATGTCCCAGCTATATTAAAAACTGACGCTTCAATGACAACAGATAGACTTGAGAAGTTAACTAAAGAGTTAACTAACACTTTGTGTGCTGCACCACTTGAATGGAACACTGTTTGTGTTATTGCAAAACTTACAGAGGTTTAATAATTCGAGTTCAGAAACAACTGACACGTCCTAAACGTCAAGAACAGCCAGAACATCAAGAACGTCGAGAACGTCCAGGACAGATTGGTAAACACTTGAAACAGATTTTACAAGCATAAGACAGCAGTTCTAACTCAGCCAAGTCGTTGGACTCATACTTTTTGAGCTCTAAATTTTCTAGAGTTCTATTTTTTGGATCTGACAGAAAAATTAACTTTAAATAGATCCATTTTTTGGATCTGGTGGAAAAATTAATTTCAAATAGTTCCATTT
>CAVJIN010000037.1:0-16155 GCA_963649615.1 bacterium
CCAGCACCGTAATCAAAAGTACGATAATACCTTTTTTCATACTTCCTCTATTAATTGATGCCCTCATTGATTGAGGAGAGGCACAAGAGGGGAATGACGCAGGCAAAACTTGCTGAATCCTGTTCATTGACACAATCTGTCATAGCACGGTTAGAAAACAAAAAGCTTCTCCTCAACTTGATACATTGATGAAAGTTGCCACTGCACTTGATTGCGATATTAAAGTTGTCAAAGCCAATTAAATTGAAATGTAGCTTTATTCTAAGAAAATGATTATTCCCATGTTCAAGTCCCTTACAAGATTGCGTTAAGAGAAAACACTGAAGATTTAGAATACTAACCTCTTGAACAAATAAAAGAGCATTTTAAAACACGGTCAATGAATGTCTTTGACAATTATGTTATTAAAAGAGGTTTTTGCAGAATGCTATATAAGTAAAAGGCGGCAAAAGAGATATTCTTTCTTTATATGAGAGCGATTTTAGAAAAATAGATCCAACAGGAAGTCTTTCATCTTTATTTGACGCTATTCCGGCTCAACTTATGGGGAATGCTTCCAGGTATCAGATTTCTAGTGTTTTGAAGAAAAGCAGAGCTAAAGATCTTCTTCAAAAAATAGCAGAGTTAAAAGATTCCGGGACAGTTCTTGTATCTTACCATGCAAATGACCCTGGTCCTGGGATGGCTCAGAATAAGAACTTATCAAAATTTAAACTATTTACAGCAGATACTGGGCTTTTTGTTACTCTTGCATTCAAGGATAAAAAGACTATGTGAGAGATAAAGACTTGGAATATTTGCCTGTCTATATGGCACAGTTTTTATAGGATTTATTTTTTCATTTTGCTCCTTTATCCAAAGCGTTGCCGAACTCCTACTTTTGTAGAACTTTTACTTTAGATGATGAACCTAAAGCCGTAGGGTAGGGAAAAGATCCTTCAATGGATGCCTTGCTATGCACGGCTCTCATGTTGTTCCCTTGCTACGGAAAAAGGTTTGTTTATTGTTTGCTCTTCTTTCTAGGACTATCAAATCGCGGAATTTTTAGCTCATTCTCTAATTTCGGTCTCTTATGACCATAGAAGGATACGATACCGACGGTTTATTCTCCAATTCGGCTTTGAGAGGTTTTTTAACGAAAGAGTTTTAAACCTCTTTGGAAACCACAAAATGTGTCAAACTCAGATTTGATGTTCATTGAGCAAGCCTTGCTGAATCAAAAGGTGTCATAGTTTTTAACATGATATAGATGATACGTGAAAGTTTACGAGCCGTTGCAATTATTGCTTTGCCAGAGGATTTTTCTTCTTTTAGCTTGTGATATTGTTTAATAATTCCTAATTCTGCTGTTTTATTGGTCATTCTTACCATTGATACAACGCATTGCACTAGGGCTGTTCTTAGTTCTTGCGGTCCTCTTTTGGTTATTTTTCCATAGTAAACAGTTTCATTAGATGTTTGCACCCATGGTACGAGTCCACAATATGCTGAGAAATTTTTATATGTTTCAAAACGGTCAATGTTATCTATGTATCCATATATAGTACAAGCATTTACAATTCCAATTCCAGGAATTGTCATAAGTAGGTTTATATTTTCATTGTCTGCTGTAATTTTTCTTAGCCGTCTTTCTAGTATATTTGTTTGTTTCTCAACTGCATCAAGTGTTTCAAATATGACCTCTATAACGTCATGAAGTTTGGATGGAAGTCTTGAGAGTACTTTGGTTCTACTACAGCGGCTTTGAAACTGAGCAGGTTGAGTTACGTATCCATAAGCTAGCATTATTGCGTGGGCTTGATTTTTTAGAGCTACAGCATCTTGTACCATTAGTGAACGACTTTTTAATACTCTTCGTAGACTTTCTGATTCTGGTGTGCATAAATGACTTTTGGGGAGAATGTCCCTTGCCAGAAATTCAGCAAGAGTTTTTGCATCGTTTTTATCGGTTTTTTTTGTGCTTAGATTTACAACTTTAAAGCGTAATGTATTTACAACAGTCACTTCAAAGCCTTGTTCAACCATTTTATCTCTGAAAAAGCGTGCATTTGATGTGCTTTCTATTGCTAGTATTGTTTTTTCTGTTTTTTGTTTTAATTCTAGCTTTTTTATTTTCCTTGAAAATTCATCATATCCATCTTTGTTCATTGGAAACTTTGTTCCAACTTCAAAACTATCACCATCTTTATTTAACACACATATTGTAAATTGTGTTTTGTGTAAGTCTACGCCTATATAGAGATTATTTTCCACTGTTGAATCCTCGCTTTTTAATGTTTGGACAATTATACAACAGTTTTATGGGAACTATCTTTTGTAATTCAGGAGAAATGTTCGAGGAAATATTCAGAGAAATTTAGCGTTTCCAAAAAGCTCTTGAGAATAATGCGTAGACTGTAAATTGTTAGGATTAGCTGGCCTCTATTATGGAATGTAATTCTGCTCCTTTTTGGGGTTGAAAATGCCTCTATTTTGGGATAATATAAGATTGTATTCCCTATAATATAAGGAGATAGTGTGTCATGAAAAATGGATCATTAATGCCTGAAAAATATTTTCCACGTTTAATAGATACAAAGATATCGGAATATCTAGATATCTTTGGTGCTATTGAAGTTGCAGGTCCAATGTGGTGTGGAAAAACATGGACGTCTATGGCCTTTGGAGAAAGTATTTCACGTATTGGGACGACATCTGTACGCACTATGGCAGAAGCAGATCCTACAACTGTTCTTCTTGGGAAGAAGCCTCATGTAATAGATGAGTGGCAAGATGTTCCTCAAATATGGGATGAAGTTAAAGCTACAATTGATGAGAGTGGCTGTGTGGCCGGGCAGTATATATTGACAGGGTCATCTGCTCCAAATAAGGAAAAAGTTCATCATAGTGGTGCAGGAAGAATTCAAAAGCTTAGAATGAGTACAATGACCTTATTTGAATCAGGAAAATCAAGTGGAAAAGTCTCTCTTTCAAAACTGTTTGATGGAAAATTTGAAACCTGCTTAGTACAACAAAAGCTTGCTCCATTAGCAGAATATATATGCCAAGGAGGTTGGCCAAGTCTAATAGAAAAGGATATAGCAGATTCAAAACCTTTTCTTTCTAGTTATCTTAATGCATTGTTGTCGGTTAGCATTCCTCGCAAAGGATTGAAAACTTCTGAAGGAAGAAAACTCTTAAAAGCTATTGCAAGGAATTTGGGTTGTGCTGTAAATGATACAACACTTACCTCTGATGTTGGATTTACAGACAGAAAACAAACAGCCTCATATATAGATGCTTTTGAAGAACTTTATGTCATTGACCCTCTAGGAGGCTGGGATGCTCCAATTAGGTCTAAAAGCCGAATGCGAACAAAACCCAAATATTACTTTGCAGATTCTTCAATACCTGCAAGATTATTAAATGTAACACCTGAACGACTTCTTCTTGATGGGCAGTTATTTGGATTGCTTTTTGAGTCTCTGTGTATTCATGACCTTTCTGTTTATGCTTCACTTCTTCCCAATATTGGGGATACTCCACTGTACTATTATAGAGATTCCGATGGTCTTGAAGTTGATTCAATTATTGAACTCAATGATGGAAGGTGGGCTGCTTTTGAAATTAAGCTTGGAGAAAATAAAGTAGAAGAGGCTGCAAAAACATTAAAGCGCCTAAAGAACAAAATTCTTCTCAATCCATTAGCAAAGAATAGAGAACCAGAATTTCTTGCCGTTATTGTGGGTGCTGCAGAACTAGCTAGATATGATAAAACCCTTGGAGTCTATATAATCCCAATCACAGCACTTGGAGCTTAGTGTAATTTCTGTGAGATGATGGAAGCAATGCGAAACTCGTAGATAAATACAGTTTTGACTCTAAAATCTTCACTGTCAGCAGTTAAAGCCACTGCTAAAGCGGTTCCACTGCAAAAGCGGTTCCACTGCTAAAGCTTCAAAAAGTTTCTCTTTTTTCTTTTAATTCAAAAATGCCATGATATAATTATTGGGAATGAAAACGCTAGGAGGCGAATAATGAAAAAAATGTTGGTTGTTTTGCTCGTTTTAGTCAGCTGCATGGCTCTTTTTGCACAAGCTGCTAAAGAAGAAAGCAAAACTATTACAATGTGGGTTAGCGCATCAGGTGTACAGGTTGAGGCATTAAAGGCTGCTGTTGAGGCTTTTGAAGCAGAAACTGGTTATACAGTTGAATTTTCTGCACCAGGTGAGACATACGAAGAATTGATGAAGACAAAGATGGCTGCAAATGACTTGCCAGATGTTTTTGACACCCATGGCTGGTCTGTAGCCCGATACAGCGAGTATCTCATGCCAGTTAATGACTTGGATTTTTACAGCAACATTAGCCAGCAAATCATCCCAACAATCTCCAATTCCAAGGGCGAGTCATTTGTACTCCCATTTGATATGGACCTTACAGGTATTGTCTACAACGAGACCGTTCTTGAAGAAGCTGGCGTCAACGTAGACGATATCAAAACTTGGGCAGACTTTGAAGCTGCATGCGAGAAAATCAAGGCCATTGGCAAGACTCCTATCACACTTGGCGCCTCAAACGGCTTCACAGTTGGTTGGCTCTACGACCGCATTGCACCAAGCTTCTACTTCACAGACGAGGCCAACAGCAAAGCCCAAGATCTCAAAGACGGCAAGTTTGATGAGTCCATTTGGGCAGATATCTCCACCATGATTGATCGCTGGGTCTCCAAGGGCTATTTTAATGCCGATGTCGTTTCTGGTGATTATGTTGGCGATGTTACTGCACTTGCTACAAATCAGGCAGGATTTGATTTTATCCTGAACGTAGCAATTACAATTGCAACTTCTATGAATCCAGACGTTAAACTTGGCATGATGCCAATTCCATCCAACAGCAAAGATGACGAACCAACACTTATTTCTGGAGAAAACGTAGCTCTTGGAATTTGGAAGGATTCAAATGCTAAAACTGGAGCAATTGCACTTCTTAATTATCTTGCTCAACCAGAAGTGGCAGCAACCGTTGCAGCTGCAACAGGAAACGTTCCAGCTTTGACAAATGTCAAAGTAGACCTTGGTTCAATTCAGAAATATATTGATAAGTATGCCAATGTTGAGGCTTATAACTACTTTGACAGAGACTACTGTCCAAGCGGTCTTTGGGATGTTATTTGTGCTGTAGGTCAGGATGTTTTGGCTCAGAAACCAAATGCAATTGCTGACACAGCAAAAACAGTAAAAGAGAACTTTGATGCCCTTTATGGCAATTAATTTTAGACATTAGAAGCATTATGGGCTATCGTTTTGTGCGATAGTCCATAATTTTGATTACTTTATGATTAAGAAAAAAAGAATAGATACAATAAATCTTTTTTATATTCCAGCCTTATTATTATTTACAATTTTTGTCATTTATCCCTTCTTTAAGGGGATATATTTGTCTTTTACAAACTGGAATGGATATTCGAGAAATTTTAAAATTATCGGTATAAAAAACTATGTGACTTTGTTTCAGGACAAGAATTTGAAGCGTGCTTTCCTCAATACACTGGTGTACGGCGTGGGAAGTACTGTCTTGCAAAGCGTTTTAGGCATATTATTTGCAATCTTTTTGAATAGTGAATTTCGTGGGCGCTCGTTGGTGCGCACTGTAATATATTTACCTGTCATGATAGCGCCATTAATTATGGGCTACGTGATGTATTTCTTTTTCAATTACAATAGGGGTGCCATTAACGATATCTTAAAGTTGTTTGGCGCGACTCCAGTTGACTGGCTTTCAAATGGCCCTAGAGCAGTCATAATCCTAACCATTGTTAATTCGTTGCAATTTGTGGGAATTTCAATGGTTATTTACCTTGCAGGCCTTCAAAATATTCCTGCTATGTATTATGAGGCAGCGGAGATTGATGGCATTAGCACATCTCAGAAATTCTTTCATATTACGCTACCTCTTTTGATGCCGGCCATTACGTCTTCTGTGACGCTTAATCTTATTGGTGGGCTGAAATTATTTGATGTTATATCGGCTTTAACGGGTGGTGGTCCGGGCTACGATACTCATTCTCTGTCCACTCTTATTCATAAGTATTATTTTGGTGGGGAACGTGCTGGCTATGCTTCTGCTATTGGCCTTGTGTTCTTTGTGTTTATCATGATTGTAAGTAATATTGTGGTTAGAGCACTTCAGAAAAGGCAGGTGGAGCTATGATAGTATCTAAGTCTAGTTCTGTTAAAAACTTTTTGCTTCGTTTACCTGTAATTTTAGTGATTTTGGCTGTGTTCATATCTCCATTTTGGATTCTTACAACAATATCGTTTAAGCCTGTATCTGATGTCAGTTCTTACTGGAAATTTCCTTCAACTCCAACCTTGGCAAACTTTATAACAGCTATAAATAAAGCTGGAATTTTTGGTGCCATTGGGCGTACTGCTTTTATCACAGTTTGTGTAGTTGTTCTTCAGGTTGTTGTTAGCTCCTTTGCAGCTTACCCGTTAGCTCGTAAAATTACTCGTTTTAATAAGTTGGTGCAGGCTTTCATTCTTGGTGTTATGATGGTGCCACCTTTGAGTATTTTGGTTTCATTGTATTCTGTTATTGTTGGAATGAAGGGAGTTAACACCTATTGGGCAGCTATTTTGGTTCTTTTAACTTATCAATTACCTCAAGGGATTTTTCTTTATACTAACTTTATTCGGTCAATTCCAAAGGCTCTAGATGAGGCTGCTACCATTGATGGTTGTGGTCCTGGCAAGACCTTCTTTTACATTATTCTGCCACAGTTGACTCCTGTTACGGCATCTGTAGTGATTCTCTCAAGTGTTAATTGCTGGAATGACTTCCAATTCTCCAGGTATATTTTACAAGCATCCAGAATGAATACTGTGACTCTTTCTATCTCACAGTTTTTCTCTCAAACGTATATAGATTTGAACACTGCTGCAGCCTGTGCAATGCTTGCAATAATTCCCGTTGTAGTTTGCTTCCTTTGTTTACAGAGGTACTTTATTCAGGGAATGATTGATAGTTCTGTAAAGTGATTATTGCCCAGAAGGATTATTGCCCAGTAGGATTATTGCCCACTTTTACGTGTGGTGCTATCATGCTGGCATGAAAGATAAGACTGTTAAGACCAATGCAATGCGCATTCTTGAAAAGAATGGCGTTTCCTATGAGGTTGTGACTTATGAGGTAGATGAAAAGCACTTGGATGCTGTCCATGCTGCAACAGTTGCTGGACTTGATATTGAGAAGGTCTTTAAAACAATTGTAATGGTTAATCAATCCAAGGAGTTGTTTGTTTTTTGTCTACCCGCGCAACTAGATATTAGTCTTAAGAAGGCTAGGGATATCACTGGCTCTAAAAGTCTAGATTTGTTGGATTTAGATTTACTGCAAAAGTATACTGGTTATATTAGAGGAGGGTGTTCTCCTCTTGGCATGATTCATAGCTATCCAACTTTTATTGAAGAACTTGCTACACTGAATGATGTTATATATGTCAGTGGAGGTCTTAGAGGTGTTCAAGTTTGTCTTGTCCCAGAAGATCTTCGTAGATGTTGTAATGGAACTTTTGCATCTTTTACATAATCCTTTAAAGCTTTTGCAAAACTTCCTTAAAATTCTAGTTGTGCGCTGAGTCGCCTGTTTTGGTCAATTGAGAGTTCAAGTGTTGCATAGGATAACGGCAAGGTCCACTTTAGTTTTAGCTGTACTTTTTCGTTTTTGATTTGCAAACTACTATGAGAATTTGAAAATTCTAATGAAGTGTTTCTTATTTCACATTCTCCTTTTAATGGCCTGTGGATTTGAGTGGATAGTTCTACAGTTCCTTTGTCTAACTCTGCTTTTGCACTTAGTACTGTGTTTGATATTTTGCCATGATCACCTTCATAGATTGTTGAGTTGAGGCTTTTTACTGTAAACATTTTGATTTTTATTCCTACAGTGTATTCAATTGTCCTTTCTTGCGAGTTGCCTCCATAAATTGGTTTTGAGTAGGTGGTCATTTGGTGTGTTCCAAAGATTTTTGTAGTATTTCCCATTTCAAATTTTAATGTGGTTTTTACTTGTGGATTTGCTTTTTCTTCTAGGTTTCTAAGTTTTACTCCAACGCCTCCTATCTTGTTTTCATAGCTTACCTCTGCGTTTTTAATCTTGGCTTTTAGCTCTATTCCTGTTGTGTTTCCCCCTCCCAGCCTTGTGTCGTATGCCCCTTGTACAAAGACTCCCGATTTAATTCCCACTGGCCCCAGTTCTGTGCTAGATGAGGCGCCAAGTAGTGTGAAGTACATGTGCTCACCATAGCCTAATTCTTTCCAATTAACTTGAAAACTTTGTATATATCCCTGAGTTAGGACATTGTTTTGCGTTGCAACTAAGAATGCGCCATATGCCTTGTTGTTGCCCAGTATCATGCCAATGCCAGTTGGCGAGATTGGATTTAAGACAGGGCCAAGGGTAATGACATCTATATTATCCAAGCTTAATGTGAATCCCGATAGCTTTGGATTAAATGATGGCAAGAAGTTTTGTACAAAATTTTTTCCTTTTATAAAGCCTACGCTTGAGCTATTTCCATTCATGGGATCTAAAAGGCGCGAGAAAAGTCCCTGTGGCTGGATTTCTCCTATGTGAAGGATGTTAGAAATATCGGCCTCTAGGAAGGGTGGGGCTTTGAGAAGAAAGTGGCCATCTTTGGTTTTTTGGATTTCAATTTGGTAGCGTACGCTTTGTGTTTGGACTCTGATACCTAGGATGTTTGGATTTGTGTAGGTGAAAAGTAATGTTGGACTTTCTTTTGCGATTGCAATGCCTGTTGCGAGGATGCAGATGACGAGAATTGTTGCGATCTTGTGTAAAAATTTTTTCATTTTTGTCTCCTACATAGTTATTCAAAATTTTTTGATAAAACTACTGCAGTTGCAAAACCAATGCTTGTAATTGGCTGTTTATGTGGGTAAGATTGGGGATGAAAATTTTCTATTTTGTAAATTGACTCGTGGAGGGGGTTATATGGTTATTCTTTGTCTAAATTGTGGAAGTTCGTCTGCAAAATATCAGGTTTATGACTGGGATAATAAAGATGTCTTGGCCGTTGGTGTTGTTGAGAGAATTGGTCTTGATTATTCAACAATTGAACATAAGGCTTCAGGTAAGCCAGATTATGAGGCAAAATTTACTTGTCCAACCCACAAAGAGGCTATTGAGCTTATTATCAAGATGCTTGTTGACAAGGAATATGGAGTAATTAATGACGTCTCTGAGGTTGGAGCTGTTGGTCACAGAGTTTTGCATGGTGGCGAACTTTTTAAGAAATCAACTTTGGTTACAGATGAAGTTGTAGCCCAGCTTAAGGAACTGATTCCACTTGGACCACTTCACATGCCTGCTAATATTATGGGTATTGAGGCTGCTCGCAAGGTTATGCCTAATGTCCCTCATGCTATTGTTATGGATACTGCATGGCATCAGACTATGCCAGCTGAGGCTTATATGTATGCTGTTCCATACGAGTGGTACACAAAGTATAACGTAAGACGTTATGGCTTCCACGGAACAAGCCATCTTTATTGTGCTAAGAGAGCTGCTCTTCTTCTTGGTAAAGAAAACAAGGATACTAATGTAATTATTTGCCACATTGGAAACGGTGCATCTGTTTGTGCAGTAAAAAATGGTGTCTGTATTGATACTTCTATGGGTCTTACTCCTCTTGAAGGTCTTGTAATGGGCTCAAGAAGTGGTGACATGGACCCTGCAATTATGCCTTATATCATGAATAATACAGGTATGACAGCTAAGGAAATGGACACTACTCTTAACAAGAAGAGCGGTCTTATTGGTATTTGCGGTTACAGTGACAGACGTGATGTTGAAAAGGCTGCTAACGAGGGTGATGCAAAGGCTAAGCTTGCCATGGACATGGAATGCCACAGAATCAAGAAATATATTGGTGCATATGCAGCTTTACTTGGTAGAGTTGATGCTGTGGTCTTCACTGCTGGTGTTGGCGAGATGGCTCCAACCATTAGACATGGTGCTATCTGCGACATGGAAGCATTTGGCATGAAGCTAGACGATTATAAGAATAGCATTTGCAAATGCAGAAATGCAGAGTTCGATATCTCTACTGACGATTCTCCTGTTAGAATCTACGTTATTCCTACTGATGAAGAACTTGTTATCACAGAGGATGCTGTTGCCTTGATGAATGGAACTTATGATATTCATACAAATTTCCATTATTCCTTTGAGGATGCTTCTTATGTTAACAAAGCTAGGGCTAGAGGACTTGTGAAAAACTTAGAGAAAAAGCCAGAGTTGAAGAAGATTTTGGCACTGCCAATATAGTACGTGATTATAAAAAGGCTACATAAAATGATGTTTTTGAGTCGTTTATGTAGCCTTTTTACTCTAAAGCCAAAAAAAATGCATCTGAGACAACTCAGATGCAATTTTTTACTTTTTACCGGAGACGAGACTCGAACTCGAACGCCATTGCTGACACCAGATTTTGAGTCTAGCGCGTCTACCATTCCGCCACTCCGGCATTACTGGGCTATGTTAGCCTAAAGATTTGTTTTTTTCAAGCACTCATGATAGAATAAGTGAAGTTTGGGGGTCGTTGATGAAGATTAGAAAGCTTGTTTTGATTTTAGCTTTGTTTCTAGCAAGTTTTATGATCTTTGCTGATGATTCGCTTCTACTTGCAGACGAACCAATTATCTACGGTGAAGAAAACTTTATTGAAAGAGTTAATAAGAAAACTGGTGGTGAGCGCGAGCCTATAGGGGTGGTTTTAAGCGGTGGTTCAGCTAGAGCTTTTGCTCATATAGGAGTCTTGCAATACCTAGAAGAGCAGGGTATTGTCCCAGATTTTATTGTAAGTAATTCCATGGGAAGTATTATTGCACTTATGTACAGCGCAGGTCTTAGTCCCGAGCAAATTGTTCAAGTCATAACTAGTACTAATATTGGTCAGCTTTTTGATTTTACACTTCCAATTAATACAGGTTTATTGAATGTAGATAAGTTTAAATCTTGCCTTAGTGCTTACCTTGGAGAGAATTTAAGATTGGAAGAATTAACCATTCCTGTAATTGTGGTTTGCGAGGACATGGTAACAAAACGGCAAATTGTGCTAGCTGAGGGCGATTTCTATGAGGTTTTAGCAGCTAGTTTTGCTCTTCCTGTATACTTTGGTAGCGTTGCGTATGAAGATCACGTTTTAATTGATGGTGGTATTGCAAATCTTGTTCCTCTTGACGTTGCTTATAAATATTCCAACAATATTTTAGTTTCAACCACTTTTTATGCAGGAAAGAACTTGAATTTGAAGAATCCTCTAACAGGGTTGAACGTAAGTATAGATATTGGAAAAAGAAGACAAGGTGTTAGGGAACTTTTGAATCATCCTGACGCCATTTGGGTAAGATGCAATGTAGAAGATTTTTCCTTCATGGATTTTGGTTCTTGTGCGTTAATTGCTCAGCAGGGTTATATTTCAAGTCAAGAAACTAGTGATGAGATTGCAACCTTGGCTACGCTTTACAATGGGGATGAAAACGCTTTTATTATTAACAATGCCTTCAAAGAACAACTTGTTGCAAAGAGGGCGGGTTTTGAAATTCGAATACCTATAGTCAAGAAGAACTATGGAATTTTCAATAGAACATCCAATCATGGGACATCATCTATGTTTGGTGTTGTTATTTCTTCTCATTCTAGTAATGGTTATCTTCTACGAGATGATTTGCTCTTTGGCGTAATGTATACCTTTTTGTATGGCAATTTAGACTTAAACTTAGTACTTGGTGGTTCAACAAAGTTGGTTTCATTTGGCTTTGATAATTACAACGGAGCTTTACAGTCTTATTTACATGCTTTGCCAACTTTGAATTTTACTTTGGATTATTATCTAGGGAACCATTTTAAGTTCAATTTTGATGGCTCTTTCTACTATAAAATTAGTATGTCAGATGGAGTTAAGTTTTATCATTCATCGCTTTTATCTGAGTCTGTTCAATACAGAACTGGAGCTTTTAATATAGGCTCTTTAAGTGGAGATTTTAATTTTTTAGCAAGACAAACGCTTGAAGTTGCTTTTAAAAATGATGGAATAACTGGTTTATATTGGGATTCTTCTTTACCTCTTTCAACGCTTATGGGAGAGTTTAGTTATGACTCTTCTGTTTTTTCTGCCTCTTTTAAGGCTGGTTTGCAAACTTTGGGTTGGATTGGGACTTCTCAAGCTAGATTTTTTGGTGCTACATGTCTTACTGTTGGTGTTAAACCGTGGAGTCTTCCAATTGAGTTTGGTTTAGGTGTGAATTCTAGAATGGCTTTTGACAAGAAGGGGGAGGTTCCTGTTTTTGCCTCTGATGGATATCTCTTAGTTAATCCAAAATTAAAAGCACAGGGAACTACTTCTCCTATTACGCCAAATAGTCAGCAGTATTTAATAGCCTCTTCTGTCTCTATTGATTGGACCTTCTATTCCAAGAAGATTGGTCTTGCAGAACTTATTCTTCTGACAAATAACAAAGTTGGGGCTTTTGCAAATGTTTTATGGTATGACGGGGTGATTCCTTCTGCTCAAGTTGGAGCAAGACTTTCAACGGATGTTGGGTTTTTGGGGTTAAAAACCGCACCACTCAGTATTTCTGTTTGTTATGATTTTGGTATGAAGCTTGTATTGTGGCAAGTGGCGCTAGAGACATCGGTATAAGAGATACGGGTATAAGAGACATAGGGAAAATTAAAATTCAGGGGCAAGTTCAAAGTTCATGATTTGATTGGATATAGGGTGAGGAAAAGATAGCTTTCTTGCTTGGAGCATCAAACGTGGAGCTGTACAGTGGTTGGCATTTTCTGGATTGCTGTAGCCGTAAAGTCTATCTCCTACAATTGGATGGCCAAGTCCGTAAGCACAATGCACACGTAACTGATGAGTTCTACCGGTTAGGGGCTCTAGCATAAGCCTTGTATATTTTTGCCCAAAGTGATTTTCAATTGAAAGACGTGTCCACTTTGTAATTGCCTTTTTCCCTTTTTCATAATCTACAACTTGATGAGGTCTATTGTTTGGATCTAGGCGAATTGGAATTTCAATGGTTCCTGATTGTTCTGATATTAGACCATAAACTAGTGCTTCATAGGTTTTGTGGGGTATGCGATTTTCAAAAGCAATGGAGAGTTTATCATGAGCCTCTTGCGTTAAGCCTAAAACCATGAGTCCACTTGTGGCTTGGTCTAATCTATGAACACAAGGCTGAGAAATGCAATCTTGGTATAGATTCTTCACTCTTGATGCAACGCAATCTTGCTTATCTTCTCCACGGCCTTCTATGCTAAGAAGTCCGCTTGGTTTGTTAACTATAAGAATTGAAGAATCATAATATTCAATATCTAGGCCCAAAATGTATTTGAGTATTGGTTTACATCTAAAGTCACATGGACTATGAAAACTTAGATGTTCTTGTGCTCCAGAGCCATAAAAGAATTCGCAAAGAGAGGCCGGTTTTTTTCCTTGTCCGTAAGCATAGCTAAGTAGTTTTGGAGCACAACAATCGCCTGTTCCTGATGGAGCATTAGGAAAAATTGTATCAAGACTTCTTTTTAGACCATTATAACAGTTGAAGTTGTAGAGTTTTAAAATTTCATTCCAGCAGGCTTGAGAGGCTTCTTTTGGATTTTTTGCTTCTTTGATTACTGTATTGTGGTGGGCAAGAGTTTCTTTCATTTTGGAAACGTCAAAGACTGGGGGAACAAAACCATTGGCCTCATATTGACCTTCAAGTAATCCGGAAAAGGCTTTGTAAATGGTTCCGTCTGTACATGTAAGGACTCCAAACATTCTGCCATGACCCGGTTGCTTCAAAGCTTTTCCTAATTCAATTCCATCCAGCGTAGTATTCAAAGCAGAAATTAGCTTTAGACTTTCTTCTTTTGCAGGTTGTTCTGGGAAAATATTTGTCATTTTGCAAAAACCTCTAGGAAGTATGTATTTTTTTTGAGCTAATGTGAAGTGGGAGGATAAGATACCCCTTTAATTGACATTAAATTCTTATTGATATATGTTACCATTAAGATTAAGGTGGAAGCACATGGAACGTAATACAATACAACGAGCTCTTACGCTTAATGCAGTAAGAAAGCTAAAAAATCATCCTACAGCTGAAGAAGTTTATGCGGAAGTTGTAAAAGAGCATCCTACTATCAGCAAGGGAACAGTCTATAGAAACCTCAAAGAACTTGCTGAAAATGGAGATATTTATGATATTGAAGTTCCTGGTGCGGCAAGCCATTTTGATCATAATTGTTTTGCACATTACCATGCACGTTGTATGAAGTGTGGAAAAGTGGTGGATGTTGATTTGCCTTATATGGACAATTTAATTGATAGTATTGTTGACAAAAAAGGCTTTGAATTCACAGGTTATGATCTTGTCTTTAAGGGTATTTGTCCTCTTTGTAAGGAGGTTTAATCTTTTTTCAAAACCATATATAATGCCTCGGAAAGACTATGGAATTCTTTGAGAAAGATTTTGGAAAAATATTAAAAACAAATGCTCAAGAAATGAGGCACGATTTATTGCCGGAGGGTACTAACTGTTTTAGGGTATATGACAGAAACCTGGTGCAGTTTCCAGTTACTGTAGATATTTACGGTAAATATGCAAAGGTTACTGATTACGGTGAGGAGGGTCCCCTTTCTGCAGAACTTCTTTCAAGTTGTGTAGATATCTGTGCTAGGATGCTTTATTTGGAGCATGAGAATATTATTTATTCCTATAGGGCAAAACGTTCTGAAAGAGAACAACACGAGAAGACAGAAGATAACTGTATTGAGACCATAGTTGATGAAAACAATCTCCATTTTAAGGTTGATTTGGCTACTTATGTTGACACCGGGCTTTTTTTAGACCATCGTTTAACAAGAATGCTTGTAAGAGAAAGAAGCATGAGAGCAGATGTCTTGAACCTTTTTTCCTATACGGGAAGTTTCTCTGTTTATGCTGCAGCCGGTGGAGCTAACAGTGTAAAAAGTATTGATATGAGTGCAACTTATACCAAATGGGCTGAAGAGAATTTAGCTCAAAATGGTTTTACTGGAGATTCTTATCAATGCCTTTGTATGGATGCTACAAAGTATGTTGCACAGGCTATAAAGCAAGGTGAGAAGTACGATATAATCATCTTTGACCCACCATCTTTTTCTAACAGTAGAAAGATGGATGGAGATTTTGATGTAGCTCGAGACTATGCCAAATGGGTCAAAGATCTTGCTAAATTGCTAAAGAAGACAGGATTTATTTTGTTTTCAACCAATCTTGGATCTTTCAGGATGGATAAAAGACAGCTCAGAGGTTTGAGCGTTAAAGAGATTACAGGAGCAGTACAGGCTCCGGGATTTGTTAAAGGTCGTAAAGGCACGGCTAGGAGTTGGATGATGGCATTGGATGATGATTCACTCAAATTGGATTGGAGTGAGCCAAAAGAGAAGGGTTCAGAAAAAAGGGCTTTAGAGAAAAAAACTTACGAAAGAAGAAGTCGTAATTATAGTTCAAGAGATAGTCGAGATAGACGAGATAGACGAGATAATCGTGAAGACCGTGAGTATCGTGGTGATAGACCAAGCTATCATAGTCGTGTGGAGCGTCATTCTGAACGCGGAGGATATGACCGCTATAGGGGAGAATATAGCGAGCGTGAAGACCGAGGCTACGATAGAGGATATAGAAGCGAAAGGCGAAGCTACAGAGATAGGTCTGACCGCCCAGAGTATTCAGATCGCACAGAGCAGCGTTATGATCGTTATGAGCGTTCTAGCCGCTATGAACGCCCACGCTATGAGAAATCTGACAGATATGACCGTAATGACAGACGCAGTGGCTCTTATAATTCGTACAAAGAGCGCTCCACCAGCTACACAGGTAGCAGAAGCTCCTCTACACCATATAGAGGTCGTGACGGACGCGACGAGAAGGCCACAAAGGGAAGCAAAAAGCCTTATGGCTTTGATTCCTTCAAGCCTGCTCGTTCCAGAGATGACAGCTCAGACTTCTTTTGGAATGCCGATGACTTTGATCCAAAGTCAGAGAGCTAAAAATAGGGACCTCAATTGAGGTCCCTTTTTTGATGTTTTACAGTCCAATCTTTGCTTTCTGCTTT
>CAVJIN010000038.1:0-15977 GCA_963649615.1 bacterium
AAAAAAGTTTAAAATTCTTGGCTTTATTTGCAACTACATTTATAATCTCTTTACATGAGAGTTGGTTTTGTCCTTGCTGGAATTTTTACAGGATCCTCAATTGCCCTTTGGCCGTCTGTGGCTACTTTGTTTCCAGATGATGGCAAAGATACTTTGATAATCTTTCCAGGCGGTAAACTTAATAGCTCAAATTCGCTAGAACAGATGAAAAATTCCATCTATGACCTCGTAAATGAGGATAATATAGATGGAACTATTGTTTGGAGTTCTTCTCTTTCTGGAAGTGTGGACTCTACTGCCGTATTAAAGCGTTTTGGAGGAATCCTTTCTAAACCTCTTGTTACAATTGATGGTAAATCTGATAAGTTTCCAAAGATTCCAAACATTTGCTTTAACGCCTATGAAGGCTCAAGATTTCTAGTCCAACACTGTATTACTGTTCACGGAGCTAAAAGGATTTTATATCTTAGAGGACCACTTAATCATAATTCTTCCATAAGAAGATTTCAGGCATATTTGGATACACTGAAAGAGAATAACATTCCGGTAGATTATAATTTAATTTCCAATCCCACTGAGTGGAGTCAAGGTGGTGAGGGACTTAGAAATATGCTCGAAACCAGAAATTTGCGTCCTGGCCGTGATTTTGACATGATTATTTGTGCTAGTGACCTTATGATGTACGAATCAGAGCAGGTTCTTATGTCTTATGGGTATATTGTTGGAGAAAATGTTTTTATTTGTGGTTTTAATGACTCTATTGACTCTAGGCTTTTGAATGTTCCTGCAACTACAGTAAGACTTCCATATGCTGGTGTTGGTAAGACGGCATTAAGCACTTTGTATGCATTGGCAGAGGGAAAGCGTTGCTATGATAAAGAGTTGGCTACAACTCCAATCATAAGAAGAAGTTGCGGATGCGAGGCTTTTGAATTTTCTTCTGCAATTTCCAGCTCTTCAGAACTTTCGGCTCATTTGGTAAAAGATTTTAGCTTTTCTTCTGTAGAGGCTAAGGGAATAATTAATAGGGTTGTTAAAGATCCTTCTGAATCTAATGTTCGAGTTTTATTAGAAAAACTTTTTATGCAAGGTGCTGACAATCATGAAGTTCTAAAAGTTATAAACGGCTTTAGAGATATTCTTTCTAAAGAAAAATACTTGATTCTTTCTAGAAACGCTTATTCTATTGTTCCTTCTTTCTTGGATAATAGGATGTCTAGGTTAAGTTTTGATGAGCGCAACAGTAGAAGAGTTTTCAATGCTTTTAGCAACCAACTATTAGAGACAAGTAATTTTCAAGAAATTGTTACTGTTTTGAATAACAATGCTAAGGCTCTTGGCTTTTCAAAAATTCACTTAGTTTATAATGATGGTGGAAACTCAGTATTAATACAACAAGGGTCTGAAACCATAGAATTTCCTGAAAATATGTTAGTTCCTTCTAGTCTTGGGCCATTGTTAGACCCTGGGGTTTGGATTGCTACACCTCTTTGCTCTGAGACTGAGTTTATGGGATATCTTCTTCTTAAGGCTAGTAAGTTTGATGGCTTTATGTGTGAGGAAGTAAGAAGTGCTGTTTCTAGTGCTATAAAGAATGCTAGGCTTTTTGAGACGGCAAGAAGGGCTCAAAAAACTGCTGAAAAAGCCGATTTTTCCAGAACACATTTCTTTGCAAATGTTACTGAAAACCTCAGAAGCCCACTTACGGAAATTTCTGAGCTTGTGTTGAACTCTCAATTGGATGAGAGTTCAAGAAATGAAATTAATAACAGAATTGTTGATGTTAAAAGAACTATTGATTTATCTTTAATCTCTACTGGAGAACTTGACCTTAACTGTAGTTGCACAAGTGTTTCCCAGTTATTAAAAGACTTTGATTGCTATAAAGAGGATTGGCCTTTAGCATGTGTAATGCTAGATGAAAAGCGTTTTAAGGAAACTATAGAAATAATTATTTCAGAGATTGGTTCAAACGCTCAAATAATGGCTTATATGGGCAGAAATGGCGTAAAAATTAACATTTGTGACGCAAATGAGACATGGAAATACAGTGAAAACTCCTCTTTGGATTACGTTAAACAAATTGTTTTACTGCACAATGGTAACTATTTAATTGAACGCCACGGTATTTCCATTACATTACCATATCCAACCTTAGACGGCACTGTTCCTTCTGCAATTGGAGAAAATACAATAGTTGCCTGCATTAATGGAATGCCTTCTATTAGTAATTTCAGTTTTGATGGTGTGAAGTTTCTGGAACTAGAAGGTGCTACACTTGCTGTTAAAAAGCGTCTACCACCTGGCATAAGTGCAATTTATTGGGATAGTAGTTTTAAGGGCTATAATGCATTAACTGGTCTTTTGAGTTTAATTTCTAACGATGTTTATAGAAAATTACCCTTCATTTGTTTTGAGTGTTCTAAGCAGAGAACTTTTGAAGATTCTATGCGCTCTTATGTTGAAGAAAGGGGGAAGGTTCTTCTTCAAGTTGGTCCTCTTTCTGAAAACTTGCACCGCTGGTTACAGAGTCCCAATATTATTAATTGTGAGTTTTCAAATGTACTTACTATGTTCCGTAAATACAATCCAAGACTTGCTATATTTACTATTGAACAGTATGAGTCTAATGAGCAGGCGCAGGAAAAACTTGTGGCTTGTTTGCATGGCATAAGAAATAAATATCTGACACCTATAATTATTTGTTCAGACTACATTAAAGCTCAGTTTATTCAAGAGATAAGTACTATTCCTAATATTTTATTTGTAAACTCTTGTATTCTTGAAAGCGATGAATTTGCCATGCGAGTTCGTGCTATTCTTGGGGGTTCTGAATTACTTGCACCTTTAACTGGTCAAATTGTAAAGAAGGCTCAACTTTACCTGTGTCAGCATTCCACTTTACCTATAAGTAGGTGGCAGGTGGCGGACGAAGTACACACCTCTGAAGATTATTTAACCCGAATTTTTAAAAAGGAATTAGGGCTTTCGCCTTGGGAATATCTTAATAGATATAGAATATGGCTTGCCGAGAATTTACTCAGGAATACAGGGATGTCTGTTAATGAAGTTGCAAATGAGACTGGTTTTCAGGATCAGGCTTATTTCTGCAGGGTTTTCAAGAAGATAAAAGGCTACAGTCCGGTCAAGGTTAAGAAAAGATAGTAGATTTGGTTCTGTAAAAAAGTCGGAAAAGTACAAAAATAGGTAATATAAGTTAAATTTGGTTCAGTATAGACTATTCTCAAGACGAAAAAAGGAGAAACTGTCTATAGCTTGTAGACGGCAAGCATCAAATGAGAAGTGGAAAGAATTATGCATTAAGTCTTGAGATTGATTCTTTGAAGGCAAAAAAGAAGTCTCTCATTGAAAGTCTTAAGACTGCTGAAAAACAAAACAATGACAGTGACATTAATGCAGCAACTTTAGCTCTTAATTCTGTCAATGCTGATCTAAAGGAAAAGCAAAAGGCTTTTAAGAAATCTGAAAATCAAGTTTTGATTGCTGAGATTAACAGACATAAGTTTATTTATCTCATGCTGATTATTCCTTTGGTTTATTACTTTATTTTCAAGTACATCCCAATTTGGAATGCTCAGATTGCTTTTAGAGATTTTATTTCTTTAAAGAGAACTGGCATTACTGGTGGTACTTGGGTAGGATTAGAGAACTTTAAGACCTTCATTGGTTCATACTATTTCTGGGACCTAATTAGAAACACTCTCATGTATAGCTTTGGTAAGTTACTTGTTAGCCTTCCTTTATCAATTCTTTTGGCTATTGCAATTTACGAGTGTACTTGTGCACCTTTAAGAAAGGTAGTTCAGACTTTATCTTATCTTCCACACTTTCTTTCTTGGGTTATTATGTATGGAATTTTGCTTTCTTTGCTTTCTCCAAGCCAAGGTATAGTAAACGATATCATCAAGCTCTTTGGTGGGACTCCTAAGAACTTCCTTACTGACCCAACAGCCTTCCCAATTATTGTTATTCTTTCTGATGCTTGGAAAGAGATGGGATGGAGTGCAATTATCTTTATTGCTGCTCTCATGGGCATTGATGGAACACTTTTTGAGGCTGCAACTGTTGAGGGTGCAAATAGCTGGCAGCGAGTAAGATATATTACACTTCCTTCTATCAAACCTGTTATTGTTGTAGTTCTTCTTATGAAGATTGGTACTATTTTGGATGCTGGTTTTAACCAGTTGTATATGTTGTATAGTCCAGCTGTTTATAGTGTTGGTGATATTATTGACACTTGGGTTTATAGAGGAACCATCAATGGAGAATTCAGCCTTGCTACAGCAGCTGGTATTTTCAAGGGTGTCATTGGTATGACTCTGTTGTTTGTTTCTAACTGGGCTTCTAAGAAGTTCACTGAAAATTCTTTGTTCTAAGGAGGTGCGTGAATGTCTAAGAAAAACAATGGTTCAGTTGCTGTTAAACTTACTGCTGGTGATAAAGTATTCCAGATTTGTGTTCGCCTCTTCCTTGCAATTTTGTTAATTGTAATTTTCATTCCTATTTGGAGTACAATTACTCTTTCATTTAGACCTGCTAGTTATATTGGTTCTTATCTTGAAGGTATGTTCTTGGCTCCTTGGAAGTGGTCAACTCTTGCATATAAGGCTCTTTTGAGCAATTCTGGCTTCTTGAGTGCTTTTCTTAACAGTGTAAAAATTACTGTTATGGGTGTCTGTGTGGCTCTCTTTCTTACCGTTCCTATGGCATATGCTCTTTCTGTTAAGGGTGTTCCAGGAAAAAAGTGGATTGTCATCTTTGTTATGATACCTTATGTGTTCAATATTGGTGTTGTTCCTACTTACTTGTTGATTTCTAAATTAGGGCTGGTAAATAATTTAGCATCGGTCTTTTTACCTGTTGCAATTAACACGTACAATATGATTATCATGCGCCAATTCTTTGAAGGCATCCCAAATGACCTCAGAGAAAGTGCCTTTATTGATGGCTGCAATGATGTCCAAATCATGTTCAAGATTATTCTGCCTCTTTCTAAGGCAATAATTATGACCATTGCTTTGTACTATGCTGTAGCTTTCTGGAATGACTATATGAGAAGCTTGCTCTACTTGCAAAAGAGCGCTCTGAAACCTCTTCCACTTCTTCTCAGAGATATTTTGCTTGGTGCAAGTATGAATGATAACCTAGAAGCTAGTGCTTTTGGATCTGCTCCTATTGAAGCAATTAAGGCGGCATCGGTCTTCATTAGTGCAATTCCTATGGTTGTTGCATATCCGTTCATTCAGAAATATTTCACAAAGGGAACTTTGGCAGGTAGTGTCAAAGGTTGATTTGGTTTTTGCAAGATGCTAGAGAAGTGTCTTGTAAATTATAAATTTGTAATCATTTAAAGGGGGAAATTTTAAATGAAAAAAACTCTTATTGTTCTTTTTGTTGCCCTTCTTGCTTCTAGCTTTGTTTTTGCACAGGGTGGTACTGAAGCTACGACAACAACTACTGGACCAATGACCATTACAATGCTTTATTCTGCAACACAGACTGAAGCTGGTGCTCTTCCAAATGACTGGGCAGGTTATGCTGTTCTTGAAGATAAGCTTGGAATTAAGCTTGAGCTTCAGATGCTTCCATCAAACCCAAATGACCAAGACCTTATGGTTAGAGCTATGGCAGCTGCAGACGAACTTCCTGACTTCTTCACATGCTCAAGAGAAGTTTGGGCAGACCTTGCAAAGAATGGTATGGTTCTTGATGTAACAGATTACTATGCTCTTATGCCAAACAGATGCGCTGTCATGTTTGACGATGCTGCAAAGAATTATGTTACATATGAGGGCAGAATTTACGGTTTTGCAACTCCATCTGCAATTTCTGGCAACGAAGGTCTTTTGGTAAGACAGGACTGGCTTGATAATCTTGGACTTTCTGTTCCTACAACTTTGGACGAGCTTTACAATGTTCTTTATGCTTTCACATACAATGACCCAGATGGCAACGGCAAGAACGATACCTACGGTTTTGGTGCTTTCGTAGAAGAAACTGTTTCTTATGAAATCTATCCTGGCCGCCGTTTTGAGCCTTTGATGGGTGCTTTTGGTGTTGAAGGTACTTGGAACATGAGTGCAAGCAACTTTGGACTTAAGATTCACGATGAGAATTACTATAATTGGATGGTATTCTTCAAGAAGTGTATTGACACTGGCGTTATTGATCCAAACTGGATGTCCTACAAGAAGGATGACTTCCGTGCTGCATGGAAGCAGGGTAAGTTTGGTGTCTTTAGAGAGCAGAACTCAGCTTATGCTAGCCAGAACAACTACAAGCCATTTGATGACAACTTCCCAAATGGTAGCTTCACAGTCATTGATGCTCCTATTGGACCAGATGGAGATCAGTCAATTGGCCCACGCTGCCAGGGTATGAGAGTCTATGCAATCAATGCCGATGTCTCTGAAGAAAAGGCAAAGAAGATTGTTGAGATGTTCGACTGGATGAGCTATGGTGAAGGTTACCTCCTTTGCGGTTATGGTGAAGAAGGAAAGAACTATATTCTTGATGCAGATGGTCTTCCACAGTCAGATGAAAGCCTTGGTTCTCTTGGCTACAACAGTGCTGATGGTCAGAAGTACATTCAGCTCAGAAACTGCGCATTTAACTACAGCAATCCTCAGGAAATTGCTCTTCGCTATCCAGCATACATTACTGCAACTTCACAGAAGCGCATGAGCGCTGGTGACGTTCTTCTTGAAATGCAGGGCAAGACATGGACAAATACACCTGGTCAGAATAGCATGCCAAAACCAACTAGCACAGACGTAACAACTTTCTATCAGCAGGGTATTGCTGAATTCCTTAACGGAACTAGAGAGCTTACAAAGAGCAACTGGGATGCATTTGTAAAACAGTTTGACGAGATTGGTGGACTTGCTTGGGAGAAGGAAGGCTACGATTATGCTTTGGCTAACGGACTTCTTCAGTAAGTTAGGATAATTTTTGATGTTATAAGGGGTTGCACGTTGCACACTTGCAACCCCTTTCTTACGAAAACAGCGTAATTTTTATGGGTATAATTGATACAAGAAAATCCATGGCAGAACGCATGTGTCTGTCTGCTTTGAAAAAATATAACAAGGAGAATGCTCCTTACAGTTATAAATCTTCTATTTTACTTGAAGCTCTTTACAGGGCATCTAAAATTCTCGGTAGTGACGAGATTTTCAATTATGTTAATGAGATGATTAATTACTACATTCCAGAAGATGGTGTGGTAACTACTTATAAACTTGAAGATTACAGCATGGACCAGGTGAGGATGGGAAATCTTATTCTTGATTTCTATAAACTTACTGGACAGAAGAAATATAAAACAGCTTTGGATATGTTCTACAAACAGCTGGAGGGACAGCCTAGAACTCCATCTAAGGGGTTTTGGCACAAAAAAAGATATCCAAACCAGATGTGGTTGGATGGTCTTTATATGCAGGGCCCTTTTTATGCTTCATACACCAAGGAATTTGGTGGGTTAAAGGAGTGTCTTGAGGACATTGTCTACCAATTTGAACTGGTCTATGAGAAGACCTTGGATAAGAATACAGGGCTACTTAGACATGCTTGGGACGAGTCTTGCAAGCAACCTTGGTGCGATTCTAAAACGGGGCAGAGCCAAGAGGTTTGGGCACGTGCTTTGGGCTGGTATGTTATGGCTTTAGCCGATCTTCTTGAAATTATTCCAGAAGAAGATGTTTATGAAGAATATCGGGCTAGATTACTTAGGTTGGCAATGCAGCTAGCTCCTGTGGTGTTGCGCTATCAGGACAAGGCAAGTGGCATGTGGTATCAAGTGATGGACAAATCTGGCGTGGGTGCAAACTACTTGGAAAGCTCTGCTACGTGCATGTTTGTGTATTTCTTTGCCAAGATGAACAGGCTTGGTTTTTTGGATGAATCCTACAGAAGAGCTGCTCAGGTGGCATTTCTTGGGCTGTATGAACATTCGGTGACCGTAGATGAGAAGGGAGAGCTCTTTTTGCATGATACATGTAAGAGTGCTGGCTTGGGGCGTGCGTCTGAGGATGGGCCGTACAGACCGGCAGATTTCAAGTATTATACAGAAGGCGAGCCACGAGTTTCAGATAACTTGCACGGGGTGGGGCCGTTTATATCGGCGGCCTTGGAGTTGGAGTTTCCGGCTCAGTTGAATAAAAAAAGCTATGTTTTGAAAGCTGGCGAAGATTTGAATGCTGTGTTGAAGGAAAATGCAGGCAAAAAGGCTGTTGTGATTCCTTCTGGGCATTACGAGGTTGGGCCAATTGATGTGCCGTCCCATACTCATTTGATTTTTGAGAAAGGTGCTGTTTTGGATTTTGTGGACAACTTTGAAGCATATCCACCCATCTATACTCGTTGGGAAGGCGTGTGCTGTTGGGCTATGCATCCTTGTTTTCTTGTCAATAATGCAAATGATGTTGTAGTTGAGGGCCCAGGTACTTTAAATGGGCATGGTCAAAAATGGTGGGATTATATCTGGAAATGGAAAAATGGTGGCCGTCCTGCTGTTCCAACTCTTCCTATTGAAAAGAAGCTTGCTGGTTTGAATCCTAACTATCTCAATGAGCCGGGTGGCGGAGGTGGTAGACCTTGCCAATTCTTGCGTCCTGCTTTGCTTCAGACTTTGGATTCTAAGAATGTTAAGATTGCTGATATTACGCTCATTGATAGCCCATTTTGGACAGTTCATCCAATAAATAGCACAAATGTGTTGTTTAAGGACATGGTTATCAATAATCCTGCGGATTCTCCAAATACAGACGGCATTGATATTGAGTCCTGTGTGAACGTGGAAGTTAGGGGTTGTGATGTTAATGTTGGAGATGATGGAATTGCTGTAAAATGTGGCAGTGGCAAAGATATGATGCAGTTCCAGAGATCTGAAAACATTAGTGCTTGCGACTGTACTGTTAGAAATGCTCATGGAGGTTTTGTTGTTGGTAGTGAGACGGCAAGTGGAGTTAAAGGAGCTTATGTTAAGAACTGTAGGTTCCTTGGTACTGATAGAGGCATAAGAATTAAGACAAGACGTGGCCGTGGTGGACATATGACGGATATTGTTGCTTCTAACATCTACATGAAGGATGTTATTTGTCCAATAACCATTAACATGTACTACCGTTGTGGTTGCGATGATCCTTCTCTTTTTTCTTTGAAGGCTCTTCCTGTTACTGAAGATACTCCTGTTATTAAGAATGTTTTAATTGAAAATATTCAGGCTGAGGAATGTAGAAATAGTGCTGGATTCCTTGCTGGTCTTCCTGAGTCTGAACTTCAAAATGTTGTATTTAAAAATTGCTCATTTACTCTTACTGATACGGTTGAAGAGAATACTGAATCTGAGATGTGTCAGGGTATTCCTAAATCTTCTTACAGGGGAATTAGAGTTATAAACGCAGATGCAACTTTTGAAAACGTTAAGGTTAATGTTGAACCTGCTGTTATGTTTGAAAAATTTTAGGATTTAGGGTTTTTAGAGTTTTTAGAGGTGTATATGAGACCGGATACTTCTTTTATTAAAGGAATCATTCCTCCAATTGCTATTCCGTTGGATGAGAAAGAGAATTTTGATGAGAAAAGACTTAGAAAGCATGTAGATTTTGTTATTGATAATGGGGTGAGTGCTATTCTTGCTTTTGGTTCTAATGGTGAATTTTACATGCAAGAAGAATCTGAGATGAAAGAGATTCTTGATGTAATGATAGACCAAACCGCAGGTAGGGTTCCAATTTTTATGGGAATTGGAGCTATTAGGACATCAAAATGTGTAAGATTAGCTCAAATGGGTCTTGAGCATGGGGCTAAGGCTGTGTCTGTTTTACAACCTATGTTCTTAAAACCTAGTGAGGATGAACTTTATACTCATTTTGCTACTATTGCAGATAATATTGATGGGGCACCAATGCTTTTATACAACAACCCGGGTAGAGTTGGTTATGGGATCTCTCAAGCGGTTGTTGAAAAGCTCGCTCATGAGCATGAGAATCTTGTTGGTATGAAGGACAGTTCTGGAGATATCACACAAACAGAAGAGTTTATTCGCCGTAACAGAGATGTCAATTTTAAGGTTATGTGTGGCAAGGACACTCTAATTTATGCTGGCTTATGTGTGGGCGCAGTTGGTGCTGTTTGTTGTATGGCAAACTTTGTACCTAAGATGGTGTGTTCTATTTATGATTCTTTTGTTGCTGGAGATTTGAAGCAGGCTTTGGAAAATCAGTTTAAGCTTAATCCTATTAGGCTTCAAATGGATAAGTCTAGTTTTCCTGTGGCTACAAAGGATTATGCAAACCTTCTTGGTTTAAATCTTGGTGCGCCGTATCTTCCTTCTAAGAATTCTACTGACGTACAGCTTGAAGGTCTTAAGGCACAGCTTGTTAATGCTGGGTTGATTAAATAAATAAGAGTTTTTGCGTGCAAAATTTTGCACAGCAAAAACTTATAAGAGAGGTAAGAAAATGAAAGTTGGATTTATCGGATTAGGGATTATGGGAAAGCCCATGTGCAAAAATATTATCAAGGCTGGGCATGAAGTTAGCTTCTATTCAAGACACAATGACGTGGTGAAGGAGCTTGAGGACTTGGGTGCAAAAAGCAAGAAGAATGCTGCTGAAGTTGCACAAGATAGTGAAGTTGTGATTACTATGGTGCCAAACAGCCCTCAGGTTAGGGAAGTAGCTCTTGGTAAAGATGGAATTGTTGAGGGCGGTAAAGCTGGCTTGGTAGTCATTGACATGAGTTCTATTGACCCGGTTGAAAGCAAAAGTATTGGTGCTGAGTTGGCAAAAAAAGGCATTGAAATGGTTGACGCTCCTGTCTCCGGTGGAGAGCCTAAGGCTATTGATGGCACTCTTTCTGTTATGTGTGGTGGAAAAGAAGAGACAATTGAGAAGTATAGAGAGCTTCTTATGACCATGGCTGGTTCTGTTGTTCGTTGTGGCGAACTTGGTGCTGGAAATGTTGCAAAGCTTGCAAACCAGATTGTAGTTGCATGTAATATTGCTGCAATGAGTGAGGCTTTGGCTTTTGCTACCAAGATGGGTGCAGATCCTGAGTTGATTTATAAGGCTATTAGAGGTGGTTTGGCTGGTTCTACAGTTTTGGATGCTAAGGCTCCAATGGTGCTTTCAAGAAACTTTAAGCCTGGTTTCAGAATTGAGCTTCATATTAAAGATCTTACTAATGCACTTAATGCTGCACATGCAATTAATGGTTATGTTCCTCTTACGGGACAGGTTATGGAAATGATGCAGGCTGTTAAGAATGATGGCTGTGGTGCAGATGACCATAGTGCACTTGCAAAGTACTACGAGAAGATTAGTAACGTAACTATAAAAAAATAATTTTTGCTATTGAGATTTTGCTATTGAGATTTTGCTATTGAGATTTTGCGGGAAGGTGTATGAAGGCAGTTAAGATATTAGAGCAGGATAATGTTGCTGTGGTGGTTGGCCCTACCAAAGCAGGGGACAACATTGAAGGCTATAGCGTTAACGCAATGCCATTAGTTGCTCTTTGTGATATTCCACAGGGGCATAAGATTGCATTAAAAGATCTCAAGAAGGGAGATGCCATAATTCGTTATGGAGTTCTTTTGGGATATCTTACTGAAGATGTTAAGGCTGGAGGTTGGATTAACGAGAAAAATTTACAGCTTCCAAGTTCTCCAGCTGTTTCTTCTTTGAAGGCAGGAAAGCAGGGTACAGTCTGTAAAGATTTGCCTTCTCGCAAGACTTGGATGGGCTACGACAATGGCCCAAATCTGCCAGCTGGTAGCAGAAATATACTTGGAATCACTATGTCAGTACATTGTGTGGCTGGTGTGGTGCGCAATGCTGTTGACATTATTAAGAGGGATTTACTTCCAAATTATCCTAATGTAGATGATGTAGTTGCTGTTGTTCATCCTTATGGTTGCGGTGTTGCTATTGCAGCAGACGAGGCTTTTATTCCAATTCGTGGAGTACGTAACATGATCCACCACCCAAACTTTGGTGGTCAAATTCTCTGCGTTGGTCTTGGCTGTGAAAAGCTTCAAATGGACATGATTCTTGAGCCAGAAGAGAACAACAGTGAAAATGTGTTAATACTTCAAGAGTGTAAAGGCTATGACAAGATGATTGAGCGCATTTGCACTATGGCAAAGAAGAAGCTTGAAATTCTCAATGCTCGTAAGAGAGTTGAACTTCCTCTTGAAAAGTTAAGAATTGGTGCTCAATGTGGTGGTTCAGATGCTTTTAGTGGTATTTCTGCTAACCCAACTATAGGCTATGCTTTTGATATGCTTGCAGCCGGCGGAGCTCAAGTGCTTTTTTCTGAAGTTACTGAAGTTCGTGACGGTGTTCATTATCTTGCAGACAGGTGCCAAGACGAGGCCACTGTAGAACGCCTTAAATCTGAGATTTCTTGGTATGATAACTACTTAGCTCGTAGTCATGTTGACCGTAGTGCCAATCCAACTCCTGGCAACAAGAAGGGTGGACTTAGTAATATTGTTGAAAAAGCTATGGGCTCTATTGCAAAGAGTGGAAGTTCTCCAATTGCAGAGGTGGTTGGCCCCGGCGAGTTTCCAAAATGCCACGGTCTTATTTTTGCGGCAACTCCTGCATCGGATTTGGGTTGTGGTTCTAGCCAGCTTGCATCTGGCATTGTTCTTCAACTTTTCAGCACGGGACGCGGAACGCCATACGGTCTTCAAGAAATCCCAATCTACAAGATTTGCACACAGCATTCCATGAAGGCGCAATGGGGAGATCTCTTTGATATGGACGCAGGCTACGTGGTCACCGGCGAGAAGACAATACCAGAGATGGCCCATATTCTTTATTCCGATATCCTTGATGTTGTCAGCGGAACCAAGAAAACGGCTACCGAGAAATATCGTCTTTACAACGATTTTCTTGTTTTTAATCCGGCTCCAATTACGTGATTAAATTGGCTTGATTAAATTAGCTTGCTTAGATTAGCTTGCTGTCGCGAAATAGCACGTCAAAACGTTGTTGCGCAAAACTGTTTACCTCATCTTCGTAACGCTGGAAGGCATACATAAGGAGCTGACCTTTTTCAGTGAGACAGGTTTCTCCTCCGTTTTTGCCTCCACGTTGTCTAGTTACAACAGTATAGCCAGTTTCTTCTTCAATTTTATTAATCATGTTCCATGCATTTTGGTAAGAAAGGCCCATGTGTAGACAGGCTTGTCTAGTAGAATGGAGGTCTTCAATCATGAAAAGCAGGAGCTTTAGTCTTGAATTGAAAAACACAGTCTCTTTATTGATGCTAAGTTTAACAATAGGAGCTAGTAGTGAGGCGTTATGTTCCTTTAGGTGCTCTTGAAGCTCTTCATCATTGTGTGTGCTCATAAGAACTCCAGGGTCTTGAACTGCAATATTTTCTATTTCACAATTACATTCTCTAATTGCTCCTCTCAGACCTTCTGAGCCTTTGTAAGCAAGAATTTGTTCTATAACTTCAGATCTAAGTAGAAGAGGATGACCCCCTTTACCATTATAGGTTGGTTTTGCTATTTTTGCGTTACTTTTAAGCAGAGTTCTAAGTGTGTAGGCAGAAAACATTGGTGCGTTAACTGGAGTGAACACCACTTTATCGCATTTTCCTTGCAAAAATTTTAGGCCTTGTTTAACGGAGGAGAACATTTCAGTATTTTCTTGTTCCTTGTCTTGAAGCAGAATAACGCCAAGTTGTGCCACTTGATGAATGACCTGTTCTTCTTCTACTCCTGTGACAACTACTATTGGAAACACGCCCGCCTGCTGAAGTGTTAGGATGATGCGTTGAACAACTGAAATATTTCCAATTTTTAAAAGTGGAACTGCGTTTTTGTTGCTATCTGCAGCAATGACTGCACCAACCGAACTGAATTTCATTTTGCAAAACCTCTATATTTATTTATAGAACGATTTTTTTGTTTTTTCAACGTGGGAAATATACAACAAATATGCAACAGGGCGCAACAAATTGTAAATTTGTGTAAAGAAATGGTTAAGATAGGGTCTTTTTGTGACAAAAAAAATAAAATTGTCATTTACAAATCCTAAAAGTGGAGTTAATCTATTCTCGATGGTGAAAAAAAGCATTCTATTTTTATTAATATTGCTCATTGGTATTGCTTGTGTTTATTGTGATGACGGCGATTACATTACCATTGTTTGCGAGGTAAGACAGATTAAACCAACCTTTTCAATTAACACGTCAACTTTTGAAAGCGGAACAGTTGTTTGTGTAACTCAAGACAATATGGCAAGATACTATGGCTCTTATGCTGTAGATGTTAAGCTAGAAACCTCAATTGGAGAATATACCATTGAAGATTTATGCATTGTTAATGCTTGCTCTTGTATTGAGTATAAATCTGGACTTTATTTTCGTATAGACTACACGGGCCGTACAGTTTATCCTCATACAGTTGCATCATGGACTATGAAAGCTGTAACGCCAGATCTCTATGGTACTGTGACATTGTCGTTTAATGCAATTTAAAACCTAAAATTAGGCACGTAAAGATTTTAGTTAATAAAAAAAGCTCAGCAGTATTGCTGAGTTTTTTTATGCATAAAACTTGCATAAAAATGTGAGATATGAATAAAGGGTTGTAAATGTTTGAACATTAGGTTCTTAGTAGCTAAACCGGTGTTCTTCTATTAGTTCGCCGGTTTTTGCTAGATATGTTTTTACTACTATTTCTTTTGAATCTTGGTCTATGGATAGCGTGTACCAGTTTCCTTTTCCTTCTAAATTTAAGGCTGTTTCCTTTGCATGATAGGCAGCAAGGTTCATCTCAAAGCATTTATTACCATATCTATATATAATGTCTCCATTGTGAGTATGACCGGTTAAGACTAGGGAAACGCCATTGTTTTCAAGTATTTTGGCAAAACGGGCCATTTCTGTGACTGATGGGTTTCCAAATAGAATTAGGCTTTGGTCTAGTTTGTTTCCTGTCATGACGTTTTCGTGTGCTAAAACTATTTTTACTTCATTTGTATCCTTTGAAAGGGCTTCTTCTAGGTAGTTAAGTTGTGTATATCCAAATAATCGTTTTGCGTTGTCCATTACGTATATTGAGACGTTTTCAAACTTGTATACTGCCATTCTTTTGAAATAGCTGTTTATGTCTTCTGTTGTTGGAAAGGAGTTTTCCCAATCTGACATTGACTGTGTATGTGTTTCGTGGTTGCCAATTACAGAGATAAATCTATTTGAGCAATATGGTGCGAATCTTTTGATGAAGGTTAAGGCCACAGAGATATCGGAATTAGATTCGTCTACTAGGTCGCCAATGGAGATGAGTGCGGAGTATGTGGATGGCTGGGAGGTATTTGCGAGGAAGGATTCGAAGGTGTTGTCGTAGCGCGTGATGCCACGTTCGTGGTGCTCTCGGCCAATGTGGACATCTGTGACAATGACGAGATTTTGTAGGCTGCCAAGTGCGTATGTGTTTTGCAGGAAAGGATTTCCTGTTGTGTTTGCAAATAGTGCGCTGTTGAAATCGCAGGAAGTGATGAGAAGAAAAACGAGGGCAAGTAAGGTAAGGGCCAGGAGTTTAAGTGTTCTCATTTGTGGCCCTCTTTGTGATTTCAGATATTTTGTACTCGTATAAAATGCGCACACCAAAGGCACATACTAGTGTGGAGGGATCTGTGAGAAATTCTGCGAACTTGATGAAGACATCGCCTCCAAGACGGTGCGAATTTCCAATTGTTAATAATGCTTTTGCGCCAATTGTGGGCACCGCTTTCCATTCTTTGGCTTGTTCAGTTATGAAACTCATGTAAGTTTGGGCTTCAAAGTTTTTAAATTGTATGCCTGCTATGACTTCGCATAATGGTGTTATGGAAAAGAGTGCGGTTGCAAAATATGGGCTATAGGCTACTGCTAGTTGTACGCCAAGTGATAGGTCTAGGTATAATGCTATGTGTGTTGTTGGTTTTGGG
>CAVJIN010000039.1:0-14746 GCA_963649615.1 bacterium
ATTCCTTATTGGTCTTGGGTAATAAAAAAGCCCAGAAGATAATTCCTCTAGGCTCTCTTAAGGCACAAGTTTTATTTTCACCTTGTTACTTTCATCTTTATCTGTGTGTTCAGTAAGCGTTTAATATCATTTTCTTCTAATCCAAGCTTCTTTAAATCTTCTTCAGAAAGCTTCATAAAATGGCTGTATTCACGAACTCCAGCAACTTTAAAAGTTTCTCCGTACTTTGAAATCTTTAAACCTTCAAGCAGCCAATCAATAAAGCAAGGTTCATCCGTTTGAGAAGGCTCTTCCAAGAAAGCAACTACATCTTGCCGTTTATTTGACATCATCTTGGATACCTTTTTTGTGTTTATTTCTATCTCTCCGACACACTCTAAAAGGTCTGCAAGGAATTTACCAAGTAAGATAATTACTGTTCCTTCAATCATTCCACTTATCAAGTAATTTGCAGCAAGCTCAGAATATACCGTTGATAAAGAATGCCATAAAGAAACAAAAAAAACACCAACTCCCAAAATTATCGATAAAATAAAAAGCCAAACAGAAAAGCCATATACTTTCTCGCCTTTAGATTTTTCCTCTTCCATAAATCGCTCCCTTAGATTAAACCAAATAAAAAGCAAAGAACTTAGACCCTTCGTCTAGGTTCTCAGTCATCTGCGAATAACTTTATCTTCTGGCTAAAGTCTAACACAGCCACAGCCAGAGAGCAAATTTTTATTGAATTTTCCTAATTGCATCCTCTACTTTGGCTATCGTCTCTTCCACTTGACGAGAGGCATCGCTTAACCTACTTTGCACCAAGACATCTGCGAAGAAATTATCCATAATGTCAAAAGCAGTCAGAAAGCATCCAACATCAATATCAGGAACATATGAAAGGTCTTTAAGCTCACGCCTGAACACCTGCAGGTCATACATTGCATCTGAAAGTGCCTGCCTTGCATTATCGATTTTGCAATGCTTAAGAAGGGAAACAAAAGTGCCACCGCCTAATAAATCCCACCAGCCAAGGCCTTTAGCTGTTGAAAGCTGCCTCTGAGCTTCCCTAAGAGAGTTCAATGCCCTATATCTAGCACCAAGTGCCTTTTGTCTTTCTTTGTAGTAATCCATACTTGAATATTAACAAGTAATTTCAATTTCGCAAACTTCTGACAATGAGAGCTTATTTTTCAAACCTTAGCACCACTTCTCCAAGATTTGTTTCAATCGGCTTACCACTTATAGCCCTCAGCTTGATGGTCGTCATTGAAAGGTTAAGTTCCTCTGCAGCAGAAAGAATCGATGGGTATCTGTATTCTTTTCCCTCTCTATCTGTAGCAATAACAATGCGACCTTTCATCTCATTCTCCTAAAATAAAACCCAGACACGTCTGCCTGGGTGAAACTTCATAGCTTAACAATATCACATAAAACCATTAGAAAAAAGTTGATTTTACTTGATTTCTGCTTTTCTTCCAAATAAAGCCACCCCAAATAAAAAAAGCCCAAGCACTCTTGCCTGGGCGAAACTTGATAGCTTAACTATAACACAAAAAGTTTTTAGAAAGTAGTTGATTTTACTTGATTTTACTTGATTTTTACTAAGCTCAAGGCTTTTCTGTGGATTCTGTAGACATTATCCAAACAGCAACAGAAGTGGTCAGCTATCTCTTCCCAGCTCTTGTAAGACAAATAACGCTCGGATAAAAGTGTCTCACATTCCACATCTCCCACACTTTCAATGGCCTGGCGAATTTTCTTCTTTAGCTCAACCAGTTCAATCATCTGCTGTCCTATGGTCTCTTCAAGCTCACAGATTTTAACCACTGCTTCCTCAATCTTTGAGCGTCCAGTATTTGATGCCTTGGGCATTCCGTCAAAGCATGCTGTGGCATTGCGTGCAAGGGAGTTTAACCTTTGGACTTCATACATGTTCGACTCAATTTTTCTATCCAGATAAAACGCTTGGCTCAAAAATTCTTTTGTTCTCATGTTAGTTGTCTGTAGCCAAAGCTCAATTATTGACGTGCCTGCAAAATCTTTTTCACATCCTCCGTGCTTCTGACAATGAAATATTCAAATCCAAGGTTCTGTACGGTGGACTGGAACTTTTTCTGGCTTTCTCTTTGCACGCCCGTTTCGTTCTTCACCTCCAGAAACAAAACCCTGGAGCCAGTGAGAAGAACCACAAGGTCGGACACTCCAGGTCTAAGTCCCATTGCAATCATTTGGCCTTGACGCACTGGATTTGATGCAGCCTCATTTGGAACGCAGAAAAACTCAAGATTACCGTCCTTTCGTTTCTCAGATAGGAACCTAACAATCTCGGCTTGTATCTTTGCCTCAAGCATCTTGACCCTCCCAGCTAAAATGAACATCCAAGGCATCTGACCTTTCAGCTTTTGTGCAAGAGAAGTTCAGACAAACATCCATGGTTAGGAACCTCAAGTCACAGCTTTTACAGTCTCGACCTTCAAAGCACCTGAAATGCTCGTATTGGTTCTCATCAACCTCAATTTCAAAGTCCTCACCGACCCTAGCTTCATAAACAAGCCTTCCATCAAAAAAATCCTTTTTTTTCTTTCCCATAACACAATCTCCCCAGACACAGTTACGCAAGCAGTGTTACACTACGTGTAACATACTGCCTGTGCGTAACCTTTTGTGCCTGATTGTCTCAAAGTTACGCAAACTTTGCGTAACTCTGCGTAACTTTGCGTAACTTTTTATTTTTGCCATTTTTAATTCCTTATAAACAAACAATTTATTTTTTTGCCTTGGTTACGCAAACGCCAAAAATCTTGCGTAACTTTTAGTTTTTTGAACCTTCTTCACTTTGACCAAAAATCACGGTTTTTTTGCTTTGCGTAACTTTTTGCCACTTTACAGGGCTTTTTGCCATGGATTTTCCCCTTTTGAGAGCCAGTTACGCAGTTCTGCGTAACTTTGCGTAACTCTGCGTAACTTTTGGTTCTAGCATTTTTAACTCTTTATAAATTAACTCTTTATTTTTATCCCTTGGTTACGCAAACTGAAAAAACTTGTGTAACTTTTGTCTTAAAACTTAAGAGTTACGCAAGCTCTGCGTAACTTTGCGTAACTTGCGTAACTTTTGCTTTTTCCCTATGGATACTGGTTATA
The DNA here is from genome assembly GCA_963649615.1 of bacterium. Taxonomy (GTDB): domain Bacteria; phylum Spirochaetota; class Spirochaetia; order Sphaerochaetales; family Sphaerochaetaceae; genus UBA9732. The sequence continues at coordinate 3,127 of CAVJIN010000039.1, forward strand.
AACCTTTACTCTTCGCACTGGCCTTCTGCGTTATACATAGCATGAATTCTCTTGTATTCAAGGCGCCTATAGATATCTTCACGCAGTTTTTTTAAGACGATAAAATAGGTCTCAAGTGAGGTTTCAGTAAGTATGCCAGAGCTTAAAAGGCGCTCTAAAGTTCGCCTCTCCTGCTTTGGATTTATCTCACGAGATGCCTTCTTTGGATCGTTCCAAAAATATGTGCCAAAGTCTTTGAGCTCTTTTTGAGTAATGTTAAAAAATGGGTCTTGGCAGTCGATTAAACGCTTTGTGCTAACGCATGCAAAGTACAAAAAATCCCTATCCTCTTTTCTTCCTATTTCTTTTTCTTCGCTCTCGTTTGCAACCTGAACAAGCACAGCATTTGTGACATTTTCCCCAGTATCTGGGTCAGTCCAACCGAGCACATCATGCTCTTCAAGCTTAAAACGCATATCTTGGATTTCTTTTCCCGCCTTGTTTTTTACATGCTGCATCAGATAAACAGCCCCTGTATCTTTGGATACTTTTATCTGAAAATCCATGGCTCCCTTGAAAACTGAGCTTCCACGGCTTCTGTCTTGGTCTCCAACTCCCGTGTGGTGGACAAGCATAATGCAGCAGTTAAATTGACAACTTAGCTCCTTTAGCCCCTTTATAAAAGCCGTGGATTCTTGAGTGCTGTTTTCATCACCCTGCATAAAAAGATTCAAAGTATCCACAACAGCAAAAGAAGGAGTAAAGTTTGTAAGCTCATGTTCTAGTGCGGTTTTTAAAGCTACTAATCCACTTGGATCATCAAGACTGAACGTTTCCTCTGAAATGTACATTGTATCTGGAATCTCTGTAATTTTCTTTTGCTGAAGCCACACGGCCATTCTTTCGTACGCTGTCTGGTGCCCTTCACCACACAAATAAAGAACTTTACCTGGCATAACTTTTAGACCGTTCCAAAGGCTTTGTCCTGTTGCAATGGATAACATCCAGTCAATGGCAAAGTAAGTCTTACCATGACCTGAAGCTCCAAAGACCATGCCGATTCTAGCCCCTGCTGGAATTAGGTTCTTGATAAGCCAGCTTTGAGGGGACGGCATCTGGATGACACTAGAAAGAGATCTAAAGACTTTCTTTATTCCAAGCATCTTACACAAATCTCCGCCATGCTGAACATAGTCATTTGCATCAGAGTCGCCCTGTTCAATCTTTTCACAAAGAATGTACTTAAGCCCAGTTTCCTTGGCTTTCTTCTCTCCTGTACCCGACTTGTCATTGTCTGCAATGATAGTCACATATGGAAACATCTTTGCAATTTCAGTGAGGTTTCCTGCGTTATAAGCTATCAAACACGTTTTGCCAGTCTCTTGGTATATCGATGATGCCGTGGCAAAACCTTCTACAAGATAAACAGGAGGTCCAGAGCCAAGTACCCAGTATCCTGCCTTCATTTTGGCTCCTGGATAGAACTTCTTTTTACCATCAGAGGCTATAAACTGAAGGCTTTGGATTGTCCCGTCTTGAGCGAGGACTGGAAGCACTAAATCTGTGTCACTTTGCTTTATCCCGTATGTACTTTTAATTCCTTTTTTTACTAGATAAGGATGAGAGTGGCATGCCTCTGGTAGTTTGTCCCAAAGCCTTTGACATTCTTCTTTTGCCTCTTTTTGCCTTTGGATAAGCTCTTGTTGATAGCGAGCCTCACTTGTTTTTATATTTTCTTCAAGCTGGGCTTTCTCTGATTCTGTTAAAGGTCTTGAATAAGTAGGATGAAATAAGACTTTAGTATTGTCTTTCCAGTTTCCAAAGCATCCGCAGTCTGTATCTGGGAAAAGGACATACCAGCATACGTTATCCTTACCAAACCTATGGATATGTCCGTCTTTAGAAATTACAGGAGGATCTAAGATATTGTTTTCCTTCATAGCCTGTGCCATTTGGCTCTCGGAACAAAGAGATAAAGAAGGAAGCTCTATAGTAGGAGCCTTTAAATCAAAATGAGTAAATTTCATTTATCATCCTTAAAAAGGTATGCCCTCGTTGTCTATCCAAAATTCACATACATCAAGAGCTCCTGCAAAGTTTAGAGGAACCTCCTGAGAGAATCTTTGGCACATTGGATTTGCAAAGTTATGGCACAGAAAACAGCAGCGTGGCATCCCAGGATGAGAGTTCCAGAACTTGACATAATCAGGCTCTGGATAAGGACGGGACAGTGGCTGTTTTTTAAGAGCATCATTCATCTTCAGTCCTCCATTCGATTTTTACAATGTCGTAGAATTTCTGTTTTCTGACATATGAAATTGACGTTGGCACTTTTGCTTTTTCATCTAGTGCTTGGCACAGCGTCCAGATAGACTGATACTTTTTAAGTTCAAGGCCAGAATTAAAACAGACAAAAGAAAGTTCTTTTATGGCTTTTTCTCTTGTGTATCCTTCATGAAGAATACAGTAGTATTTCTGAATGGGTTTTTGCCTTGCGTTCCAGCCATGATATGTGCATAAAAGCATTGGGATTTTACCCTTCTTAGACTCTACAACCATCCAATTCCAGTCCCTTACACTCATTGTACCTTGGCTATCTTCTGTTTCATAAAGCTGATAGGTTTTAGCTACTTTCTCTTTAAAATCAAAAGTGTATCCACATTCAGGACATATTCTTGCATTAAGGCTCACGTATTCATCACACTGAGGACATATTTTAAGTGGAGCTACTCCTTTTTCCCTATTCTCGTCCCTTTCAGGTGGCGGGATTATGTCCTCGGCTGTGCCATGTTCTTGTATATTGCCCGCAAAATCAAGAATAAGTGTGTTCTCTTTTGACGGGTCTGTCCGAAGACCGCGACCTAACATCTGCATAAGAAGACCTGGTGACATTGTGGGCCTAAGGAGAGCAATCATATCAATGCATGGTGCATCAAAGCCTGTTGTAAGAACGCTGTTGTTTGTAAGTGCCTTAATTTTTCCTGCCTTAAAGTCCTCTAAAATGCGTCTTCTTTGTTCTGAGTCTGTCTTACTTGTAACAGAGGCACAAGTGATGCCTTTTTGATTAAGAAGCTCTGCTATGTGCTGAGCATGCAAAATGCCTGAGCAGAAAAAAAGCCATGAGTGTCGTCCTTGAGCTCGGCCAATAACTGCATTTATCACATCTTCGTTTAGCCCTGGAACATCTACAGCCTTTTCAAGTTCGTTTTGTTTATAGTCCCCGCTTGTATCCTTATTAACACCTTTTACATCAAGTTTTACATCGGTTGCTTTATAAACAAGACGACAAAGGTATCCTTTCTCTTGAAGCCACTTTATGTTTTTAACTTTGATAATGGGTGGAGAAAACAAAGAAGGTGCACTTGTTATCATGCCATGCTTGAGTCTATAAGGTGTTGCAGTAAGGCCTATGACTTTAAGGTATGGATTTACCTTTTTTAAGTTATTGATAAAAGACCTATACATTCCCTCGTTTTTTGTGTTTACAAGATGTGCTTCATCTATTATTATCAATGATATATTTCCGAATAAGGAATACTTTTTCCACATACTTTGGATAGTTCCAATGACAATTGGCTGCCCTTTCTCTTTTCTGTGAAGTGCTGCGCAGTATGTGGCTATAGGAGCATCGTGCCACACCTTTAGTATCTTTTCCCTATCTTGCTCAACAAGTTCTCTGCTAGGAGCTAGGACAATAATTTTAGTTTCTGGATAGCTTTTAATTGCTGCATAAATGAAGCCTGCGATAATCCAGCTCTTACCAGAGGCAGTTGGAGCTTCTATCACAGGATTGCCTTCATATTTTAAGAACCAGTCATTAAGGTCATTTAATGCATCTTTTTGATAATCACGTAGTTGAGATAACATAATCTAAAAAATTGTCAGACTGACACTTAAAGTCAGTCTGACTGACACAAATTATTTCTTTGAAAACCAAGGAGGTGTTGCGGTGCTACCGATTTTGACCGTCTCAGTAGGGGTTGCCGAGCCTTCAAATTTCTTAAATGCCAAGACTGTGTTTCTCTGCTCTTGACCTGGCTGTAGTTTTGCAGGGTTCTCAAGACCAAGCTTTACTGTAAGATTACACCCTACATATGCATCAGTATCTTCTGGAAGTCTATCAAAACCACAAGCCCGAGTAAAATCGCTCATTTGCTGTTGCCCTATTTCCTGAGCCTTAGCGGATGCGTTTCTGATGTTAAAGTTGACATACACGCTTCTATTTACAAACGTAGGACCTGTGACTGTAAGCTTTACAGATACGATTTCTCCTGTATGAAGACTATTTTCCTTCCATACAGCTTCAGTTACGGTAACATCATAAAAGCCTGGTGTAATTGGCCCGAACTCTGTCGGAGCCTTAAGTTCAAATGCTGAAAATCTCATTTCTTTTTTCTCCTATTTTATAGTCAGCTTTGGAGTGCCGACTGACTCTGTTACTACCTGCTCTCCCAATAAAAGAGACTGCTCCTCATCTGAGATAAGGTCCCATTCCTTTTTGGATAGCTCCCACTTTGGATAAAAACATCTAGCAAGCCGTTCTTTCATCTCTGGATGTCCTGTTTCCATAAAGAAAGAAAGTGCACTTGCATTTACATTTCTGTTAAGCGTTCCTGTGACGGTAATTTTAAGACCTTCTACTGTAAAGCTTTGAGCATGAGTGTCGGTAATATCCGCACCAAGAAGGCTTATGATGTAATCTCGTGCTTCTTCTTTCATTTCCTTGCCCTTTGCAACTGTGCTTTCACCTTCACGAAAGCGATCTATTGCACTTGCTAGGAACTTTTTCTCATTTTCTGTAAGCTCTTTTTTCACATTCTGCCTCCAATTTTCTCAATAACCTTTCCCAAATCAGCCTCTTCATACATATCAAGACGTCCACTTCTGTCCTTTGCGATATAATTGGCATCGGTAAAAGTTTGAAAGAAACGAACATTCTCGTTGTTCTCATTAGTTTCACTACGCAGGACAAATACCTCGTCAAAGTAATAAGGAAGACTTTGGCTTGCTTTTTGCCCTGGCATTGAAGGCTGAAACATAATGCGTCCTGTTATCTCATCTTTTGCCTTTTCAAGCTTTGCAGTCATATAGACGTTAATAGGAAGGTCACGAAAAGCACGAATAAGATAATTGACTTGGTCTGTCATGTTTCCATAAGCCATGCGCCCGTCTTTATTGTTCATTTTTTCCTGCTGAAGGCAGATTTCTGCAATCTCGCTTATAGAATCCAGAACAATGCAGTCGTACTCGCTTTTGTGATCTAGAACATAATTGAACGATTCATAAAGCTCTGAAAGACTATGAATTTCAATGTACTGCAGGTCCGAGCCTTGAAGGCTCAAAAGCCCAGCCTCGGCACTTAAAATCAAAGTCTTTCCCCTAAGTGACTTTACAAGTGTCGTCTTTCCAGCTCCCGGAAGTCCGTACACAAGTATAGTCACCCCATTTAGTGCAATATTTTTTGTATTCTTAATTTCCATGTTTTATTCCTTGTATTAAAAGATTTTGGAATGGGAAATAAGTTGAGGGAGCATCACGCGAGCGAGAAAAAGAAAGGCCCTTCATTTCTTTTCCTCCATAGTCTGTACTGTCAGCTCCGCAATTCGACTTCCGGGAATGAGCACAATCATCTCGTGCTTTGCACCAAAAAGACGAGCCAGTATCTTTTCACGAAGATGCACAGTCTTACACTTTGCCACATCTGCTGTCATGTCCTGTTTTGAGACAGCTATTTTCAAGGAATCCATACGAGTCCTCCTACACTTATCCGTTGATGGAGGCGTGAAGTTGACGTAAGGAATCAAGTTTACTTAGCTTTTCCTCTGTTCTGGCTTTATGGTGACAGACCTCAGATGGAGTCTTGTGGAGCACCTCAGCTGTGTCCTGGTTTGAGTAGCCCATGGAGCGCAAGACAAGGACATCACGCTGGTATTGTGTTGTGTTCTCCTCAAGGATTGGATTAAGACTTTCACGGACAAGAGCGACCTCAATCTCTCTTTGCGTTGTATTGTCAGGGATTATGTCCAAGGCTTCGTTATATTCAGGTTCTTCTCCCGTCTCGTGGGGAATGCAAACATAGCCTCTGTGGTTCAACTCTTTTTTGTTGTTCCGAACTTCTGGCTGGTATAAGAGTTCAAAGATGACCTCTTGGTCCGTCATGTTTTTGGCCTTCTCAAGTTGTGCATCTGTTTTGCAATTTTTAAATAATTCTTCACGGCAGTTCTTAATAAAAACCGTGCAGTCTGTTGTGCTAATTGCTTTTGCAATAACCTTTTGCTCGTACTTTAGGGTGTCAATTTGTAGCATCCCCGTCTCCTAAACGGAGCGATGCATGTATAGACTGAACCGCCTTTGCAGTGATTGTCATAATGGATTACTCCGTTTGACTCTCACATGCATTGGCCGGCAAAATGAGGTTTTGTTTTAAGACTGGACGGATGCCAATACTGTGCGCACTCAGCCTTCCGCCTAGTCTGCGTTAAAGTTCTTAAGAACCTTTTCTCAAATTAAAAACACGAAGTAGCAGAAAGTTAAGGACACCGGATGTCAGTCAAAAATCTGCATTTGAATATGCTAGAATAAACATTGGGGCAAAAAAACAGCATTTGATGCTTGTTTTTCAAGCCATCAGATGGCAGATTTGCCTTTCAGAAAAAATGGAATTTTACACTTTTAGGGTTTATACTGAAACTAATATGCAACAAAAGCGATTGTTCTCTGAGTTTATCTGCTCAAACTACCAGACCGAAATTCTCTGTGCTATAGAAGACTTTGTTACAGACAATACAAACTTATTTAACCTTAAAGTTGTGGATACTGTTACAAATGTTGAATGCGAAGCTATCTACCCCAAACTTATCTGGATTCGTGATGCTCCTGCTTTACAGCTTGAATTTGACATGGCTCTTGAAGCAGAGCTCAATTTCTTTGAGTATTCTCACTATAGAGAGGAAGAAGAACCAGTAACGCAGTGGTTTTTGCTCTCTGGCATTGTAGACTTTGGAGGAGGTCTTACAATAAAAGAAGTCCAGCTTTATGAGAAAAATTACAAAGCTAAAAACGATTACACAGATAGCCTTTCTCCCTGCATTTATGAAAAGGACACAGAAAGGATAGCCCAAAGGTTCCTTAAAGAATATTTCCCAGAGGCTCTGAAACAAGGCTGTGAAGTTGATGTAGATACTGTTGTTAAAAGAATGAGCCTTAAAGTTGAAACTCGTCACCTATCATCAGATTTGCATATCTTCGGTCAGATACTCTTTGAGACAAGCAAAACCGAGGTTTATGACAAGCACCCTATGTTGGAAGAATTCAAAGCCGGGACAATCCTAATTGACGACCGTGTTTTCTTTCTTCGTAACTACGGAAGTGTCAGGCACACCATAATCCATGAGTGTATCCACTGGTATCTGCACCGCAAAACATTTCTTCTTGCCAAATTCATGAAACAAGCTGAAAGTGGCTTCAAGTGTTGCATAACAGGTCAAATGCAATCTCATGAGCAGTCTAATGATGCGTGGTTTTTAGAGTGGCAGGCAAACAAGATTGCAGCAAAGGTACTTGTGCCAGAAAAAGTGTTAAAGCAAAAGGTCTCCCAGTTCCTTTCAGAGCAAAGAGAGCTTTTTCCAAATATTGCAGATGTATACCTTTTAAAGAATGTTGTCTCAATGGTTGCAAACTTCTTTAAAGTTTCAATCCAAGTTGCAAGGATAAGAATGTCAGAATGTGGCTTTAGTCTTGTAGAAGGTGCCTTTGATTATTGTGATGGAAAATATCTTAAGCCCTATGCCTTTAAAAAAGATTCCTTGAATTGTGATGAGACTTATACCATTGGGTGTCAGGATTTAATCATTGAGAAAATGAAAAACCCAGAGCTTAGCTCAATGATGGATAAGATGCAGCTAGTTTATACTGATTCACACCTTGTGGTTAATAGTCCTAAGTATGTGGAGAAGAAGAAACTGACAGAATATGCAAGGTTACATTTGGATGAATGTGCTATCAAGTTCACGGTAGATACTAAAACAGTGCATAGTTGTGCAGTTTCTTACCGTGAGTGCATTCTCTTTCATGGCTACAACGGAAAATTAAAGATTTCATATAGCTATGAAAAAGAAGCCAACAAAAACAATATCTCAAAGGCAACAGCTATTATTGAGCACCAAAAATATGAAAATGAATTGCACTTATGCATAAATCCATTTTCTTTCTCAGAAACTTTGGTCAATCTAATGAAAAAGAAAAAAATAACAGTTGAAAGCCTTGCAGATTTTTCTGGAATATCAGAAAGGCAGATTTCAAGGTTACGAAAAGAAACCACAGAAAGACCAAAAATAGAAACTGTTGTAGCTCTAGCAATAGGGTTAGATATTCCTTATGAAATAAGCATTTTATTTCTAAAAACAGCATCGTATGTTTTATCTTTGGGAAACGAGAAGCATATGCTCTATAAGCATTTCTTATCTGATGGCTGTTTAATGTCTATTCATGATTGTAACGCTATGTTAGAAGCAAACGGGTTTAAAAGTCTGAACGAAGATTAAGGACAATCAAAAACAACGTAGCTGACAGAGCTTGGCTGGAATGTTATTGTTGTTTGGGAATGTCAGCTAAAGCCAAAAAACAGAAATGAAACTCTTTCGGAACTGTTCCAAAGTATTGTAAATCCAGCATAACAGAAACACCTGGGAATCACGAATCCGCCTAGGTTATTAAGGGCTGGAAACATCGTAAAACTCATTTTCTGAAATTAGAGAAACTTGAAGAGTACAATGTACAGAGCCACCTGTTACCATTCTTTAAAAAGATTGCCACTAGACTATTGATAAAACTAAAAACTGATGCTAATACTTCTAGCGTTATGGTTAAAATTAACAACAAATCCTTAGCTGGATATACTTTTATTGATTTATTTGCAGGCATTGGGGGATTCAGATTAGCATTAGAATCTTTTGGAGCACATTGTATTTATTCAAATGAATGGGATTCTTTCGCCCAAAAAACATATCAGGAAAATTTTGGTGACATGCCAGAAGGAGATATCACAAAAGTAAATGAGGAAAAAATACCAGATCACGATATTCTGTGTGCAGGATTTCCTTGTCAGGCTTTTTCAATTAGCGGAAAACAAAGAGGATTCGAGGACACAAGGGGAACCCTCTTTTTTGATGTTGCACGAATTGTGAGGGTAAAAAAACCTAAAGTTGTGTTTATGGAAAACGTAAAGAACTTTGCTGTTCATGATGGCGGAAACACTCTTGCGGTAGTAAAGAACACGATGGAATCGCTAGGCTACAATTTTAATTATAAGGTGTTAAATGCAGTAGATTATGGAATACCACAAAAGAGAGAAAGAATATATATGGTGTGTTTTCGTAATGATATTGCATCGGGGTTCTTCAACTTCCCTCTACCATTTAAATTAACTAAACACGTTGAAGATTTTTTGATTCCAGAAGAACAAGTAAATAAAAAATACTTTGTTAACAGACAAGATACATATTGGAATGGAGAAAAGGACGATAAATATGCAACAAGTTCAATACGTTTGGGAATCGTTAACAAAGGGGGACAAGGAGAACGAATTTACAGCACAAAAGGAATAGCAATTACTTTCTCTGCATATGGAGGGGGTGCATTTGCAAAAACTGGTGGATACCTTATAAATGGAAAAACACGCAAATTAACACCTCGAGAATGTGCCAGGCTTATGGGATATCCAGACACCTATATTATTCCAGTAAATGATAATCAAGCCTATAAGCAATTTGGAAATTCAGTTGTTGTAGATGTCTTACAATACATTGTTAATGAGATTTCAGCCGAATTAAATCGGGACCGCTAAAGAGCTACAAGCTCTTTAGCTCGTCAACAAATTGATTTAAATCTTTCTCCTCTTGTCGTTTCTTGAGTTTTATCGAAAAAATGACATTTGAATTGTATGTATTTGAAAGTCTTCTGACGGTATGATATTTACCGTCATTTCTAAACAAATACTCATAGCCGTCTTTTGTTATCGATGATATGGAATCAGGGCAATTAAATACTTTGTAATGTTTTCCTTCCCTTTTTACGAACATTTCCGTATACCTTTCCTTTAAAATCGATATCAGCGAATTCATTTGTGCTGGAGTAGGATCACTAGAACCACTTTTTTTTACCCTGTATACTGCTGAAACAGAGAAATAATCCAGCAGTTTTTCCAGTGGCAGAATTACAAATTTCCCGTCATCTTGAGTTATGATATACTTTGTATTTTTTGCTTTATAGCATTCTATTATCCATTTTGCGTATAATTTGCAGGAAGCACAATCACTAGGCAACGGTTTTAATTGTGCAGAAGATGAAAAATAGCAAAACTGAGCATTCAATATATCGATTATTTTTCTGCAGCTATCAGTCTCTTTGTTTTTATTCTTATCTGAAAAAACAAAAACCGATTTCTCATAATTTGGGAACAGCACAAACTGTGTGCACTGTGCTTCTTTCATTTTTGCTTCAATAAAAAATCCTTTGTTATCTTTTTTTACAAAGATATCCGACTGAGTCGAATCAGATCCTCCCTTGGATTCAAAAATTGTGCCCGTGAAACCATACTTTCTATTCAAGTAATCACAGCACTCAAGTTCATTCTTTTCCCAAGTCTTCATTATTGCCCCCTATACTTCTTCCTATCACAGAAAAAGACTGGCATGGAAAACCTGCAATCATAATGTCATGTTTAGGAAGAATTTCCGGTTTTATTTTGTTTATATTTCCTAGATTCTTTTCATTTGCATCGAACAGAATAGAATATGTAGCATTTGAGAGCCGACTTGTATCCGCATGGCCAACACAACAATGGCCCGCAAGTTCAAGGCCCAACCGACCTCCTCCAATTTCAGAGCAATAGTCAAAAAATGTCATTTCTTACTTTACTTTGTATTTTTCTAAGTCGGAAAGGGAACTCACATGTTTAAGTTTATGAAACCCATAAAATCCGCTCTTTGTTCCCCTTTCTTTTAACAAAAGACTCAAGATAAATTTGTCGTCTTGATACGTATTTAAAACTTTAACAGTAGCTAATCCGCATAAAAGAATACGGTTATTCCCTGTTTTAATGCAGATAAGCTCAGGTTTTTTTGATTTTTTGAATACTAAAGGCATTTTACCAAATTCAACTGTTTTTATCCCTACTCCATAGCCGGCAGCAGAAATATCTGCTACATGATAAGAATTAGAATCTCCAATCGTCCAATCCACGAACTTTAAGCCCAAATATTTTTCTATAGCACATTCTCCAAGCATACCTGTAAAACTTCTTTTGTATTCATTCCCATTATCATTTAGGTGATGCTGTTCATTGACCTTACACTTTATTTTTTTCTTTACCCAGCATTCTATTTCTTCAACTTCTGGGCCAGTCAGGGAAATATCAGAATAAGAATCCATATGTTGTTCTATATAGTCATATATCTGTTCTTCTGTTAAAGGAGTAGGAAAAAATTCAAAGGGATTATACACAAACGAAAAATCTCCCGCTTTGTAGTGTATAAAATCTTTTGAACAAACCGTTGAAGGACAGTAACCATACATTGTATCATTCTCGTAAAAAAGAGGCCCATATAGTTCTGTTGAATCTGGACTGGATATATAAAAATAC
>CAVJIN010000040.1:0-14185 GCA_963649615.1 bacterium
AAGAAAGATTTCAAGAAAGATGAGCCTAAGTTTACTTCTTCTCGTGAAAGCACTGGTGGAACCTTTGCAGATTTCATCCGAGCTTCTGAAGAACGCAAAAAACGTGACGAAGAAAAACGCAAGAAGAAGTAATTAGGAACTGTCTTACTCCATATTCACCAGTTTTGGGGTATGCTTATCTAGTCCAAAATAGACTTCTGCAATATTTGTGCAATGGTCTCCAATGTGCTCAAGGTGCTTTATATCATCTAAGATACAAAGTTGTTCAGCAACATTTTGGCTATTGCTTGTAAGTTGTTTATATACAAGATCTTGAATCTCAGTTCTGGTGTTGTTTACTTTCTCTTCAAAGAAGTTAGCTGTTTCCATCTCACTTTGTGTAATCTTTTGACCAAGGTGGGATGTTACAAAACTTAAGTATTGCTGAACAAGGTTGCTGTAGGCTTCAAGAGTTTTGACATTTTCATTGGACATTTTCCATCCAGCTTTTTGCTTTTTATCAAACAGCATGATTATGTCACAGCAACTGTCCGTGATAGATTCTATTTCGTCAATGACACGAAGCATTCCACTTGTGCTTGTTCCATACGGTGTTTCCTGAATTTCTCCTGTAATGTGACTGCATATTGAGGTTAATTGCTCTTCCATTTGGTCTACATAGTCTTCTTTATGTTTTAAATTAGAGACAGTTTCAGAAAGATCAGTATCTTGAGAAAGTAGGGCTTTTGAGCAAGTTTCAAACATCTCGTTAGCTATTGTCCCCATCTTGCCAATTTCGTCTTGGATTGCTGAAATGTAGACTTCCGGAGTGTCCATAACTGTGCCAGGAACGTATTTGAAGTGATATGAAGAGTCCTCGTAGTCTTTTTTGTTTGGGATTAAATATGTTATGAGGGCCGCATATTGCTTGATAAATGGAGCAAAAAGTAGTGTGTTCAGTATGTTAAACATGCTGTGGAACATGGCAAGGAAGGTTGGGATAGTTGCATAAAGCTCCTCGCCTTGCATTGTGTAAATATCGCCCGGGGTGATCATGTTGACAAAGGCCATCATCCATTTGAGGAGTATGATGGATAAAATTGAGCCAATTAAATTGAATAAGATGTGTGCCCAAGCAGCTCTTTTTGCATTTGTGCTAGTTCCAATTGAGGCAAAAAAGGCAGTGATTGTGGTTCCTATGTTCTGTCCTAAAACTAGAGCACAGGAGGCTGTGACGCCAATCCAGCCTTGATAAGCTAGCGTTAATGTGATGGCCATTGCTGCTGCTGAAGATTGAACTATAATTGTTAATATTGTTCCAATTACTACGCACAAGATCACTGTTGAAAGTGATCCCTCATTCATCTTTTCAAGGAAACTTAAGATTGTTACGTTTCCGGAAATATCGGGCATTGAAGATTGCAAATAGTTAAGTCCTAAAAATAAGAACCCAATTCCAAAAAGGATTTCACCAATGTCCTTTTGTCGGGTTTTCTTTGAAAAAAATAGCGGAAGACCTATGCCAATTAGCACTATTGCTATGTTGGTTATGTCCATTGCAAACCCTAAAGTTGCCATAATCCATCCGGTGACTGTGGTTCCTATATTAGCCCCTAGAATTACTCCTATTGCTTGAACCAAGTTCATTAAACCAGCATTCACAAAGCTTACTACCATGACGGTTGTTGCCGTTGAGCTGTTAATTAGAGCTGTGATGACAATTCCTGTAATTATGGACGTGAATCTATTGCCTGTCATGAGATTCAGGACATTCTTCATTTTCTTGCCTGCGGTTTTTTGCAGGCCATCACTCATTTTTTTGATGCCATACAGGAATATTCCTAGGCTACCAGCTATTTGGAGGATTGTATAAACTATCTGCATAAATCCACTTTACAGTAAATTTACATAAGAATCAATTATGATATCATTATATTTTCTTATGTATAAAAATTCTCTATTATGTATTCTAATTTTAATCTTTTAGCTATAATTTATTCATGCACGAACGGATACTTGTCCATTGTTGCTGTGGTCCGTGTTCAACTAGCAGTATTCAAAGACTTTTAGATGAAGGCTATGAACCTGTGTTATGTTACGGAAATAGCAATATTTGGCCCAAAGAAGAGAATGATAAACGCTATGCAGAGCTGTTGAAGGTTTCTCAGTACTATGGAGGTCTTGAGGTTGTTAGACAAGAATATGACCACAATAGCTGGCTTGCTTTTATTAAAGGTCTTGAGAATGAGCCAGAACATGGTAAAAGATGCTTAAAGTGCTTTGAATTTAATCTTTATCAGGCATGTCAAGAAGCAAAAAAACTTGGCATTGATAAGTTTACAACAACGCTGACTGTTAGTAGATTTAAGAAAAGTGAATCCATCTTTTCTGTTGGCGAGAAGTTTGATGGTTTTACTAAGATTGATTTTAAAAAGAAAGATGGCTTTGCAAAGAGTGTGAAAATGTCCAGCATGCTTGGTCTATACAGACAGCAGTACTGTGGTTGTGAGTTTTCCCTATCTCAAAGTTCTAATGCAGTAGGAGGTCAAAATAATGCCAAATGTAACAAAGACTAAACTAAATAAGGGTGCGCTAATTGCTCTTCTTTTTTTCTTACTTATTGGATGTACCTGTCTTTTACCTATTAAATGGTATTTTAAGGTTATTATTTCAATAGCTTTGATATGTCTCTTTCTTTATATCAGACGTGGTTTTATCATTTTTTACAAAGCTGCTGTTAAACTTAAGAAAGAAAATACTCCAGAAGTTTGGAAGATGATGAAAAAGGCTCTTTCTGCTCATGTTGATGAGGAAAGAACTGTTTTAATTGGCACTGCTTTTATTCAGCAGGATGATGTTGATTTTGGTGTTGATACTCTTGAATCCTTTATTCCAACTTGTAAGGATGCTCATTGGCGTGGTCAGGCAATCATTGCTCTTTCAATGGGATATTGGAAAAAAGGGCAGTTGGACAAGGCAATTGAGATGCTTCAAGATCTTAGAGCAAGTGGCTATGTTGACGGAAATCTTCAAATCAATCTTGAAACATATCTTCTTGAAAAGGGTGATTTGAAGGAGGCTAAGAAACTTATTACTGAGTCTAGAAAGATGGGGAGCGAGTCAAATGGGCTTTTGGATAACAGGGGCCTTTACTATCTTCTTACAGGTGACTGGCACAAGGCGGCTGAGGTTTATGATGAACTTATCAATGAGCGCAATGCAAGGTTTCCGGAGGCCTATATTCATGGTGCACAGGTAAAAATTCATGAGAAGAAGCTCTCTCAGGCTATTGATAGGGTTGGCTGGGCTCTTTCTAAGCGTTTTACAAATACTTGTACAATTAGCAAAGATTATGCTAATCAACTTCTAAATGGTCTTGAAAATTCTGCTGATCCAATGGCTTTTGCAAATGCTATGGATTCTCATGTAAGAGAGGTTGCTTTGGGAAAACCTTTCCCTGGGCTCGAGCTTGACAGCGAGCCTAAAGTTGTGGAACAGGAGCTAGAAGAAGTTAATAATATCGGTCTTGAAGAGGATGAAGAGCGGGAGCCTAATACAGACATCACGGATGATGACTTGGCTGATTTGAATACTGATGATGACCTCTTGGAAGGCCTTTCAGACGAAGATGAGGATGAAGACGAAGATTTGCTTACTTCAGACCTCAATACAGATGTTACAGATGATGACCGCGAGCCCAATACTGACTTGAATGAAGATGATTTAGAAGAAGATGACTAAGCTTTTAAGAAAATATCTTGGGATGTACAAGATTCAAGTGCTTCTTGTGCTGATTTTTGTGGCTTTTCAGGTTGTGGGAACGTTGGCACTTCCTACAATTATGGCCAATATTGTGGATGTGGGGCTGCCTTCTGGGGATATGGGATATATCATGAGGCAGGGTGCTCTCATGCTGTTGATGTCTCTTTTTCAAGTTGGCGCAATGCTTGGTGTAGGCTATTTTAGCAGTAGAGTATCGGCGGGTATTGGAAGAGCCATGAGGCACGATATTTTCGTGAATGCAGAGGCCTTCTCTTCTAGTGAAATGGACAAGCTGGGCGTGTCTTCCATGATTGTAAGAAATACCAGTGACGTCACTATGATGCAAAATTTTTGCGTGATGTTAATGCGAATGGTCATTGTTGCGCCAGTTATGTGTGTTGGTAGTGTGATTTTAGCCCTTAACATAAACAAGGAGCTTGCCAAAATTTTACTGGTTTCTATTCCTCTTTTGGTTCTTCTTTTTGTTGCAATTATTTTCTTTGCAACAAGGCTTTTTGATGATTTAAAAAAGAAAAACGATAGATTAAATCTCCTTTTGAGGGAACATATATCGGGAACTCGTGTTATTAGAGCCTTTGTAAATCAAAAAACCGAGCAGGAAAAGTTTGAAAAGGGTAATATGGATCTCTTCAAGGTTTCACTTAAGGTTTTGAGAATAGTGTCATCTGCAATGCCAGGGATGATGTTAATTGTTAACATGTCTACTGTTGCCGTTTGTTATTTTGGTGCAATTCAAATTGAAGCTGGCGGACTTCAAGTTGGCCAACTTATGAGCTTTATTCAATATGTGACCCAAATTCTTTCAAGTCTTGGTATGCTAAGCATGCTCATGATAATTCTTCCACGTGCAAATATTAGTGCAAAAAGAATTAACGAAGTTCTAGAGCTGAAGACAATGATTTCTGAGCCTGAACATCCCAAGGTGCCAGAAAATATGCCAGAAATTTCTACTGCTGTAGATCTTTCTACTGCCGTAGCTCTTAAGAAGGGAACGCTGGAATTCAGGCACGTGTCTTTCTCTTACCCAGGAAGCGATGCGCCCGTCCTATCTGATATTAGTTTTACAGCAGAGGGCGGAAAAACAACAGCAATCATTGGCTCTACAGGGTGTGGAAAGAGTACTTTACTTTCTCTCATCCCACGATTATACGATGTTTCTGAGGGCTCCGTGCTTTTAGATGGCTTAGATGTACGAGATTTTTCAGTTAGCAATTTACGTTCAAGAATTGGTTACGTTCCCCAAAAAGGCTATCTCTTTACGGGCACTATTGCAGACAACGTGCGCTTTGGTTTTCCTGAGGCTACAGACAAGCAGGTTGAAGACGCCCTGAAAACGGCACAGGCCTGGGGTTTTGTCTCGCAAAAAGAAAACGGGGTGAATGAAGAAATCTCTCAAGGAGGCAAGAACGTCTCAGGAGGACAGAAACAACGTCTTGCCATAGCCCGTGCCATTGTACGTGATTGTGAGATCTACATTTTTGACGACAGCTTCTCCGCCCTAGATTTTGAAACGGATTCCCGCCTGCGTGCTGCACTTGCAAAGGACACTAGGCTAGGGAAGGCCACACGCATAATTGTAGCTCAACGTGTTAGCACAATTATGGATGCCGATAACATTATAGTACTAGACAATGGCAAAATAGTAGGACAAGGGCGTCATAAAGACCTCTTGAAGAGTTGCCCATTGTACTATGAAATTGCATCAAGTCAGTTAAGCGAGGAGGAATTAAACAAATGAGTAGAAGAAATCCTCCACGTGAAGGCGAAAAAGCCAAGAATGCAAAGCTTGCAAGTCAGAAGCTGTTAAAGAGACTAAAACCATATCTTCCCTTATTTATTTTAGCCTTCTTTTGTGCTTTTGTAGGTGTCATGTGTACATCTGTTGCCCCAAAAGTATTAGGCAAAGCTATCAATGTTATTACAGAAGGAGTGCAAACAGGCTCATTTAATTGGACACTTATTGGTAAATTTATACTAATTTTGGTTGCCCTCTACTTGGTTAACCCTTTGTTTAGATTTGCTCAACATTGGATTTTAGCCTTTCTTTCTCAAAAAATTTCTAGAGGTCTTGTAAGTGAAGTAAATGCCAAATTGGATAAACTCCCTTTGAGTTACTTTGACGGTAGAACCCAAGGCGAGATTATGAGTAGGGTGACAAATGATGTTGATGTCATTGACCAAAGCATTCAAGAAGGAATAAGCCAAGCCATTGTAAGCTTTTTCACAGTTGTTTGTGTTCTTGCCATGATGTTTTCAATCAATGTCATCATGACACTTGTCTGTTTACTTACTATCCCACTTGTGGTCTTAATTGTTTCTATTGTAGTCAAATGCACGCAAAAGTTCTTCTTAGCCAACCAGAAAAATTTAGGAAAATTAAATGGACATGTTGAAGAACTTTATGGTGGACACTCTATAGTAAAAACCTTCAACCATGAACAGCAGGCTATTGAACAGTTTGATGCAATTAATGAAGAACTGTACACAGCAGGCTGGAAGAGTAATTTCTATAGTTCTGTAATTCATCCTCTTACTAACTTTGCAGGAAACTTAGGCTATATTCTAGTAGTTGTAGTTGGAGCCTCACTTGCAGCAGTTGGAAAATTGGCAATTGGTGATATTCAGGCCTTTGTTCAGTACGTTAAGAGATTTAACATGCCAATTCAGGAAATAACAAATATTGCCAACGTTTTCCAAAGCACAATGGCCGCAGCAGAAAGAGTCTTTGAAATTCTCGAAGAGCCAGAAGAAGTTGATGATGGAACTCAAAGTTCTGTTCCAGCAGAGGGGAATATTGAGTTTGATAATGTTTACTTTAGCTATGAACAGGATAAGCCTTTGATTGAAAACTTCAATCTAAAGGTAAAAGAGGGTAGCAAGATAGCAATTGTTGGTCCTACCGGAGCTGGTAAAACAACCTTAATTAATCTCATTATGAGATTTTATGATGTTAATAAAGGCTCTATAAAAGTAGATGGAATTGACGTAAGAGATTGGCCTCGTGATGTCCTAAGAGAGCAATTTGGCATGGTTTTACAAGATACTTGGCTGTTTGAGGGTACTATTGCTGAAAATATCGCCTATGGAGCAGGGACTGGAAAAGTAGATATGGACAAGGTAAAACGCTGTGCTCAGCTTGCATGTGCAGACCACTTTATTGAAACACTTCCTGGAGGTTATGAGTTTAAAATCAACGAAGAAGCCAGCAATATTAGTCAAGGAGAAAAACAGCTTATTACCATTGCTCGAGCCTTTATGAGTAATCCTCGTATTCTTATTTTGGATGAGGCTACTAGCAACGTTGATACAAGAACAGAACGTCTTGTGCAGCAGGCTATGATAAATTTAATGGAAGGTAGAACCAGCTTTATTATTGCTCATAGACTATCCACAATACGAGATGCAAGTCTTATTTTAGTAATTAATAAGGGTAATATTGTTGAACAAGGAAAACATGACGAACTCTTGGCAAAAAAGAGTTTTTACTACAATCTATACGTAAGTCAGTTTAAGGGTGCCGCGGAGTTCTAGTTTTTGATGCGCAAATTTTTGAAGTTTATTACCGGCAGATTAGCATGGACCATCCTCTTTTTCTTAATACAAGTAGTCATCATTTTTGTTACGTTAAAATATGCAGAAAGTTCCTTTGGTCTTTCAATTTTTAACTTTATTTTAGGTTTTGTTGTCTCCTTTGCTATCTTTACTAGAAACGATGCTCCTGAGTATAAGCTCTCTTGGATCCTTTTAATCTCCGTTTTTCCAATTTTTGGGTGTTTTATGTACCTTATTTTTGGAAACAAAAAGAAAGGTAAATGGGAAAGAAGAAAGATTAAAAACTATCAAGAATTGATGAAAGAACACAAAATTGGCGAGTTTGGTGATGATTCTAAAGAACTATCTAATGTACAAATATCAGAAATCCAACTAGAAGATATTAGACTTCAACAGTATCTAACAAGATTAACAGGTAGCCTTCCATCTAGCTCAACAGAGATTTCCTATTATTCCCTTGGTGATTATTGCTATCCAGTAATGCTTGAAGAACTGAAAAAAGCTAAGAAGTTCATTTTTCTTGAGTATTTTATTTATGAAAAAGGCGATTTCTGGGACAGTGTTCTGCAAATTCTTAAAGACAAAGTTTCTCAGGGTGTTGACGTTAGGCTTATGTATGATGACATGGGGAGCATTGGTACTCTTCCATACAAATACTACCTTCAACTGCGCCAATATGGCATAAAAGCAGTGGCATTTAACCCTGTTAGGCCACGATTGAACCCAAGATTAAATTACAGAGACCATAGGAAAGTATGTATTATTGACGGAAATACAGCAATCAGCGGTGGCATCAATATTGCAGACGAGTACATAAATCACAAAATTCGCTTTGGACATTGGAAGGATAATGCTTTTATCTTACGAGGCAGTGGCGTGTGGAATTATACCTTCATGTTCTTACAACTTTGGCTATTTGCTGCACCAAAAAAATACTTCATTGAAGATTTTTCCATGTATTATCCCACTGAAAAAAGGAGCAATGATGGGGTTATCCAAAGCTTTGGAGATAGCCCTCTTGACGATTTTAACGTTGCAGAAAATGCCTATATTCATGTACTCAACATAGCAAAGAAGTACGTTTGGATTAGTACACCATATTTAATTCTTGACACTGCAATGATTAACGCTCTAATTCTTGCATCTCAATCTGGCGTAGATGTCCGCATCATTACCCCTGCCATACCAGACAAGAAAATTGTTAATGCACTAACTAAAGCAAACTACCCACAACTTCTCTCCTATGGGGTCCGAATTTTTGAATATACTCCTGGCTTTATCCACTCCAAGATGTTTGTAAGCGACGACCAACGCGCAATAGTTGGCACCACCAACATGGACTTCAGGTCATTCTTCTTGCACTTTGAAAGCGGCTCCGTGTTTTATGGTGGCAGCATGGTCTCTTCCGTTAAGACCGATTTCCTTGAGACCTTTGAACTATGCGAAGAAGTTACACTTTCATCTGTGAGAAAACGTTCTTGGCTTATGAAACTAACAGGACAAGTTGCTAAACTTGTTGCACCTTTATTATGATTTATTTTGAGGAGGCCTTTTGATGGACAATAATCTTCAAGAATTGATAGATATTTTTGCACGCACCACAGACAAACAAAGCATGCGCAAACTCTTTGAAGAACTCTTTTCCTCAACTGAAATTACTGATATTGCTAAACGTTGGTATATCATGAAAGAACTATATAACGGAAAACCGCAAAGACGCATTGCCCAAGAAATGGAAGTTAGCCTTTGCAAAATTACCAGAGGCTCAAAAATCCTCAAAAATTCAGAGTCTATTTTTAAGGCCATCCTCAGCGATATGTACGATGACCAGTATCACATTTAGCTTTTAAATCTACTCTTGTTTGCTCTTCCACGCTTTTTGCTTGTGCTAAATGTAGTTGTTCTTGGCGTTCTTAGTCTACGTCTTTCCCTTGGTTTTTCTCTGTCGTATAAATCTCGAATCTCTTGATATTTGTTTTTGTCTAGAGAATTACCATAACGCTCTGCAAGAAGGGCTGTTATTACATTTGTTGGGTGATGCTCTGAACAGAGTTTCTTGGCCATTGAATAAAGAGAATCGTCATACAAACCATTTTCAGCCTTTTTGATGTTGTCATAAAGATCTGTTTGAAGCATTTTTCGCTTCTGAGTCATGAGTTCGTCTATTGTTGGGATGCGGACTTTGACAATATCGGACTTAGCAATACGCTTGATGAAGGCAAGTTTTCTGAATTCGCGTGGAGTGACAAAAGTGACGGCTAGGCCTTCTTTGCCCGCTCTGCCGGTGCGGCCTACACGGTGGATGTAGCTTTCTGGCTCGTCTGGGAGGCTGTAGTTGACCACATGGGTCATGTCTGGGATGTCTAATCCTCGTGCGGCTACGTCTGTGGCTACTAGGATGCTAATTCTGTGCTCTCGCATTTTGTGAATGATTAGCTCTCGTTGTACTTGGCTGAGATCTCCGTGGAGGACTTCTGCGTTGTAGCCAGCAGAGATGAGTTTTGAGCCAATCTCGTCACATTGGATTTTTGTTTTGCAAAAGACTAGGCCGTAAAAATCTGGGGCCATATCAATTGTACGGCAAAGTGCTTCAAATTTGTCCTCTTCAAAGAGCTCATAGTAGACTTGTCTTGTGAGTGTACTAGTCATGTCCTGGGTTTGAACCTTGACCACCTCATAGTCTTTCATGAAGTTTTCAGCAAGCTTCTTAATTGGCTCTGGCATGGTGGCAGAAAAGCATAACATTTGCTTGTCAGAAGGCATTTTAGCAAGAATATTTTCAATATCCTCTATAAAGCCCATGTTGAGCATTTCATCGGCCTCATCAAGGACGCAAAACTTGATGGAATCAAGTTTAAGTGTTTCTCTCTCAAGATGGTCTTGAATTCTTCCTGGGGTGCCTACAATTACATCAGCTCCATCTTTGAGTCCTTTGAATTGAAGGTTATAGGAAGCTCCGCCATAAATGGCGAGTGTGCGAATATTTCTATTTTCTCCTAGGCTTTTAATTTCATCGCAAACCTGAATACAAAGCTCTCTTGTTGGAACCAAAACTAAAGCCCTTGTGGTATGCTGATTTTTTTTGCCTTGCCAATCATCAAGTTTCTCCAAAATTGGAAGTGCAAAGGTTGCGGTTTTTCCTGTTCCTGTTTGTGCTTGTCCAATTAGATCTTTTTTTTCTTTTAGTAAAATTGGGATACATCTTTTTTGAATTTCTGTTGGATGTTCAAAGCCCTTTTTTTCAATTGCCTCAATACTTTTTTCTGAGAGGCCTAAATCAATAAATTCTTTTGTATTCTGCATTTCTATCTTTTCCAAGTTCAAGTTTATACTATACAGTAGTGCTCTTCTTCAAGTGGATTGAAAAAGAAAAAGCAGTAGTTTTGTACTTTTTGTTTGAACTTAATATTAGAGTTAATCAAAAGGAGAAGGTGCTATGAACGAGATTTTGAAAAATGGAGTGTGTCCCAATTCTTTATGCAAGTGGCATCATAAGCAAAATTTGCCTAAAGAATATAGGTGGTATAAAAGCCATGGTTACTACGAAACTAAGCAACATAAGAAAATTCCACGCTACGTTTGTACTAATTGCGGAAGGACTTTTACTTTACGAACTGGAGCAAACCATTGGCATTTACGAGATGATTCTATTGATATACGAGAATTGGCTCTTCTCTGGTCCAATGGAGGCACAATTTGCGAGATGGCTAAAAAATACGGAGTCAGTACCCAAACAATCAGAACTAGATTAAAGCGATACTGTGATTACATCAAAACTCACTGGGAAGGCGGTTTTAGTATTGAAACTTAGTATTGGTTGAATACTTTTTCTGCAAAGGCAGGGAAGTCCTTTACTTGGACAACTGTCTTGTCATCAAGAATAACCTTGCCTGTAAAGTATCCAAATACTTGATGCTGGTCTGTCTTTATAATGCCAAAATTCATCTTAGAGGACCTGTCTACAGCTGGTTTGAAGTCCATTTCAAAGCGTCCATCTGAACTGGTGAATGTCCAGTTTTTCATGATATTGTCTTCTGGAATATTGAATGTGATGTCATCTAATTTGTGAATTTTATTATCATAGAAGATTACATTTTCGCTTGCCGGCGTTCTATCGGTGAAGCCATAGCCAATGTTGAAGCCAAATTTATGACCATCTACAAGACCACTGCCAGAACCCCAAAACCAAGTGTTCTTGTATGTCCAGCGTCCGCGACCCCAGTCGAGGACCCCAAAGACATCGGAATCTTGTAATTCCTGAATGTCGTTGCCTAGGCGGATTGTGCCCTGTGCTTGCATGCAGTTGACTTTCTCGTTGAGGTAAAAGGCTTTGCGATTTTGGGCCCAGCTTGTGGCAATGTTCATGCTTTCCATTTCATCTGGCTGGAAGAGAACTGCGTTGAGATCAAGGCCCACGCGCCCATCTGGAAGCTTCATGCTTGGTGCAGCTATCATGACGTGCCTTTTTTTGCCATGCTTGATAAAAGTCAGCCTGATATTTTTGCCTATGTATTGGCAACTGCTGTCTATTTGGGAGGACGCAGGCAGACCTAGCTTGCCCAGCGTGAAGAACTTCATTTCATCTGCCTGTGAGAATTTTCCACGCTTAAAGTCAATATATGATACCGATAACAATGCTGCATATCCCAAATCACTGATAGTTCCGCACACGGTCCAACCTTGACTTTGGCTACTTATTGCATAATAGTCCCATTCTTTTTTCTTAAAGGCACTGGCCTTAATTTTTGTCCTATCATATTGCCAAACAGGCTTTCTGGCCCAACCTTCTTCAATAATGTGGCCCTCTTTGTTAAGTAATGGCTGATTTCTTAAGACTTCGTGATTTCTGTTTTCCATTCTCTAATAATACACCAGTTTCAGCGTGTTGTGTAAAAAAAGGCCACTGTGTTTTGTGCAGTGGCCCGTATTCTTGTGTTTAGTTTTTTTTCTTAGCTTGTTGTTCTTAGTTTGTTGTGCTGGAAGAGAAAAGCTGTGTCCAGAACTGAACATAGAAGTTGTCAGTGAACTTGTCACTAAGAAGAATTGCATAGAACTTGTCGTTTACTACCTGTGAAGACGCATAGTAGTTATAGTATGCACTGATAAGAGATGACATTGAAGCATCTTGATCATTAATTGCTGTGACCTTAGCAATCATGTACTTGCTGTCACTTGTAATTGCTCCAGTTACGTAACCCTCTTCAGCTGTGAAGAGTTCTCTTGAAATGCTTTCATCTTCAGCTGCAGTAGCAAGATAACCATTGGTATCATAATACTCAATACCAAGGAGATACTGGCTATCACCAATGTTATTTGACACAGAAGAAACTGTCTGTATTTCAGCATTGCAAGATTCTGCAGCAGCCTCAAAATCTGTCTGTGCAAGTTCAGCAATTGTAGAAATCTGAGATTCAATGTAAGCAGTAATTGTTTCAGGCTCGTTGCTGTTAATATAAGACTTTACATCTGTAAGAGTACCTTCATCTGTGAAGTCTGCAGGAACTATCTTTGAATCAACCTTGTAAATTGCCCATCCAGAAGTTGTTTGAATTGGCTCAGAATAGCTTCCCATTTCAAGTGCAACAATCTTATCAAGATCAGCAGAATCAGAAAGGGCTGTAGCAAGAGCGTACAATCTAATTTCACCAGCAACACCACCCTCAGAAGCATAGGAATCTGTAGAGTAGAGGCTAACTTCATCTGTCCAAGCTAATCCTGAATTGAGATCTGCATAAGCCTGATTGATTTTCTCTTCATCAGAATTTGAAATCATTGAAATGCTTACGCTCTTAAAGAGGTCTGCATTTGCTTTTCCATACTCAGCTGCCAAATCATCTGGATATGCATTGTAGTCAACAACAAAGTATTCAAAAGATCTAGACTTTCCAGCCATTTGAGAAACAAAATTCTTTTCTGCATCAGAAACAATTACTGAGCTATAGTCTGAAAGAACTACTTGATAAGGGTAGATGCTTGTATAATAAGAATTAACAAGAATTCTTGATGACTCTGCAGTTGCCTTGTAAGTCTCTTCGCTAAAGTTTCCATCAGAATCGTTATAAATACCAGTAGAAATAATCAACTCGTTGACCAATTCTTGTGGTGCTGCAATCTTTGCTGCCTGGGCATCTTCTGTTATTGCTGTGAAAAGAACCTGCTGCTGATATGCAGAGTAGTAGCTTTGCATCATTGTTGAATAGTCGTTACTAAGATAAGCTGTTTGAAAACTGCTATCATTCATCAGCGTATTGTAGAACACGTTATTTGTTTCAATCTTGATTGCTTTTCCGTTGTAATAACCCCACGCATTAGAATCTTCGCTCTTGCTCTGGGAAATCATAATGATGATGTAGTAAAGGCTTCCAACCATCAAAAGTGCAAGAATTGCAATGATAACGGTAGTGATAACTCTCTTTGCTGTCCAAGGTTCACTATCTTTCTTAGTTTTTTTGGGTTTTGTTTCCATTACCTTCAGTGTTGTGTTTTTTTCTTCTTTTTTTACTTCTTCTGAAGGGACATTCTTATCTGCCATGGAAGACCTCTTTATAAAATTAGTATAGTTTTCTAACGTAGTCCAAAGATGGACACTCCATACAAAAATATCATCATATTGTGTGTAGTGTCAATCAAAACTAGCATTGATCCAGCATTGACAGGTCAAAACAAAAACCCTATAGTTCAAAGGCAAAAAAGCGGTTTAGCACGCAGTTTTTCGGGTAGTAGCGCAGGGGCTAGCGCACTTGGTTCGGGACCAAGGGGTCGGTGGTTCAAATCCACTTTACCCGAGAGTCGAAGCTATGTTAAATTTTAGCGCGAATAAAATTTAACATAGCTTCTCTAATGCTAAAGTGAATTTTAGCGCGAATAAAAT
>CAVJIN010000041.1:0-13983 GCA_963649615.1 bacterium
CTATCTATTCTCTTTGGTGGAGTTTTCAAAGAATTTGTTTCCAATGTCCTCTCTATACCAGGAACCATCAAAAGTTATAGCATCAATTGCTTTATAGGCTATTGAATTTGCTTCAATGATGTTTTTCCCAACTCCAACAACGGTTGCAGCACGTCCACCCGTAGTGTAAAGTTCCCCATCTTCTCTTCGCTCCACAGCTCCAAAGAAAACGTACGTACCGTCATTGTAGCAGTTGATCAGGAGTTTTGGTGAAATTGATGCTAGTTTCATTCCTGTTTTGGTGTCATTTGGATAGCCCTCTGAACCAATTACTACGCAAACAGAACTTTGATTGCTTGTTAAAGGTTTAACATGTTTAAGTGTGTTATTCTGCATTGCTATCATAAGTTCAACAAGATCGTTTTTAATAAGCGGAACCATAGCTTGTGTGGCGGGGTCATTTAGACGTACATGGTAGTCTACTAAATAAGGTCCATTTGAAGATAAAACAATTGAGAATGTTAAAACTCCCTTATAATAAAGATTTTCTTCTTTCAGCCCTTTAAATGTTGGGTGGATGATGATATTTTGGATTGCTTCTTTAATATCCGCTGACAACGGAATAGGGCAAATGGCTCCCATTCCACCGGTTGGAGTTCCAAGTCCTTTGTCTGTGTGTTCTCTTTTTGTGTACTCTGAACAAAGAGGAAGAACGTAGTAACCAACATTATCAACTAAGATTGAACCAGTTATGCTAATACCTTCAACTCTGTCTTCTATAATGACAGGTCCTTTTTGGAGTAGTTTTTCTGCAAAAGGAAGAAGTACTTTCTTATCATCTGAGTATGCCATTGTTCTTGAAGGAGACATCTCATTTGTTTTAATTGTGAAGGCTTTTCCTTTGTTTTTGTTTAAGTATTCTTCAATGTCTTTGGTTGTTGTAAAGACTTTATAGTTTGGAACTGGAATATTATGTCTTGTAGCGAATTCTCTAGCAAATTTTCTGTCGCCCTCTAGTTTCAGAGCATAGCTTGGAGCTCCAAAAGTTGAGATTCCGTTCTTGTTTAAATGGTCAATCACGCCAGTTTGAAGTGGCATTTCTGTACCAATGAAGACAAAATCAATGTCATATTTTTTGCAAGCAGCAAGAACTTGTTTCTTGTCTGCAGGGTTTACATCTGGGAGATTAACTGCAAAGCTCGCAGTTCCTGGATTGCTTGGTGCAACATAGAGACCTTCAATTAGTTTACTTTTTGAAAATAACCAAGCAATAGCATGGTCTTTTGCGCCAGAACCCAAAACAAGTACTTTCATTCTAACCGTCTCTCCAATAAAGTTTGTTTTCAAAACTGCTAAAATGTTATAATTATTGGGAAATAAGGTCAATTGGACAACATGGCAAGAGCTTTTTTGTAGTCTTCAATCGTGAGTGCCGTGGTTGCTACTTGGCGCACTTTTGCGCTATTAGGTATTCCTTTTAAATAAGCACAGACGTGCTTTCTCATCTCTCTACAGGCAGCGCTTTCTCCAAGGAAGTCTACAAGACCAGCAAGGTGCATCTCAATTGCTTTTTTCTTTTCTTGAACCGATATTTCTAAAGGCTCTTGTCCTTTTGCAAGAGCTTGAATTTGTTCAAATACAAATGGATTTCCTATTGCTCCACGGGCAAACATGATTGCATCAACACCAGTTTCTTTTAGCATTCTTAGGCCATCTTGTGCGGTGAAAAGATCACCTGAGCCAATGATTAATTTTTCTGGAAAGTGGTCCTTAAGGTCTTTTAGTAAAGTCCAATTTGCAGTTGGCATATACAGCTGGCTTCTAGTTCTTGCATGCATACACAAGGCACTTGCCCCGGCAGAAAAGGCTGCTTCTGCTGTCTTAAGATAGTTAATACTTTCTGCATCCCATCCTGTTCTAATCTTTATTGTAACTGGTATAGAAACGTTGGAAGTTATGGTGTGCACTATATCGTAAATTGTCTCTGGGCTCTTGAGTAAACTACTGCCAGCACCTGTTTTGATGACCTTAGGAACAGGACAACCTGCGTTTATATCAATTATAGCTGGGTTGTAGGCCATTGTTCCTTCTAAAGAACGTTTTGCTGTGTCTGCATCTGGCATGAACAGCTGCACAGCTAGATGTTCTTCGTTTTCCCCTCTCTCCATTAGCATAATAGTCTTTTCGCTAGCACGGGCAACGCCTTCACTGCTGACCATTTCTGTGTAGGTAAGTGCTGCTCCATGACTTAGGCAAATGCTACGAAAAACCTTGTCAGTGTAGCCTGCAAGTGGGGCAAGAAAAACATTACTTTTAAGAGAGAGATTTCCTATAGAGATTGGATGAATAAGGTCTGTCACAATTTCCTCGTTATACCTCTGTTAGGTGGAAGGCGTTTAGGCTGTTTGTGAAAAGAATTTCTGCCATTTCTTCAAGAGGAATTCCTTTAATCTCTGCCACCGCTTTTGCAGTTTCAGGTAAATATTCTGGTTTGTTTCTGCGTTTTGCGTACTTAAAAGGAACCAAGAAAGGGGCTTCACTTTCAATGAGAATTCTGTTTTCAGGAAGATTTTTAATAGTATCGGTTATCTTCTTAATATTCTTGTATGTGATATTGCCGGCAAAAGAGAAATAAACTGGTAGCTCCATGGCCCTAAAGGCATAATTCCAGTCTTCAGAATAACAATGGAAAATTGCGCCCTCGTCTGGGATGTTGGTCTTGAGGATTTCAAGGATATGTTCGCCAGCTTCTCTATTGTGGATGATAACTGGAAGGTGTGCTCTTCTTGCAATTTCAAGGTGCTTTAAGAAAAACTCAACCTGTATATCTTTATATTGCTTGAACTTGCCATAATCTAGACCTGTTTCACCAATTGCAATAACTCTGTCATATTTGAGGTATTTTTGAACATCGGTCTCCCAGCTACCATAGACATTTCCACATTCTGTGGGGGAAACGCCAACTGCGTGGAAAACATTTTTTGCACTTTTGAGGTTGTTATATGTAGCTTCAAAGTCTGTGATGCGATTGCATACAGAGACAATATTGGAAACTCCAGCCCGTTTTGCATACTGAACTACAATGAGCTGCTCAATAGGGTCTTCGTGAATTAAACCAATATGACAATGTGTATCAAATAAACGCATGGAGAGTACTTCCTATTTTTGATTTTTTTTCATGCAGTCGTTGGTGCATGACCAAGTAAAACTATGTGAAATCCTCACATCCAAGATAAAAATTAACATGCTAAAAGCTAATCGTCAAGCAAAAAACCTCTATAAACTCAGCTGAAATAATCTAACTCACAAGCAAACTTATACCAGTCCTTCCAAGATATGCAGTCAACGCCTTTATTTGTATAGGTTACATCTCCCAAGTGAAGAACTACCTTTTTTGTGTTTGATTTTCCTTGTGTTTTTGGTGGTAAAAAATTATCTGTGACCTCTATTTGTGGGCAAATAAAAATCTCATAATTTTTCTCCCACTTAGCAATAAAGACTAATTTTCCAGAGGGTTCTTTCACTGATGCTGTGAGATTTATATTTAATCCTTTCGCATGCCTGACTCGTGAGATTTCTCCAAGCACAAACGACACCACAACAGAATCTCTATGTGGGCTTAATATCAGCTCAGAAGGCGAGTCCATACCTAGTAATTTGCATATTACACCGGTATCGGTCAGATAAAAAATGGGAGCTTTCTTCTCGCAGTTAATTGTGTTTGCAAAGCAGAGTTCTTCCAAAATGGAAATCCATGTTTTAGCAGTAGGGGCCGATATTCCCGTGTTTTTTGCCACCTGATTCATGGAGAGCATTTGACCCGATGTCTTTGCACAGACACCAAGAAATTTTCTAAAAAGGGGCTCGTTGGAAGAATTGATTTTCTTAGTAGGATGATTCATCGCATGATTGATAATATTTTCAATTACAATAGCTTGTGAGAACTTTGGTAAAAGACTTTTAGGATGCTGTCCAATAATTAAATTCTCAAATGGATTGCTGGAGATTTTTTTAAGTTTTGTTAGTTCTTCAAGGGAAAGGCCCGTAACAAAAATCCGTGAAAAGGAATTATCCTCCTTTTCTATATTTTTTTCTCCTATGTTGTATGATGATGTTAGCACATATTTAGCAGGAGAAAACCCACCCAAATCCACGTAATACTTGACTGCATCAATAATTCCTTTAGCTTTGAATGCTTCAATAATTATTAAACCTTCGGGAAATGCCAATAGAAAAGTCCTAGGAGATTGCTCAGCAAGTTTTCTTATGTAGTTGTCTTCAAAATTTACAACTTTTTTATTTGGAAATAGTTTTCTTGCTAACTCTCTCTTTCCATAGCCACTTGGGCCTTCAATGATAATGAGGGTTGCTTTCTTGGCTAGGTTTATTACTGTTTTTTCTAAAGGCCTATACATGATAGTAAAATTATAAAATGAAAAAAGGCCAACTGTAAAGTTTAATATTTAAAATTGTAAAGTATATTATATAAAAGCTATAAATAAACATCACCGTTAGGTTGACCCATGTTGTAAGCTCTTTGGATAATGTCTTTCTGTTGGGGGATTGTAATGATTAAAACTGTAGACTTATTTGATTTGAATCACACCCTATCAAAGGAATACTTAGAGGGGTTTGAGTTTCCTTGGCAAGCTCTTGCCGGTATTAAGGAAATGATTGTCAAACTTGGCCAAAACTTACCAAAAGATGAGTATCTTGAGGTCAAAGAGAATGTATGGATTCATAAAAGTGCAAAGGTTTTTGCATCTGCATATATTGATGGGCCTTGTATTATTGGTGCGAATACAGAGGTAAGGCAATGTGCCTTTATTAGGGGCAGTGCCCTTATTGGAAATGACTGTGTTATTGGAAATTCTGTTGAAATCAAAAATGCAATTATTTTTGATAGTTGCCAGGTTCCTCACTTCAATTATGTTGGAGACAGTATTTTAGGTTTTCATGCTCATATGGGAGCAGGTGCTATAACCTCTAATATTAAGGCAGATAAGAAGAATATTGTTGTTCATGCCAACCAAGATATTGAAACTGGCCTTAGAAAAATGGGTGCAATTCTAGGTGATTACGTTGATGTTGGATGTAATAGCGTTTTGAATCCAGGAACAATAATTGGAAGGTGTACTAATGTTTATCCAATGTCCTGTGTTAGGGGTGTTGTTGGAGAAAACTGTATATACAAGAGCTCTCAGGCTATTGTTGTCAAAGAAAAAAGATAGAAAAGGAGAAAAGAAAAATGGGCAAATATTTTGGAACAGATGGGTTTAGAGGAGAGTCAAACAAGACTCTTACAGCAGATCATGCTTACAAGGTTGGTAGATTTTTGGGTTGGTATTTTAAGGCTCTAAAACAACAACGTGGTGACGAAGAAAGCCCAAAAATAGTTATTGGAAAAGACACAAGACGTTCGTGTTATATGTTTGAGTATATGCTCTCTGGCGGAATTGTCGCCTCTGGTGGTGACGTTTATTTAATGCATGTAACCACAACACCATCGGTTGCATACATTGCACATGTAGATGACTTTGATTGTGGTATTATGATAACTGCTTCGCATAACCCCTACTACGATAATGGAATAAAAATTATTAACAAGTATGGCGAGAAGATGGAGGAAAGTGTCCTCAAGTTATGTGAAGATTACATAGATGGTAAGTTGGAGTGCTTTGGACAAAAGTGGGATGAATTGCCGTTTGCAACTAGACATGGTATTGGAAAAATGGTGGATTATGCCTCTGGCAGAAATAGATATATTGGCTATTTAATTTCTTTGAGTAAGTACTCATTCAAGGGAATGAGGGTTGGCCTTGACTGTGCAAATGGTACTTCTTGGAATATTGCAAGGGCTGTTTTTGAGGCATTGGGAGCTAAAACCTATGTTATCAATGCAGACCCAAACGGTTTTAATGTAAATGAGAATGCCGGTTCAACACATATTGAGGGATTGCAAAAGCTTGTTATAGATAAAGGTCTTGATGTTGGTTTTGCGTTTGACGGTGATGCAGATAGATGTCTTGCAGTTGACGAGAAAGGGCAGGTGGTTACTGGAGATCACATCCTTTACATTTATGGTAAATACATGAAGGACAGAGGAAAGCTTATTACAAATACTGTTGTAGCTACAGTTATGTCAAACTATGGCCTATTCAAAGCTCTTGAAGAGGAGGGAATAGAGTCTGTGAAAACCAAGGTTGGAGATAAATATGTTCATGATTACATGATTGAACATGGTTGCAGACTTGGTGGAGAGGTGAGTGGTCATATTATTTTCTCCAAATATGCTTCAAGTGGTGATGGGCTTTTAACAGCTATTAAAATCATGGAAGTGATGCTTGCTTCCAAGAAAAAGCTTAGTGCTTTGGTTAGCGGGATGACATTGTATCCACAAGCCTTAGCCAACGTGCACGTGTCAGACAAGACTATTGTAATGGAAGACGAAGATGTTCTTCTTGCTATTTCTAATATTACAAATAAACTTGAAGGAAAAGGGAGAATTCTTGTTCGTGAAAGTGGAACAGAACCTCTAATCCGTGTTATGGTGGAGGCAGAGAGTGAAGAAACCTGTAAACACTATGTTGACGAGGTTGTGGAACTCTTAAAAAAGAAGGGTTATACCGTTTAGTTTTGAACCTTAGGAGGATGAGATGAGAGTAATAATTCAAGATGATTATGCGAAAATGAGTCTTTGGGCTGCACGTCATATTGCAAATGCAATTAATAACCACAAGGAAGATAGGCCATTTGTTCTTGGTCTTCCAACCGGTTCTTCACCACTTGGTGTTTATAAAGAGCTTGCACTAATGAACAAAGCTGGAGAAGTCTCTTTTAAGAATGTTGTGACTTTCAATATGGACGAGTATCTTGGTCTTCCAAAAACGCATGACCAGAGCTATTGGTATTTTATGTGGAGTAATTTCTTTGACCATATTGATATTCCAAAAGAAAACGTAAATATTTTAAACGGTATGACAGATGACCCTGAGGCGGAATGTCTTAACTATGAGAAGAAGATTGCTTCTTATGGTGGAATAGATCTTTTCCTTGGAGGAATTGGTGTTGACGGACATATTGCATTCAATGAGCCTTTTACTTCGTTGGCTTCTAGAACAGGTGTGAGAACTCTTACAACTGACACAAAGATTGTAAATTCAAGATTCTTTGGTAATGATCCTGAGAAAGTTCCTGCATATGCTCTTTCTGTTGGTGTTGGAACTGTTACAGATGCAAAAGAAGTCTTGATTCTTATAAACGGGCACAATAAAGCAAGAGCTCTAGCACATACCGTTGAGGGTGGTGTGAACCAAATGTGGACGTGTAGTGCTCTTCAACTTCATAACAATGCTCTTATTGCTTGTGATGAGGCGGCATGTGGAGAGCTTAAAGTTGACAGTTATAAATACTTTTTAGACGTGGAGAAGGCTGAAAGACTATAATTTCAGCCTCTCTGGTAGGAAGATTCAATATTGAGCTCTTTACGGTACTTATTAACAGTACGTCTTGCACAATCAATTCCTTTTCCTTTGAGTAAGTCTGATACTTTCTGATCAGATAACGAATTATTCTCCTGGATTATTTCTTTAATTATGTCTTTTACAACGTTGCGAGAAACCGTTTCTGAGGGAGAACTGGCAGAACTTACTCCTTGTGAAAAGAAGTATTTAAGTTGAAAAAGGCCCCAATCTGTTTCAACGTATTTAGATTGTGCAAGTCTACTCATTGTAGTCTCATGAACTCCAATTTTATCTGCAATATCTTTAAGTTTCATGGTTTTTAAGAATCTGGGTCCTTTGAGAAAGAAATCTTTTTGTAAATCCATTAATGCAAGTGCTGCATTGGAAAGCGTTTTAAACCTGAGATTTACTTGGTCAATTAAGAGGTTGGCTTCTTTTATCTTTTCGTTTATCCACTTAGAGGTTGTTTTTGCCTCAGGCCCTTTTAGCTCTTTTGAAATAGCGCAGAATTCAGGAGACAGTTCAAGTTCTGGAATATCTCCTTTATTAATTTCAAGAGTAAGGACTCCATCTTTATTGTGTATTGAAAAATCTGGAACTATATAAGAATCAGAGTCACTACTATAGTTTTGCCCAGGATAAGGCGTGAGTGTTTTTAAAATAGATATGAAAGAATTAAGATCTTCCTCTGAAATCTTGAGAGCGTTAGATGCCTCTTTAAGTTTTCCCGCGTTAATTTTCTCAAGTTCGTTGTTTACTAGTTTTGTGAAGATTACAAGGTCACTTTCAGCCATGCCTAGGTTCTTTGCTTGAAGAATAAGAGACTGTCTAAAGTCTTCCACGCATACACCAGAAGGATCAAGACTTTGAACTGTTGTGATAGCCTGGTTTATGGTATTAGTGCTAAATTTTGTATCTTCAAATAACTTTTGGGGGGTTAAAACAAAAAACCCGTTTTCGTCCAAATTGCTGATGAGCATAGTTGCTGCAATTTTAACTTCGTCTGAAAGCGAGATCTCTCCAAGTTGCTCTAATAAGTACTCTTTAAGAGTTTTATTATTTGTGGCTGTGTTTTCCAACATTTGATTTGCTTTATCTGAAGCATCTTCTGCATCTGTATTATAATAGCTATCTGTTGGAGCATTGTAACCTTCATAACCCTCATAATAAGAAGAGTCTGCATCATCAGAATTGTCGTCATAGTTGCTAGGTTCTGATTGTTGTAATGTTGGTTCGCTGAATTCTTGCCCGGGAATTTCTAATGCGGGATTAGCTTCTATCTCTTTTTGGATGTGCTCTTTTAATTCAAGAATAGGCATGGGTAAAAGAGCAAGAGATTGCAACATTTGAGGTGATAGAGTCTGTTCTTGTTTTAAACTTTGAGTTAGACCTAATTCCATACCAATTCCCTTTTATTTGTTTGAGATTTACTCAAACGATTCTCCAAAGTAGATATCTCTTGCAATGTCGTTTGCTAAAAGTTCGTTCTTTCCACCAGAAACTAAAATTGAGCCGTCGCTGATAATGTGGGAGCAAGTAGTTATTGACAGGGCATCTCTTACATTGTGATCTGTTAAAAGTATTCCAATGCCAAGTCTAGCTAATGATCTAACTATTTGTTTTATTTCATAGACAGCCTTTGGGTCTATTCCTGCAAAAGGTTCATCAAGCAACAAAAACCTAGGACTTGTTGCTAAACATCTAGCAATTTCCGTTCTTCTTCGTTCTCCTCCTGATAGGGTATAACCTTTTTGTTTTGCTAAATCAGTTAGTCCAAAGGATTTTAAAAGCCCATTTACAACAATTTCTTTTTTTTTGTTGTCCATGTTGTCTCTTGATTCAACTACAAGTCTGATGTTGTCTTCAACACTTAGTTTTCTGAATATTGATGGCTCTTGAGGAAGATAAGAAATTCCTAATCTTGCTCTTTTATACATGGGGAGGTTTGTAATATCAATTCCATTTAGAGATATTGAACCACCATTGTTTGTAATAAAGCCCACAATCATATAGAAGGTTGTTGTTTTTCCAGCTCCATTTGGTCCTAAAAGACCAATTATTTGACCGCTGGTCATTTCAAAAGAGATGTTTTTAACAACTTCGCGTTTTCCGTATCTTTTTTTTAGATGTTCAACTCTAAGTATGTTATCCATTGACTTCTCCCGTTATAGAGCCATGCATTGTAATTCCATAGTCCTCTAAATCAATAATAATCAAAGAAGCCTTATATGTGTTTCCACTCCATTGAACTTCCGCATTGCCCTTTAGTGTGACGGTCTGAGTTTCATTGTTAAATTCAATGCTATCTGCTTGGCAAGTCATAAGCCCATCTTCAGTGACTTTGACAATCTTTGCCATCATTTGCAATTTTATTAATGTTGTTTTTGTATCATATTCAAACCTGGCACCAGATAAGGAAGCTTCATTTGTTGTATCTTCAATCTCAATCCACCCATCAGATACTATTTTCCCACTTTCTCTGTCAAAAGAGAGGGAAGGACAACTAAGACTTATTCCTCGTTCAGAATCACTGACTTCAACATTTCCACTGCAACTTACATATTTATAATCTGTTCCATAAAGCTCAATTTCATCAGCTTTGATTGTAATACCATCTGCTGTGACATTTGCTCCTTGAGAAAGACTAACTGACTTATTCCCTTCTTGTAGGTTTACTTTAGTATAACCTCCGGAGAAGCTAACGTTTGAAGCACAAACAATAGCTCCATTTAATATCAAAAAGATAAAAATAATTATAAACCTTTGTTTTAGGCTATTGTTCATTTATTGTACCTCTGATAATACTTTCAAATTCAAAAAGGTTTTTATCTAACTCTGCATAGAAGCCTTGAGCTTCTATTTCTGTTCCATCTCCA
Organism: bacterium; assembly: GCA_963649615.1. Lineage (GTDB taxonomy): Bacteria > Spirochaetota > Spirochaetia > Sphaerochaetales > Sphaerochaetaceae > UBA9732. The sequence goes on from CAVJIN010000041.1 coordinate 10,319, forward strand.
TAGATTACTTTTACGGTTCCTGTTGTTTGGAGAGACATTTGGTCATTGTCCCATTCTATACTTTGGGCATGAATTTGAATGTTATCACTTTCTCTACTTATTTCAACATTTCCAGTAAGAACAGCATGATTATTATCTTCATTTATCTCAGCAAAAGTACAAGAACCTCTAAATCCATTATTACTGTTTTGCCAAAATTCAACGTTTTCCAAAGTGATTCCTCTGTCACCTTTATAAATTTCAATTCTAGACGATTTCATGATTAAAGCATCTTCGTCTGGCCTTCCTAAAGTATATGTTGCATCTTCAAGAATCATATCTGGAAGTTCTTGCTCTCCAAGAGGGGTTGTCTCATTTGTGGACTTTGCACACGAAACAGTGGCAAATAGAAGGAAAAGGAATAATAGCATTGAAGTCATCTTGAAAAGAGATACAAGCAAAAAGCGTGCCATTTTTCTATTTGTCATACAGAAAATATACACCTAAACTAGGCTATTGCAAAGTAGTTGAATGACGAGTAAATTTGTCTTATGAAAGTTTTGTTTTTGGGTGAAATAGTAGGAAGATGTGGTATTGGTGTTTTGAAAATAGGACTAAAACCACTGAAAAAAGAACGTAATATTGATTTAGTTATAGTTAATGGGGAAGGTGCCACCGGTGGGTTTGGAATGGGCCTTCAATCTGCTGTAACAATGCGAAACTTTGGTGTAGATTTCATCACCCTTGGAGAAAAGGCTTTTTATAAGCCCGATATGGTTGACAACATAGATAAGAAGGATAGGATTTTAAGACCTTCGAACTATCCAGATTCAGTTCCTGGTCGTGGAATTAAGTATTACAATGTTGAAAATCAACTTGTATGTATTATAAACGCGCTTGGTATGGGCAATTTTAATTCTCCACATTTGAATAATCCCTTTAATTATGCTGAAAACATCGTTGCAAAAGCTAAAGAACAAACTCCATTCATATTTTATATTTTTCATTCTTCTACCACAGCTGAAAAGGTTTCAATGGGATATTTATTGCAAGGCCAGGTCAGTGCGGTCATTGGAACTCATAGTAAAGCTTTAACTGCCGATGCTCAGATTTTACCTGGAGGAACGGCCTATATAACGGATTTAGGTCGTTGTGGCTCTAGTATGAGTGTTGGCGGTTTTGAACCAGAGACTGAGATCAAACATATTAGAACGCAGGCGATAATCAGATCCAAAGAGTATTGGTTAAATCCTCAAATGCAGGGACTTTTGTGTGAGTTTGATGATAAAGGAAAAGCAATTCAGGTTGAAACTATCAAACTTGATCTTGAGGTTCCAGAATTGAACTAAAGAGGTTTTTGCGAGAATGAACACGGTTGTAACAGTAAAGAAACTAAACAAAGATGGGACGGTTTTAGTTGGTTGTGATAATTCTGCATGTGCAGGATGTCATGCTAAAATGTTTTGTAATAATAAGGATCAAAATGAATATTTGGCTCTAAACTGTAAAAAGTTAGAGTTAAACGCGGGGGATACGGTTGAGCTTTTTCTTCCACCAGGGAAAACAATTCTAAGTACAGTTCTTGTCTTTGCTCTGCCACTGGCTTTGTTTCCCATAGGTTATCTTCTTGGTGGCTTGTTGCCTATAAATGAAGTTCAAAAGGCCCTTTGTGGAATGGGTTTCATGGCTTTGGCTTTCTTGCTTGCTTCTTTATTTTTTACTCATAATAAAAGAAAACTTATGCCGGTTGTTGAGAAAATTCTAATGAAACATATTGAAGTGGTGGGTGCTGCAATTATGAGAGACGGTAAGTTGTTTGCAACCCAATGTGCTTCAAAGAAGCCAGAGATTCCTTTCCAATGGGAATTTCCTGGTGGTAAGATAGAAAAGGGTGAAACCCCAGAGCAGGCTATTGTTCGTGAACTTTCTGAAGAACTCTCAATAAATGTTGAAGTTAAAGAGCAAATTACAACAGTAAGCTATCAATATCCTCATTTTCACATGACAATGAAAATTTTCCTTTGCTTATTAAATGAGAATCAGCAGCCAAGGCTCAATGAACATTTAAGTGCAAAGTGGATTGGCCCAGAGGAGCTCTATCTATTAGACTGGGCACCAGCTGATGCAAAAGCTTTAGACCTTGTTGCTTCTGCCTGCTGGGCTAAATAATAACAGCCTGTTCCAGCCTCTTTAATATCCTTAAAGACACATTGTCATATAAACTGGAATCAATGTTACTTGTCCATCCTTCTTTAAATCTTTTGAGTAGATCACATATGGATTTATAACCCTTTCAGAGTATTTCTCACAAAAGGCAGATAATGATTTATGACTTTTATAGGAAGAAGACTTTACTTCAAGAGGTATAATTTTTTTCCCAATTGGAAGTAAGAAATCTATCTCATATTGGTTGAAAGAATGAAAATAAAGTTCATGTCCATTTGCTTTTAACATTTGAGCTACGACATTCTCAAAAATCATTCCCATATTGAGGCTAGTTTTGTCAACGATTAATTGCTTATAAATAGATTGTTCAATTGGATTTTCTGAGGAGTTGAACAACTGAGAAATTAAGAGCCCTGTATCCCCCATATATATTTTCTGTTTTGATAGATTGACCGTTAATGAAGGAGTAAAGTTTGGATCAGTACAATCATTAGCAATGTTTACAATCATTGAATCTTTAATTGCTTCAAATGAATTATATCTTCTTGATATTCTTGCATTTTTTCCAAGAGCGCTAGTTTTGAACAATCTTGTGTGTGATGATAGCTCCGATGGAATTGATCTGAGAATTAGAGATGTGGATAAAGTATATTTTGAATCAAGTTTTTTAAGGTCTTTAGCATATAAAGATAAGATTTCCCTTTTTATTTCATCTATCATAGTAAAATCGTTGGACTCGAGTAATGCATTGATTGCTTGTGGCATTCCTCCAACTGCCATGTAGAGCCTAAAACTGTTCATTATTTTTCTGTGTGCAATATCACCTAAAGGTTTTTTTGTTTGAAAACAATCTCTTATGATGGAGGCTGTGACAAAATCACCTTGAGCCCATAAAAATTCTTCAAAATCTAGAGGGTACATGTTTATGGATCGTTCTTCACTTGGAATTAGTATATTCTCCACATTTTGTTGAAGTGTGATTAAAGAGCCTGTTTCAATAAAATGGTATCTTCCATCTGCTACTAATTGTTTTATGGATTGTCTTGCAATGGGAAATAATTGAACTTCATCAAATATTATTAAGCTTTCCTTTTTGTAAAGTTGCTTTCCATACAAAAGAGAAAGAGTTCTAAAGAATTCATCCAAGTTTGATATGCTAGTTTTAAAGAGCTCTTCTACTAGGTTAAGATCAACTTGAAAGTTAATCAAAATGTATGACTTGTATTCAGATTTGGCGAATTCTTCAACAACAGTTGATTTCCCAATTCGCCTTGCTCCTTGAATTAACAAGGCTCTTTTATCTGCCCATTTCTCTTTCCATTTTAATAGTTGCGCGTAAATCTTTCTCTTGAATATCATTACTTAGTATGGTTGCACGAATATTGAAAATTGTAAATGGCTAAAATGCACGAATATTTAAAATTTTTTTTGCGACATATGCACGAATATTTAAAATTCTGTGCCAGTAACAATAACTTCAACGCCTTTTTGCTCAAGAGAAATTTTTAATTCTGGAGAAA
>CAVJIN010000042.1:0-13024 GCA_963649615.1 bacterium
GTCACCAATAATAGACTAGAAACCCTTTGTGAGTATTTTCAAACAACAGATCCTCAAGTTTTAAAGAATCCTTTAGCTTCCCCTTTATATGCTAATTTTACAGGTTTTCCACCAACACTAATTTTTGCTTCTGATTCAGAGGTTCTTAGAGATGATGCAATAGAACTTGAGAAAAAAATGAAAAGCTATGAAGTGGATGTTACATTGGATATGGCACACAATCTCTTGCATGTCTATCCAATGTTTGTGAGACTTACAGAAGCTAAAGAAGCTTTAGGCAAGGCTTTTAGGTTTATAGCAAAGCTTGAACACTAAAAGACCAATTGCATACCAAGCAACTGTGTAAACCCAAATAATCCAACCCCCAGCAATAATGTCTGGAATATAACAAGCAATAATAAGAATTAGAGCAACAGCAGGTAGGATGTTTCCACCAGGGGCTCTAAAAATGCCCATTTCATTTAGGTTTTTCTCTCTAAATTTATGTCTTGCAGAATAAAGAGAAACAATATTGATTGCAATTGTGACTGCTGCAAACAGAGTACCAAAACCTACAATCTGTTCAGTAAAAGATGGAAAACATGAGACAATTGCTGAAAGAGCAGCAATTATACAAGATGCAAAAGCTGGAACTCCAAACTTGTTTGAAGATGCAAATACTTTTGGAAGAAGTCCATCATTGGCTGCAGCTTGAACCGCTCTAGATGTGAGGGCAAGAACAACAAGCATTGTAGTAATTAAAGCAAGAATTGCAGCTATTGAAACTACTTTTGCAAGCCAAGGGTAACTTGTAAGTTTTGTAAAACAAGCTGCATAAAGTGGTATGTATCTCATTCCTGGGTTTTGTTCAAGAAAAGATGCAGATACTAGTCCAAGTGTAGCAAGAATAATTAAGACGTAAATTGTAGCTACAATAGACATTGCAATAAGTACTGCTTTTGGAACGTTTTTAGAAGGACTTTTGACTTCAGACACCATAAAGGCTATGGCTACAATAGAGCCATAACCAACCATTGCCGTAGGCACCGCTCCCATAAATCCAAATGTTCCATTGCTTCCTTGTGTAAAGAAAGGGGTGAGCATATTAGAGTCCCAACTTCCTCCAAAGAAACAAGTTATTACATAAACCGCAAGTGCTACTACAAGACCACCAACTAAACAGCTATTTAACTTGCCTGCAACTGAGAATCTTATACAGTTGAGAATTAAACAAATGAAAATAGAAATAACTGCAAGAGGAATTTGAAGCCCGTTTGGAAGATTGAAACCTGCACCAAGATAGGTTGCAACATATATGGCTGCAAAGGCAATGGCAACAATATTTGCATTTATATAGCCCCACGTAGAAATCCATCCCCAAAGAGCGCTAGTTTTTCCTCCATCCCCAAGAGCTTTTGAAGGAAAAACAAAAACTCCACCTGACTTTGGAAATCTTGTTGAAAGTTCAGCACAAATGAGACCATAAATTAACATAATAGCCGCAGCCAAAATCCAAGATATAATGGCACCAGGGCCGGCTTTATACATTGTTAAACCTGAAAGTGAAAAAATAGCACTACCAATCATGCTTCCAACAATCATTGTGACGCAAGTAAATAAACCAATTTTCCCGTTTTTGTTACTCATATCTTTCTCCGAGGTTGTTATTATAAAGATTGAAGCTTTTTTTTAAAAGTGCTACCAGTCGTCTTCATATGTGAAGACATCTGAAAACTCCGTTATTTCTGGCTCATCCTTGAAAGTTACAACAATATTTGCCATTTGGGCAGCTTCAGTTTTCTTTTCTTTGAGGTCTTTTCCATCCAAGATTAAGCAATCAAGACCTTCCCATAGAAAAAGCCAAAATAGCATGACTATTGCTTCTCTTAACGGCAAACCTGGAGAAATTTTATTTACAAGTTGAACACCTAGCGAAGATGCGAAGCCTGTAATAAGAAGTGTTAATGCTTTGCGCCTATTTGCGCTAATAGCAAGTTGGGCATCTCCCATCTTCAAGGCATAATAATCATGAAGAGTTTCCCTAATTGTGTTTTTTTCTTTTTCTGTAAAGGTCTTACCATTTATTTCTAAAACAATTGGATACTCAACAGGGATATATTGGGCATTAGATTCAATAAAATTAAGAAAATCTTTATTTGGCCATTCATAGCCAAAAGTAGAAAAGGGGTCAATTATATCGTTAAACTTCTTTACATTGCATGCTATGAAGGCAAGATCATTTTCAATGTAAAAGTCTTTTACATATTTCTCGCCTTCAACCTTCTTTTTCTTTAGTTGCTTGAGATTTTTTCTTAATCTTTCACTTTTGATTTTAAATGACATAAACTGTTACTATTATAACGGCCAGCAACCCTGAACTCAAGAAAATTTCGTTTTGTAACTGTTCTAGTATCTAAATTTTTAATGAAAAAGCAAATTTTTTCTCGTTTTCATTACTTTTTTCAATGAAAAATCCTAAAATCTCTCATTTTCATTAAACTTCGTTTGTAAAATGCTTGTGTCAATTAAGCTAGTTATTTTTTTTGAATTGAGTTACCATTATGGAGCTTTGCTTGAGGCCTTGCTTAAATATGGAAATAAAGAAATTTGATTTTGCTATTATTGGTGCTGGGGTTACTGGCGCTTGGATTGCTTATGAACTTTCAAAGTATGATTGTAAAGTTGTAGTTTTAGAAAAAGAGAATGATATCTGCGAGGGTACCAGTAAGGCTAATTCTGCTATTGTTCATGCTGGTTTTGATCCAATTCCAGGAACTCTTATGGCAAAACTAAATGTCAGAGGTAATGAGTTAATTAGAACCTTGTATAAAGAGCTCTCTATTCCCTTTAGGCAGGTGGGTGCTCTTGTTGTTGCTTTTAATGAAGAGGGCTTAGAAGTAATAAAAAAACTCTATGAAAGAGGACTTCAAAATGGTGTTCCTAATATGAAAATTCTTTCAAAGGAGGAAACTCTAGCAAAAGAAAAGCATCTTTCTTCTACTTGCTTGGGTTCTCTTTATGCTCCAACAGCCGGGGTGTGCTCCCCATTTGAACTTACTGCCGCTCCAATGGATTTAGCCATTGAAAACGGTGTTACTTTACTTAGAAATTATGAGCTTAAGAAGGTTGATAGAAAGAAAGGCATTAATGGAAATGATGTCCTGATTCTTAATGATGAGCTTGAAATTTCAACTGTTATTAATGCCTCCGGCGTTCATGCTGACAAAGTATCTGCAATGTTTGGAGACCACTCTTTCAAGATTTTTCCAAGAAAAGGCGAGTATTCTCTTCTAGACAATAATGTTGGATATTTAACTTCAACTGTTATTTTTCAACCTCCAACTTCTAGTGGGAAGGGTATTCTTGTAACGCCTACTGTGGATGGTAATATTCTTGTGGGGCCTACTGCTCAAGACATAGAGGACCCAGATGATCTCACTACAACAACACTCGGACAGAGAGAGGTGTTTGAGAAGGCTAGGATATCGGTATGTGAGGTGAGTGAGAGGGATGTCATTACTTCGTTCGCTGGGGTGCGTGCTGTAAGTGATTACAAAAATGAGGCAGGTGATAATGACTTCAAGATTGGATTTTCGGACGTAAGTGGCCTTTACAATGTGGTAGGTATTTGCTCCCCAGGACTTACTGCTGCACCTGCTATTGGAGAGTATGTTGTGGCTCGGCTTGGTGAAAGTGGACTTCTTGGTAAGAAAAAAACTGACTACAAAAAAACAAGACATGTTGCGCGCTTTATGGATCTCAGTGATGAGGAAAAGCTTGCCAAAATAAAACAAAATCCACTTTATGCAAGAGTGATTTGTAGGTGTGAATCGGTCACAGAAGGGGAGATTGTAGATTGTATTCATAGGCCTTGTGGTGCGGTGGATATGGATGGCGTGAAACGTAGAGTTCGAGCTGGTATGGGTAGATGCCAAAGTGGTTTTTGCGGACCTCGTGTGATGGAAATTCTTTCTAGGGAGTTGAATATTCCTTATACTGCTGTGACCAAGTTTGGAAAAGATAGCTGGATGACAATTGAAAAGAAGGGCTTTGAAAGTGGGGAGGCGTGCAATGATTAACATTCAGGTTGCAATTATTGGTGGTGGCCCCGCAGGTCTCAGTGCTGCTTATGAATGCTGGAATCAAGGCATTAAGGATATTCTTGTTATAGAAAGAGATAGCTCGTTGGGTGGAATTTTAAATCAATGTATTCATGCTGGTTTTGGACTTCATGTTTTTGGAGAGGAACTTTCTGGCCCGGAGTATGCTCAGCGTTATATTGATATGGTTTCTCAAACTGGAATTAAGACGCTTACTGATACCATGGTTATGTCTATTTCCCCAGATAAGGTGATTAGAGCTATGAATTCAAAAGATGGACTTTTGGATATTAAAGCACAAGCAATTATTCTTGCTATGGGGTGCAGAGAACGTACTCGTGGAATGTTGAGGATAGCTGGTACTCGTCCTGCTGGAATTTATACTGCCGGAACTGCTCAGAGACTCGTTAATATGGAAGGCTTTATGCCAGGAAAGAAAGTTGTCATCCTTGGAAGTGGTGATATTGGTCTTATTATGGCTCGTAGAATGACACTTGAAGGTGCAAAAGTCTTGGGCGTTTATGAAGTGATGAATAAGTCAAATGGACTTAAGAGAAATATCGTTCAGTGTTTGGATGACTTTGGTATTCCTCTTCATCTTTCTACAACCGCAATTAACATTCACGGAAAGGAAAGGGTTGAAGGTGTTACCGTTGCCAAGGTTGATGAGAAGTTTAATCCAATACCCGGTACGGAAGAGTATATTGAATGTGATACTATTCTGCTTTCTGTTGGACTTATTCCTGAAAATGAACTTACTCGGGGTGCTGGAATTGAGATGGATCCAAAGACAAGAGGACCTGTTGATAAAGGTTCCTTTATGACTAGCATTTCTGGTATTTTTGCTTGTGGAAATGTCTTTAAAGTGTATGACTTAGCAGACAATGTGACAAAAGATAGTATCCTATGTGGCAAAGCTGTTGCAAAGTTTTTGAGGGAGAGTTAAGTATGGAGACATCATTTGTAACTTGTGTTATTTGTCCTAGGGGCTGTTCTATTGTTGTTGAGTGGGAAAAGGAAGAAAAAAAGGTTGTAAATGTAAACGGCTATAGTTGTCCTAGAGGTCTCAAATATGCTACAGCAGAAGTTATTCATCCAGAGAGAGTCTTAACTTCAACAGTTAGGGTCAAAAATGGTTCTTTAACGCTTCTCCCTATTCGTAGTGCATCTCCAATTCCAAAAGAAGTTATGATGGATGCAATGAAGGTTATTTCTTCAACGGTTATTGACGTTGCCTCCCTTGGTGTTTCAAGTGTGAAAATGGGTACTGCTGTTATTAAAGACATTGCTGGAACCGGCATTGATATGATTGCCTGTAGGGATGTGTTAGCTAAATAGTTTGTGTTTTTGAATTTGTATACAAGTTAAAACTCGCTCTTTTATATATGGACTGTAGAGTTTTGGGTAATATTCAAGCGAGGATTCTAATGTTTGAAAGATGTCTTCTTTTGTAAAACCAATTTCTACATGAGTATTTGCAAGTCTTTCTATTGCGTGAACTTGTTTTGTAAAAGTTGTGTTCATTGGATTTGCTTTTATTTGTTTAAGCAATGTTTTTGGCATTATATCTAGTGGGTAGTCTCTGATATTTGAAAGTAAGCCAGCACCAAAATCAAAGAAAGGACAATAATCGAAGTTATTATCTTCTTGCAATATTGCAATGTTGTTTAAATGCCTATCTTCATTTGCAAAAAGCATATCTAATTTGAATAAAAGTGACAGATATTTATCAAAATTACCAAGGTTTGTAATGGCTTGAGTTTGCTCTATTATCCATTTTAGCCTGTTTTCCAAACTTTTATATTTATTCGCTTTATCTTGCCAATTTGGTCCAATATATTGTCTGAAAAGTTTGGAAAGAGTTATCAGAGTTTGAGTAGGTTTTAAGAAGTTCTCGCTTGAACAAGCGACCCTTTGATGCTTATGAACTTCAATCTTTTCCATTCTGTAAGAAACAGAAGAAAAGCCTAAACTGTTAAAATTTGTTTTGTTTATCAAATTTGAGATTACAGTTTCACTTAGAGCTTCATAGCCAAAATTATCCAGTTTGTACCATCTATTATTCTCAATCCATTTTTCTTGGTTTCCTTTTGAAGAGGTTTCAATAATTTTGTCTTCTGTTAGTACTCTAATCATTTCTTTCCTCAACAATCTTTATATGGCAGTGATCTTCTGCCATTTTGCCTTGGGTTTTCCGGATAATTTCAAGAGGTTCATAGCTTGTTAATCCTAGGGACGTTAAATAATACTGAAGGCCATCTCTTTCTTTTGGTATGCATCTATCTTCTAAAAAGATTTGTACATCATTCCAAGTGGGATTTTCGTTAACTCCAAAGGCTGTAAACAAAGGATTTGTACAATTGTTTTGAATTGCCAAGGTTTTAGAGGTTTTGTCTATTGCAATTTTAGTTGTGAGTTCTTCATTGTTATAATAATACAAAACAAGAAAACTATGTCCTGATTGTTTAGTTATACTTAAAAAAGTCTCATATTCGTTAGCTCTATGGCAATCTTTCTTCATTATGCAACCTCTTTGTATTAATTATATAAGTTGAAATGCAACAAGGCAACAAATACAAGGCAACAAATACAGTCTACACAAATACAGTCTACACAAATACAGTCTACCTAAAATACTGGTTAATGACCTTTGGTATGCAGTTTACAGTATCGCTTGCAATCATGCTTATTGGATTTATTGCTTCTTGTGCATATTCCCCCGCTTTACCATTGATATAGGCTCCTGCTATTGTTGAAATTGTAAGGTTGTGACCCCAAGCACATATGGCAGAAAGAATTCCAGAAAGAACATCTCCGCTCCCAGCTGTTGCCATGCCTGCACAGCCAGCATTAGTAAGATAGGTTTCTTGTCCATTTGTAACAATTGTTGTTGGCCCTTTTAGAAGCAGAACTAGATTACAAGTCTTTTGTCTCCTGACAAATTCTTGTGCATGTATAATAGGGTTTTCTTGAATTTCATCAATCTCAAGACCAGTAAGTCTAGAAAATTCTTTCATGTGCGGGGTGAGAACTATTTGGCACTTTGCATCTGATAGTATATTGGGATTGGCTTTTTCTAGTTGGGAAAGAATGGTTAGTCCATCTGCATCAATGATAAGACAGCCTTCATAGTTTGTCAGAATATAGAAAAGAATTTTAGATGTCTGTGATGTGACCCCAATACCCATTCCAAAAGCTATTGTTTTAACCCGTTTAATAAGTTGTTTGATTTCTTCTTCAATAAAAACAACTTCCCCATCTTTATCTGAAAGAGGGTAAATTGTGCTTTCAAGGATATGAGAAGTTACGTCATGAATTAAAGAGTTGGGAAGGGCTACTTGGACAACCCCAGCACCTGAACGCATTGCAGCATTTGCCATAGATGCAAGTTTGATTGCTCCACAGTAGCGTTTTGATCCTCCAATAAGTGCAACATAGCCATAAGAACCTTTGTTTGAAAAGTTTGGACGGGCTGTAAAGATTTCATTAAAATCATCCTTTTCAACCAACCAAAAAGGCTTTTCAATTGGAGTAATGCCAATGTCCACATTATATTTTGTTTTCATTACATCTTTTGCTTGGTTTAAGAAATGTCCTGGTTTGAAGTCTCCAATAGAAACAGTTAGGTTTGAATGAACGCAGAGTTGCGAAATGCCGTTGTCTCCATTAAGTCCACTGTTGATATCTACAGAAACAACAAAAGCATTATTTTTGTTAATTTTTGCAATTATTTGAGCTGTTAAACCTTGAACCTCACCTTTGAAGCCTGTACCTAAAATACAGTCTACAATTGTATTATAACCTGAAAAAGTAGTGTTCTCATTGCATGATAGGACATTGATTTTATTTTCAAGACATTGCTTGAGGTAAAAGTTTCCATCTTCTGAAGTCTTCTCTGAAAGTCTAAAAATAGAGCATGAAAAACCTTTTTTATGAAGAATATTGGCAATTACATATCCGTCTCCGGCATTATTCCCAGAGCCACAAACAATTGCAATTGGTTCAATAATTTGATTTGTTTTGAGCATTGTATCTACAACTCCAACGCCCGCTCTGTACATTAATTCTTTGCCAGAAATACCACTTTCAATAGTATGTGCATCACTTTTTCTCATGTTATCAACGGAAAGAACTTTAATCATTTTTATGCTCCAAATCCTTTTAAATATTAATGTTCTTCTTCACAACTCGCAATACAGTGTGGTATCATGTCCCAGTTATGAGCAATACCGTAAATAACCATGAAAACACTCTAATTAACACAAAGTTAGAGGACATAGCTCGAGCATTTAACCTCAATGGAGATATTATTTTAGCTGAAGTAATTTCTGCTGGAAAAGTAAATCATACTTACAAAGTTGTCCTAGAAGATTCTTTGGGCAATAAAAAATCCTACCTCTTTCAAGAAATAAACACATATGTTTTCAAAAAGCCAAAAGAGGTCATGCTGAACATTGACAAGATTATTAAGCATATAAAGAGAGAAAATCCCAACGCTATATGCTTGGAATTGCTCTATGGTTCGGATGGCAATAACTATTACATCACTGGCAATACCTTTTGGCGCATATACACATACATTGATTCAGTCTCCTACAATTCTTCAAAAGATCCCAAGATTGTTTATGATGCAGGAGTTGCATTTGGAGCCTTTCAACGGGATTTATCCAATTTTGACGCAACATTGCTTTACGAGACAATTGTAGATTTTCACAACACTCCAAAACGTTTCAAAACGTTAAAAGAGCACTATGAAAAAGACGAGCTTGGAAAAGCCGTGCAGTGTAAACCAGAAACCGAATATCTCTTTTCAATGAGAGAAAAAGCATGTATCTTGCATTCGCTTTATAAGGACGGCAAAATCCCAATGCGCGTCACCCATAATGATACAAAGATAAACAATGTATTGTTTGACAAAGACACCAACCAAGCAATTTGCGTGATTGATTTAGATACCGTTATGCCAGGCTTTACAGGTCACGATTTTGGAGATGCTGTACGCTCGGCTGCAAACAGCATGGGATCAGCCAGTCTTGAATTTGACAAAATTCATATTGACCTTGATATCTTCAAAGCCTTTGCAGATGGCTTCCTCCTCAAAACAAAAGAAGTCTTAACTCCTGCAGAAATCGCCTCTCTTCCAGACAGTTGCCTGGTCATGACACTTGAACTCGCCTCTAGATATATCGATGACTTTATAACTGGCGACAAATACTTTAAAGTCACTTACCCTACACAAAATCTAGATAGAGCAAGAAATCTCATAGCACTAGCCAAAGACATGGACTTAAACATGCCCCAAATGCGTCAAATTATCTCTGACCTAACTTGAAAAGAAAAAAGTCCTAAGTTGCCACCCCAACAACTTAGGACTCAAAAACTTACAAAATCTTAGTTATTTGATTAGACCACTTTCTTTTAGTAGCAGCTCAAGGTCTGTGCCTGCAACCTTCTTTGTGACAGTGTGAAGCAACTTGCGTTCCACAAGTGAGAGCTTTACCTCAGAGAGAGGCTTTTTGTCTATTCCATAGTAGCATGCACGAAGAAGTTCACGAACATCGTACTTGCTTCCCCAAACTTCAGGAACACCACGGTCAACGTTCAGTAGAGTGTATACAGACTCCATTCCAGTTCTCATTGAATACTCAGTTGTGAAAATTGTATCTCTTGGAGTTTCAGCAAACTGTCCAAGGAAAGCAAAGTTTACAGCGCCATCTGGAACAACCTTAGGTCTATCAGATTCCTTCCGAGGTTGGAAGAATGCATTGATATATGGCATAAAACATGTTGTAGTATTACAAGCATTATGTGCAAGAGCATCGATTTTTTCTGTAGGGACACCAATGTGGTACAACCATTCCTTACAAACTTCTTCGCCTGTGCAGTCACGCATTGCTTTCTTAACATAGTTGCCTTCTTTGTTTGTGTTAAGTGAATAAACCCAAACAAGGACCATATTCTTGTCCTGCGATTTGAACTGTGGTTGGCGATTGATTGTCCAAGAAAGATACCAGTTTTCTGTGCTGTCTTTGACAGTTACAATACCGCCAGTTGTTACCTTGCCAGAGCGAGGGTCACGCTTACAGACATTCATGATATAGTTGATGATTTCTTCATTGGAAGTAGCAACAGTGGCACTCATCCAGTTGGTTGCATCAACATCACTGCAGAAAGCATCGGGATTACCAAACTCACCATGTTTAGCCTGCTTTGCAATGGCCTTCCACATGTCCCAAGATTCGCCACAGCCATTTTTGACTTTGGACAAGTCTGGAGCGTGCGTCTGATCACCATAGCAAGAGGTGTCCGTACAGCACCCATTGGTGATGAATACAAGATCGTCCTCAATCAAATCAATCGATTGTTCTTTGCCGTCTTTAACATAGACAATTTTCTTGGCAATTTTCTTGTTTCCTTTGGTTTCAATGACCACATTTTTCACATCCATACCATATTCAATATGAACATTGTGGGATTCAAGATATTTTACCAGTGGCAAAATCATGCTTTCATACTGATTATATTTTGTGAAGCGCAGAGCACTGAAATCTGGAAGACCATCAATGTGGTGCACATATCTGCAAAGATATCGCTTCATTTCAAGTGCGCTTGACCATCTCTGGAAAGCAAACATTGTCTGCCAATAGAGCCAGAAATTTGTATTCCAGAAGGACTCTGGCAAGACTTCAGAAATCTTCTTATCTTCTAAGTCTTTTTCTGGAGTGATAAAGAGTTTTGACAATGCCATTGCCGATTCCTTATCCAGTGCAAACTTCTTATCTGTGTGTGCATCCTGACCTCGGTTTACGGTTGCACGGCAGAGAGAATAATTGGGGTCATGCTTATTTAGCCAGTAATATTCATCCAACACAGAAACATTAGGAGTCTCTATAGATGGAACATCGCGGAATGTGTCCCACATGACCTCAAAATGGTTGTCCATTTCACGTCCACCACGCATGTAGAACCCTTTTGTGATATCTCTGTATCCATCACAACTTCCTCCAGCGAGCTCTAACTTCTCAAGTAGGTGAATGTGTTCGCCTTTCATCTGCCCATCTCTGACTAGATAGAAGGCAGCCGTAAGTCCAGCAAGTCCAGTCCCGATGATGTAAGCAGATTTCTTGTCTACATCCTTAGGTTTTTCAGGATGTGCAAACGATTCATAAGTTCCAGCAGAATAATACATAATGCAAATCTCCTATGCTTTTTTTATTTATACCTTAAATTACGTGTCTTTTATTGGGGCGACAATAAGCAATAAAAGTTGTGTGATAAAAGATTTATCATAGAGATTAAAATTGTATAAATTTTTATCAAAATGGGATTTTTGATAAATTTCTTGGGAAATTTCTTGGGAAATTAATGTGCAAACCTAGCTACAGCTTTTGGAATAGAGCCCCTAATTAACTTGGCAAGACGCTCAACAATTTCTTCCGGCTTTTCTCGCATATCGTCTCGTATCCAGTCCAACATGATTCCAATAAAAACATAAGAATAAACTTTTGCAATGAAATGTTTGTCATCATCTCGTATGGAAACTTTTGCAGCTTCTTTATCAATTACATTAAGCAAAAGATTATCAACAAGAGGTGAAAGATATTGTTCAACCTTTTCCTTTTGGACGCACCTATAAACATTCATAATAAAAGGCTTATTTTTACGCACAGCCTCAAAGATTTGTAGAAATCCCTGTTGCCAAGTGTCGTAAGTTTTCTTTTCCTCAAGAGCCTGCCGTGCATCCTCAAGGCATGACCACTCAACAAGATCGTATATATCTCTGAAATGATAATAAAACGTCATTCGATTAATACCGCAATCCTCAGCAATGTCGCTGACGGTTATTTTTGTCAGAGGTTTCTTCAAAAGAAGATTCTTAAGCGATTGTTCCAGTGCGCGCTTTGTTATCTGTGACATGATATTAATATATCACAAAATTTTGCTTGAAAAGTCTACTTAAATGCCCAAAAAATGGCCAAAAAAGTAGACAAGTCTACTTAAGAAGCCCAAAAAGGTGTTTTCAAGTAGACTTTTCTTATGCTTATACATTAGAAATGATTTTGTGTGAGGAAAAAGGGATCTAAACATTCCAAGCATCTCAAAGCCATGTTCATCTAGATCCCCAAAATAGTACAGCTTTTTATTATATTGCAGAATACTCAACCTTTATTGTTGCTTGATACTCTCCGGTTGCAAGAGTTTTGTCTCCAGTCCAACCAAAAGCCATCTGTAAAAGGACAGTATTCTTGGCTACAAATTGACCATTTGAATAGGTTGCTGTAAGTTCATATTTTTCTCCTGTGCTAGAAGTACCAGTGTTTGTTGGTGTAACTGTTAAAGGAGAGGATGAAACACTGTAAACGTCGTTTAAGAACCAACCGAGCTTTTGTGTTGAATTGTTTGAAGATAGCTTATTACTTGTATTTTTTAATTCTGTAGCGGTAATAGTGATTTTATAAGTTTTACTACTACGGACATCATTTGTTTGCACGACTCTAAAAAAAGCTTTAACCTCGTTTAAGAAGTTTCCATTATTGCTAGGCTGTGTAAGGTCTATGTTGGAAGATGGATTTAATGCTCCTCCAGTAGATGTTCCGTCTATCCATGAAGAAGAGGTATCAAAGGTTCCCTGAAGTTTGAAAACTGGCTCAACATCTTCCACCTTGGTTGATATTACTAAATACTCTCCTGTTTCTGCAAAAAGAACTTGGCTTGTAAAAAACAGGACTAATGTGAAAAAGAAAATTGTAAGAAATTTTTTCATAACATTTCTCCTAAAATTGTCAATATCCTTGGTAAAACCAAGCAACATAGTGTGGGCAATTAAGAAAATGATGTATGTTGTTGGAACAACCATGAAAAAACGAGTAGAAGTAGATGCTAAAACAGTAAATAGGATGAATGATATTGTAGCATGATTTCTTTGAGTTAAAACAAAAACCTCT
>CAVJIN010000043.1:0-12489 GCA_963649615.1 bacterium
ATAGAGCACTTCCCTCCTAAGGAAGGGGTCGGGCGTTCGAATCGCCCAAGGGTCAATTTTTTTATTTGTTGTGCTTTGCATGGCTGTGGGAGTTTATGTGGCTAAGACTAGTTTTGCCGATATCTACGAGCAATGGACAAGGTCTCATGATGAAAGTAGTGCTATAGATAAGCGCTATAAAAAAACTGCAAAGACAGAGAACGTTTTCAAGGACTCAATTAACGAAATCAGACGCATGAAAGCTCAAGATGCCTTAGATTTACATAGCTATACGCTAGAAGAGGCTATTGTTATGACTAGAAATTTCTTGTCAACTTCTAAACAAAATGGGCTAAGAAAGGTTTTAATTATTACTGGCAAGGGATTACATTCTGCTGGAGGAGAAGCTGTTTTGCGGCCTACAATTATTAACATTGCAAATGCTCATCCTGCAGTTAGAGAAGTTAGTACTCCAAAAGCAGCTGAAGGTGGAAGTGGGGCTTTGATTGTTATATTGAAGGCTTGATTATTCCATGTTATGCTGACTTTGTTGGTTTGGGAGTTTCATATCAAAAGCTCCTGACAACTAAGGAGCCTGCAATGGAACTTCAAAAACAAATACTACTATTCTTATCTAATTTACAAAATCCAGTTCTAAATGTTTTCTTTCAAATCATTACTATGGTTGGGGAATCTCTTTTTGTTGTTTGTGTAATTTGTTTTCTTTTTTGGAATGTAAACAAGAAAAAGGGAATAACCATTTGTATGTGTATGCTCACCAATGTCCAACTTATGGGCCTTATTAAAGCTATTGTTAGATTCCCAAGACCTTGGACAGTAATTGGAGATTTAAGAACAGTAAGGCAAAATACTGCAACAGGATACTCTTTTCCTAGCGGACATACTACTAATTCCAGCAGTACTCTCACTGCTCTTGCTATTGCATTTAAGAAAAAATGGCTTTCAATTACTTGTGCAGTTTTGATTGCCTTAGTTGGATTTTCTAGGCTTTATCTCTGTGTCCATTGGCCTATGGATGTTGCTTGTGGTTTACTTCTTGGTTGTGGTGGAACATTTCTTTTGTTTAATTTTTATTCCAAACTTTTTGAGGATAAGGAAAGAGGAAATAAGTTCTTTTTAATTTCAGGTATTATTGCAACAATAGCCTGGATTGTTATTGTGGCATTACTTTTTAATGAAAAGATTGATTCTATGGCATTTTCTGACTTTGGAAAGAATATTGCTACTTTCTCAGGTGCAGCACTTGGTCTTGTTTGGGAACGCAGGGTTTTTGATTATTCTGTTGAAGAAGGTCATTGGAAGAGAAAGATTTTACGCTTTGTTCTTGGACTTCTGGGCTGTGTTATTATTCTTCCTTTGTCTAAGATTGTTCTTAAGAATCTTGGGTTGTACAATTCAATTACCTCTACACTCAGATACTTCTTGGCAACTTTCTGGGCAAGTGGCGTATATCCAATACTTGGTGGTAAGCTTGGCCTTTTTGTAAAGGATAATATTTCAGACAGTGGAAAAAAATAAGGGCTTTTTGTTATAATGTCACCATGCTTACAGATGTTGTTTACGATAGCCTTAGAGATAAAATCTTAAATCTAAATTTAAATCCTGGTACTCCACTTAGTTTTTCTACGCTGAGTTCTCAGTATAACGTAAGCATCTCTCCAATAAGAGATGCTCTTAAGCGTCTTGCAACAGAAGGGCTTGTTGAGATTAAGCCCCAAAGTGGTACTTATGTGTCTCTGATTGATCTAGAGAAGGTGAGAGATGAGCGATTTATGCGTCTTTATCTGGAGTTGGGGGCCATTGAAAAACTGGAATCTTTTGGGATATCGGACTGTCTAATAGATAAGTGGGATGAGCTGATTTGCTTGCAAAATGAGGCCTTTTCGTGCCGTAATATAGCTAAATTCCTTGAGCTTGATGATCAGATGCACATGCTTCTATTTAAAGAGTGCAAGCATGAGAAGGTGTTTGAACTGGTTAAGAATGCAAGTGGAAATTATCACAGAATTCGTATGGTTAGCTATCTTTTTGACGATATTTTGAAGAATATTTTGGTTCAGCATAAGGAATTACTTGAAGCGTTAAGAAAAAGGGATATTCAAGAGCTTCTTAAAGTGGATAGACAACATATTTCAAAAATCGAGATAGAGACAGCCGAGTATCAGAAGGCATATCCCCAGTATTTTAGGCAGTAAAACCTAAACTGAAATATCAGTTGCATTCTGGGGAGAAAATGGATAATCTGAAAAAGATTTCACGAGTTTTCACGCGGGAGGATTGTTATGTGGAAAATTGAAGATGGGCGTTCTTTTGAAATTTATGAAGAATCAAAACATGGTGAAGTTTTTATGGTTGCTTCTCCTAAGCAGGATTATATTGTTGCTAGACCAGATTTGGGTTATGAAGGGGAAGAAGTGATTTGTGAGGGACAAAAGTGGACTTTGGCTCCATTAAACCATGCAAATGCTGAAAAACTTAGGGCAATGTTCCCATTTACTGCTCCTAGTAGAGTTCTTGAAAGAGATAAGACCGTTGGTGTTGGTGATAGATTGGGTATTGCAACTGATGGTCATATTAGAGTTTTCAAGGATTATCCAAATGTGACTCCAATTTTAGCTCAGCAGTCAATTAGAGAGCTTACTTTAACAAATAGAACATTTGCTGATGTTATTGACTGTGCATCTTTTGCTGTTTTTAGAAATAACTATACTACCGGTTGGGGCGCAGATGGAGACCACGTTAAGACAGCTGATGAAGTTGAGTATGCTCTTTCCAGTGGTTGTACAATGATTACTTTGGATTGTAGTGAACAGATTGATAACACAATTGATGGTCTTTCAGTTGAAGAAGTTTCAAAAAAATACGAAGAACTTGATTATTGTTGCAAGTCCAAACTTGAAGAAGCATATCTTGGAAAAACTTTTGATGTTGGTGAAGGTGTTTCAATTACTTTTGATTCTGATATGTTCAAGCGTTGTATGTTAATTTACAGCAAGGCTATCAAGCATGCTATTGATATCTATAGAAACAAGATTCTTAGCGCAAATGGACAGAGAGCAGACTTTGAGATTTCTATTGATGAAACTATGACTCCAACTCATCCTGCACAGCATTTCTTTGTAGCAAATCAGCTTGTACATCATGACGTTCATATTGCAACTGTTGCTCCAAGATTTTGTGGTGAATTCCAGAAGGGTATTGATTATATTGGTAATCTTGATCAATTCGCAGATGAAATGAAAATCCATGCAGCTATTGCTCGTCATTTTGGTTACAAGCTTAGTATTCACAGTGGTTCTGACAAGTTCTCAATCTTCCCTGCTGCTGGAAGAGAAACAAAGGGTAAGTTCCATCTTAAGACTGCTGGTACCAACTGGCTTGAGGCTATGAAGTTGGTTGCTATGAAAGATCCTGCTCTTTATAGAGCTGTTCATAAGTTTGCCCTTGGTGCTTTCTCTGAGGCCACAAAGTACTATCATGTTACAACTGATCTTAACAAGATTCCTAACATTGATACTCTCAAGGATAGCGAACTGTCTGACTTGTTCAAGCTTAATGATGCAAGACAGCTTATTCATATCACCTATGGTTTAATTCTCAATGCTAAAAATCCTGATGGAACACTTCTATTTAAGGATAAGCTTTATGATCTTTGGAGAACATACAAGCAAGACTATGCAGAGCTGCTACACAGCCATATTGGCAGACATGTTGCAGCTATGTTAGGCAAGTAGTTTTGTCCTTGGGGCATTTTGCAAAAGCATCAAAAACATCAGATAACCAAATTATAACTACGGGAAACAAAAAAAATTATTGCGACTAATATATCAGTGTGATATACTCTAAAGCAGAACAAAAATAAATATTTGAGGCTTTTTAAAAAACCTCTTGGAGGAGCATTCATGAAACTTAGTCTTGCGGGAATTAGTGGAAACGCAAACAGAGCGCAGTGGGAGAAGGCTGGTTATGTCCTTCCTAAGTATGACATTGAAAAAATGAGAGAGAATACTCTTGCTTC
The DNA here is from genome assembly GCA_963649615.1 of bacterium. Classification (GTDB taxonomy): domain Bacteria; phylum Spirochaetota; class Spirochaetia; order Sphaerochaetales; family Sphaerochaetaceae; genus UBA9732. Next base: position 4,019 of record CAVJIN010000043.1, read on the forward strand.
ATGTCACTGGGTACATTTTGGCTCAGGTAATATTTTTAGAGCCTTTTTAGCAGCAAGAATGCAGAATTTGTTAGATAAGGGCCTTGCTGACACAGGAATTTTAGTTGGCGAAGCTTTTGACTGGGAAATGTTGGATGCTGCTTACGATAAGTACGATAATTTAAGCATTGACGTTACGCTTAAGAGTGATGGAACAATTTGCAAAGATGTGGTTGCATCTGTTGCACAGGCATTGCGCTGTTCCCCAAAGAGAGAGGCAGACTGGGCAAGATTTTGCCAAGTTTTCAGAAGTCCAGAGCTTCAGATGGTAAGCTTTACCATCACAGAGAAGGGCTATTCCACAACACCTGAGTATGTTCAGACCGATATTCTCAGAGGTCCAGCAGAATGCACTACTGTTTGCTGCATGGTCACTTCTCTTCTTCTTGAGCGCTACAAGGCCGGCAAACTTCCAATTGCGGTTGTCAGCATGGACAACTGCTCCAAGAACGGCGAAAAACTTGGCAACGGAATCATGACAATTGCAAAACGCTGGCTTGAACTGGGCTTTGTGGACCAAGATTTTGTCTCTTACGTTTGCAATCCTGAACTGGTCAGCTTCCCATGGACAATGATTGACAAGATCACTCCAAGACCAGACCAGTCTGTACAGAACATGCTTAAGGCCGATGGCGTTGAGGACATGGAAGTTGTTGTTACAGCCAAGAGAAGTTACGTAGCACCATTTGTAAACGCAGAAGAGTGTGAATATCTTGTTGTTGAAGACCTCTTCCCAAATGGAAGACCTGCATTGCAAGAGGCTGGAATTTTGTTTACAGACAGAGAGACAGTTACAAAGGTTGAGAGGATGAAGGTTTGTACTTGTCTAAACCCACTTCACACCGCAATGAGTTTGGCTGGATGTCTTCTTGGATATACAAAGATTTCAGACGAAATGAAAGATGAAGATATTGTAGCTTACGTTAAGCGCCTTGGTTATGTTGAAGGACTTCCTGTTGTTACAGATCCTGGCATCCTTTCTCCAAAGAGCTTCATTGATGATGTTGTTTATAAGAGACTTCCTAATCCGTTTATGCCTGATACCCCACAGAGAATTGCAACGGATACTAGCCAAAAATTAGCTATTAGATTTGGCGAGACTTTTAAGGCTTACCAAAGCAGAGGCTTAGACATCTCCAACTTGAAGTGCTTGCCATTTGCATTGGCTTCTTGGCTTAGATATCTTCTTGGTGTTGATGATGAAGGTAAGGCATTTGAACTTAGTCCAGATCCTCTTTTGGAAAGTGCTCAGGCAGATATGGCATCTGTTAAGTTTGGCCAGCCACTTAAGGGTGGAGAGTTAGACAAAATAATGGCCCGTAGTGAGATTTGGGGCTATGATTTAAGCACTTCAGTGCTAAAAGAGGCTGTTGTTAAGAATTTTGAAAGCATGAACGCTGGCGTTGGTGCTGTTAGAAAAACGCTTCATGAGATTGTTTCTAAGTAAGAATTGAAAAGGAGATTTTGGCTATGAAACTTAGAGAAAATTGCAAATATGATCTTGTTTGCCCTACCAGTATGGGTGTGAGAATTACTCCTGCTAACAGACTTCCTGTCCACACAAGTAGGTTCTTTGAAATGCAGGCAACCAGTGCTGAAAGTAACGTTCTTAATGTTTCTTCTTCACTTGGTCTTAAGACTAAGGTTCTTACTGCTTTTGTAAAGGATAGTCCTATTGCTTCCTTTATTAAGGCTGAACTTAGATTTAGAAATATCGATTACGAAGGCCCAGATGTTCCACAGGGTGGTGCATGGGGCTATAGACATCAGTTTAATATTGCTGATAGTGGTTTTGGTAGCCGTGGCCCAAGAGTTTGGAATGACAGAAGTGGTGAGGTTGGAAGAACTCTTAATGTTAAAGATTTTGATTTGAATAGAATTTTTAATGTTGAAGGTGTGAGAATTCTTCATCTTTCTGGTCTTGTTGCTGCTTTGAGCCCAGAAACAACAAAGTTTTGCCTTGAAGTTGCTAGAGCAGCAAAGGCTAGTGGTACGGTAATTTCTTTTGACTTAAATTATCGGGCTTCTTTCTGGAAGGGTAGAGAAGAAGAGCTTAGTGCAGCATTCAGTGAGATTGCTGGCGTGGCTGATATTCTTATTGGAAATGAAGAAGATTTCCAGCTGGCATTGGGCATGAAGGGGCCTGAGGCTGGAGGAAAAGACCTTGAGAAGAAGATTGACCAATTCAAGGACATGATTGCACAGGTTCGTAAGTCCTATCCTCAGGCTCAGGTGTTTGCTACCACCCTCAGAGAGGTTGTAAGTGCAAATGAACATAACTGGGGCGCTTTAATGTTGGTAGGAGATACCTGGTACACAGAAGCTCCTAGACCAATTCAGGTTATGGACCGCATTGGTGGTGGAGATGGCTTTGTTGGTGGTCTTTTGTATGCAATTCTTGCAGAAAAGCCACAGGAAGATTGGATTAAGATGGGCTGGGCAACTGGTGTGCTGGCTACAACAGTTTTGACAGACTATAGCACTCCTGCAGATGAGGAGCAGATATGGTCTGTTTACAGTGGAAACGCAAGAGTTAAGAGATAATTTGGAGGATAACATGGAGAATAAGAAGGCAGATATTGGTCTTATTGGTCTTGCCGTCATGGGCGAGAATATTGTCATGAATATGGAGTCTAAGGGCTTCACAGTGGCTGTTTACAATAGAACTCTTAGCAAGGTTGATGATTTTGTCAACGGAAGAGCTAAGGGCAAGAATATTATTGGAACTCATAGTCTTGAGGAGCTTGCTTCTTCTCTTGCAAAGCCACGTAAGGTTATGATGCTGGTTAAGGCTGGTGCTCCAGTTGATGACTATATTGAGAAGCTTCTTGGCGTTCTTGAGCCAGGAGATGTTATCATTGATGGTGGAAATAGCCACTTTCCAGATACTATTCGCAGAACTGCCTATGTTGAAAGTAAGGGTCTTCTTTACATTGGAACTGGTGTTTCTGGTGGGGAAGAGGGAGCTTTAAAGGGGCCATCCTTGATGCCGGGCGGATCTGAGGCTGCATGGCCATTGGTCAAGCCAATTTTACAGGCCATTTCTGCAAAGGTTGAAGATGGCACACCGTGTTGTGATTGGGTTGGTAGCGACGGAGCAGGCCATTTTGTTAAGATGGTTCATAACGGTATTGAATACGGCGACATGCAACTTATCTGCGAGGCTTATCAGCTTATGAAGGACATGCTTGGCATGAGCGCAGACGAGATCCACGAGGTCTTTGCACAGTGGAATAAGACTGAACTTGACAGCTATCTTATCCAGATTACAAGCGATATTCTTGCCAAGAAGGATACCGATGGTCAACCTCTGGTTGATAAGATTCTTGATACTGCAGGCCAAAAGGGTACAGGTAAATGGACTGGTATTGCCGCTTTGGATGAAGGCGTACCTCTTACTCTTATTGGCGAGGCTGTTTTTGCAAGATGTCTTTCTGCTATGAAGGCTGAACGTGTTAAGGCTGACGAAGCTTTCAAGATTCAGCGCAAACAGTACACTGGCGACAAGAAGGCAATGATTGAAGACATTAGAAGAGCTCTTCTTGCTTCAAAAATTATTTCTTATGCACAGGGCTATGTTCTTATGGAAAGTGCAGCTAAGACTTACGGTTGGAAGCTCAACTATGGTTCAATTGCTCTTCTTTGGAGAGGTGGTTGTATCATTAGATCTACTTTCCTTGGAAAGATTAAAGAGGCTTTTGACAAGAATCCTGAGCTTTCAAATCTTCTTTTGGATCCTTATTTCAAAGAAACTGTTTTGGCCTTGGTTCCATCTTGGAGAAACGTTGTTGCTAATGCTACTTTGTGTGCTATTCCTGTTCCAACCTTCTCTTCAGCTTTGAGCTACTTTGATGGTTATACTTCATCAAGACTTCCAGCTAACTTGCTTCAGGCTCAGAGAGACTATTTTGGTGCTCATACTTATGAAAGAGTTGATGCTCCAAGAGGTGAGTTCTTCCATACTAACTGGACTGGTGAGGGTGGAAATACTCACGCAACAACGTATACCGCTTAAGGTTTTAGTGGGAGACTTTGAATGCTTACTAATAGTCAAATTAAGGCAAGCGTGGAGGAAGCTCTTTCCTCCCGCAATCCTAAAAAAGTTCTAATGGTAGTGCCTGATTTCACAAGATTCTTCTCAAATGCGGGTCTTATTGCAAATATAGGCTATCATTGGTGTGCTGAACATAATGTTGAAGTTCAGATTCTTGAGGCTCTTGGAACCCACGTTGCAATGACAGATCAAGAGATTAGTACTATGTACGGAGACATTCCTAGGGCTTTGTTTCATGCTCATGATTGGCGTCATGACGTAGTAAAGATTGGTGAGGTTCCAGCTTCTTATGTTTCTGAAGTTACTGAAGGTCTTTGGAATAAAGGTGTTGATGTTGAAGTTAACAAGATGGTGATGGATCCTTCCTTTGATCTTGTGCTTTCAATTGGTCAGGTTGTTCCTCATGAGGTCATTGGTATGGCTAACCACTCAAAGAACTTGTTTGTTGGAGTGGGTGGTTCCTCTATGATTAACCAAAGTCATATCATTGGTGCTGTTTACGGCCTTGAAAGAATGATGGGTCGTGACCATACTCCAGTAAGAAAGGTTTTTGATTATGCCGCTGAGCATTTTCTCAAGGATGTTCATATCCTTTATATGCTTACTGCTTGTACCGCTCCAAACTCAGTAATTCAAACACATGGCCTTTTCATTGGTGAGGGTAGAAAGCCTCTTGAAGATGCAATTGTATGTGCGCAAAATAATAATATCGATTTTGTGGAGCATGGAATTAAGAAGTGTGTGGTGTATTTGGACCCTAAGGAGTTTAAGAGTACTTGGCTGGGAAATAAGAGCATTTACAGGACACGAATGGCCATGGCTGATGGTGGTGATTTGATTGTTCTTGCACCGGGCGTTGACAAGTTTGGTGAAGACCCAACCAATGATAAGCTTATTCGCAAGTATGGCTACAAGGGCAGAATTCATACTCTTGAGCTTCTTAATGCTAATGAGGACCTTCAAGAGAACATGGGTGTTGCAGCTCACTTGATTCATGGTTCTAGTGATGGAAGATTCTCAATTACTTATGCTGTAAAGAATATTTCTCAGAAAGAAGTTGAGGATGTTGGTTTTATTCCTGCCTCCTATGATGAAATGGCAAAAAAATACGACCCTGCAAAGCTAAAGTATGGTTATAATGATGTGGATGGAGAGACTATCTTCTTTATTCCAAATCCAGCTTTAGGGCTTTGGATTAACAGAGAGAAGTTTAATAGCTAGGGAGTTTTTTATGAAAAAATTTATGGATGAAGATTTTCTTCTTAAAAATGAGCCTGCACGCAAACTCTATCATGAGTGGGCAAAGCAGATGCCAATATTTGACTACCATTGCCATCTTTCTCCAAAAGAGATAGCTGAAAACAAGCGTGAGCCAGATATTACTACGGCTTGGCTTGGTAGTGGTTTCTATGGAGATCATTACAAATGGCGTCAAATTCGCACCAATGGTATCAATGAAAGAGAAGGGGATGCCTACGAGCGTTTTTATAACTGGGCTACTACTGTTTCTAGGCTTATTGGCAATCCTCTTTATCACTGGACTCACCTTGAGCTTCAGCGTTACTTTGGCATAACAAAGCCTCTTAGCGCCGCAACTGCTCGTGAAATTTATGATGAAGCTAATGAGAAGCTTAAAAATGACCCAACTTTGGATGTTTATGGTATTTTCAAAAAGTTCAATGTTTATGCTGTAGGTACAACAGATGACCCTGTTGATTCTCTTGAATATCACAAGCAAATCAGAGAAGCTGGGAAGACTTCTACTAAGGTTATTCCTTCATTCAGACCAGATAAAGCTATCAATATTGATGCCACAGGTTTTAATTCTTACGTTGATTCTCTTGCCAAGGCTAGCGGAGTGAAGATTGAAACTGCTGCTGATGTTATGACTGCTCTTTCAAAACGTCTTGATGTTTTTGTTGAAAACGGATGCCTTGCAACTGACCATGCTATTGTATTCCCTCCATTTAGAGTTGGAAGTGATGCTCAGGTCAACGCAGCTTTCCGCAAAGCAAGAAGTGGAGAGGCTGTCAGTGCAGAAGAAGCTGAACTTTACAGAACCTACATTCTTCTTGGTCTTGCAAAGGAATATTCCAAGAGAAATCTTGTTATGCAACTTCATATGCAGTCTAGTCGTAATAACAATACTCGTGGCTTCCAGGCTCTTGGTGCCGATACTGGTTATGATGCAATCACTGACTATTCTATTGCAGACAAGCTTTCAAGGTTCCTTGATACTTTGGATTATGAGAATGCTCTTCCAAAGACCATTTTCTACTCCCTTAATTCAAAAGATTACTATGTTATTGGCACTCTCATGGGTGATTTCCAGCACGATATTCCTGGCAAGCTTCAACTTGGTTCTGCTTGGTGGTTCTGTGACCATATTGACGGTATGACTGAGCAAATGAAGACTCTAGGAAATATTGGAATGCTTTCAAGGTTTGTTGGTATGCTTACTGATTCAAGGTCTTTCCTCTCATATCCAAGACATGAGTATTTCCGCAGAATTCTATGTAATATTCTTGGCACGTGGATGGAAGATGGAGAAATTCCTGCAGATTATGAGCTTGTTGGCAAGATGGTTCAGGATATTTCTTTTAATAATGCTAAAAACTATTTTGAGCATTCATTAGTTTAAGTTGGTTCTTTTCCTACGCAGTGGTTGGCGTGGGTTTAGTTGTTGTTTTCCTGGGGCTGCTGCTTTTTCTTGGTGGTGGCCCCTCTTTCTGCTAATGTTTTTTGTTGAGTTTAAACTCAAAGGATTATTGATTATGAATGAAAACAATGATGTTCTTATGTCAAGATTCGATACAAAGGTTCAGTTTTTAAAGTACAGTGTTCTCAGAGAAGTTGCAAAGAATGCTTGGGAAGGTACTCTTTTAGAGAATGAACTTGATATTCCTAAAAAAATTATTCCAGGAAAAAAACCTACTATGCGCTGTTGCGTTTATAAAGAGCGCGCAATTCTTGCTGAGAGAGTTAAGATTGCAAAGGGTGGGGATAAGGAAAGTAATAATGTAATTCAAGTAATTGATATTGCCTGTGACGAATGTCCTATGGGTGGCTTTGAGGTTACAAATTCCTGCAGAGGCTGTTTGGCTCATAGATGTGCTACTGCTTGTAAGTTTGGAGCTATTTCATTTGATCAACATCATACAGCTGTAATTGATAAGTCTAAATGTAAAGAGTGTGGCGCTTGTTCTAGGGTTTGTCCTTACAACGCAATCAGAAACTTCCAACGTCCTTGTCAAACGGCTTGCAAGGTTAAGGCTATTTCAATGGGTGCTGATGGGGAAGCTTGCATTGATGATTCTAAATGTATTTCTTGCGGTGCATGTGTTTATCAATGTCCTTTTGGGGCTATCACGGATAAATCCTTTATCTTAGATGCAATTGATATTCTCAAAAATGGTCATGCTCAGGATTTGAAGGTTTACGCTGTTGTTGCTCCTGCAATTTCAAGTCAGTTTAAGTATGCTAGATTGGATCAGGTGATTACTGGTCTTAAAAAGCTTGGCTTTGATGCTGTGGTTGAAGCTGCTTTGGGTGCTGACATGGTGGCGTTGGCTGAATCTAAAGAACTTGCTCAAACTGGCTTTTTGACAAGCTCCTGTTGTCCTGCCTTTGTGTCTTACGTGGAAAAGAATTATCCTAATATGAAGCAATATATTTCTAAGAACTTGTCCCCAATGGCAACTATTTCTAAATATATTAAAGAGCATGAACCAAAATGTAAAATCATTTTCATTGGTCCTTGTACCGCAAAGAAAGTGGAGGCAAAGAAGCCAGAGGTTAGTCCTTATGTTGATGTTGTAATGACTTTTGAAGAACTACAGGCTCTTTTTGATAGTAGAGATATTGATATTACTGCTCTTGAGGGAAGTTCTCTTGATGGTGCTTCTTATTTTGGTCGTATTTTTGCTCGTTGTAGTGGTTTGTCTGATGCTGTTGCTGAGGGCCTTAAGGAGCAGGGTCTTACTGACTTTGAGCTTAAGTCTTGTTCTTGTAACGGAATTGAAGAATGTAAGTTGGCATTGTTTAAAAAGAGTAAAAATCTTCTTGATGTTAACTTCATTGAAGGTATGGCCTGTGTTGGTGGCTGTATTGGTGGCGCTGGCTGTTTAACTCATGGAGAACGCAATAGGGTTGAAGTTGAAAAGTTTGGCCATTGCTCTACGCTTTCCATTGAAGATGCCGTTGAAGCTGCAGATAAAGAGGTTTTCTAGAGATTTTGCACATTTTTCCGGGAATTCTAGGTGAATTTTGCACATTTTTCCAAGTTTTTCAAAAAGTTCTAACTCAACCAAGTCGTTGGACTCATACTTTTTGAGCTCCAAAATTTTCTAAAGTTCTATTTTTTGGATCTGGTGGAAAA
>CAVJIN010000044.1:0-8558 GCA_963649615.1 bacterium
TATCTCCTTTTTCTCCCTTTGTTCCGTAGACAACATAGCGCGGTACGCTTATTTGTCCAGAGGCGCCAACGTTTCCTCCGTCTGATGGATATACTGAAAGACCGCTGTCGTAAGCAGGGATAGTAAGCTCCTGGCTATAGGCATCGTCTGAGTAATCAACGCCATTAAAAGAGCAAGATCTGTTCTGATCTGGAGTGATGTCTGTTATTAGAACCTTGTGGCTTTCTGTTTCAAACTCGCCAAAGGCAACAAGATCTCCAACGCTTATTCCTGTGGAGGGCTCTTGAGGAGTTTGGAATGTTAGAGTCCAGTCTTCTCCTGCAACTGTTACAACCGGAAGGCTATCTAAGATAGCTGAGCTTGTTCTGATTTTCACTCCATAAGAAGAGCCTGAGACCATTTTCATACGAGCATCTAGCTTTATAGCAGCAATTTTAGAGCCACTATTATAGATAATCTTTTTTATTCTGCCTTCTCCAAGGCCAAGAAGGAAGTTGTCGTTTTCTATGAGAACAACGTCACCAGGAAGACAAAAAATACCTTCTATATCGCTTTTCCATGAGTATTTTCTTGTTTGAGAGTATAGTAGTTTAAGCTTTTGCGCTCCAAGACGAGCTGCTTGCGTTGCGCTTGTAACGCCAAAAGAATCTATAGTTAGGCTATCACCGTCTACTTCAGTGTCAAAGACAATAGAGCCACTATCATTTAACGCTACCTTACGCTCTACCTGAACATAACCTTTTGTCTCATCATCAAAGTTTACTGTTATATTTTTAGGCTTTGATTCAAAAGAGCGAATCATTTCAAAATCCCAGGCGTTGCGCGGAGTAAAGAGCTGAACAACACTTTCTTGGGCCTTTTCTGCTCTAATTGAGATTTTATCGCACTGAATTACCATCTCAGCCATGTTAGATGCTGCTATAAACTCACAAAGCTGTAAGATGGTGTATTCTGTTGTTACCCAGGCATCGCAATTAAAGCCATAGTCTTCGCAAAACTGATAGAAATCCTCAAAGGAAGGCCAATCAATAAGATTGTCTTCTACAGGTTCTGCATTGGCATTCGAGTTGGTAAGAAGGTATAAGATAGCACTTGCGGGGTTTCTGGTTGTCTGAGCCGTCCAGTGGGAAGCTCCTGTTCCAAGACCGTCCCAAGCGCGTGTTTTAAGCGTACAAATTGCGTTAAAACTATCAATAACTCCGTTTAATTGGTCTGTGGCTTTAGTTTTCAATGAAACAAGCTGAAGGTTATTGGCGGTTACCGGAAGAGAAGATTCTTCATCAAGACCTACAAAGCTTTTAATAACATCTAAGTATAAAGAATCACTTACCTGAAGCTCCTCAGCTTCTTGTGTGGTTCTTGAAACTCGAACTTCATAGATGCCTTCTGTGCTTCCAGAAGGCGTTATAGAGTACATCTTGCGCCACTTATCAGTATTAAGGCTAAGCGTCTCCTCGTAGGCTGTATTCCAAGAGCTCTCTGGAATGCGCCACTCAATCTTTATACCTACAGAAATACTCTTTTTATCTTCTCCTTCATATTTATATATGCCATTGGGCGCCATAAGGCCTACTTCTATCTTTTTACAGGCCGATGCTGTTGAGCGTACAATAGGGGAGGCAGATCCGTCATTTTTTAACTGCAATTGATACACGTTTTCAACGACTCTTGAAGGGTAAATATTGCCAAGACCCACATTATAAGTGCAGTCTTCATAGTAAGAGATAAGAGTTTCTCCAATCTTTAAACTTGAGTAGTCTATAACAACATCGCTATAGCCAAAGCAAAAAAGCTGGTGTAGATATTGATTGTGATCCTGGTACGAAGAAAAAGGAAGGGCGGCAACATCGGGATAGACCCTGTGCTTGCCCAAAAGAAGAGGAAGGCGCTCGCTTTTTCTTGCGTTGTTGGTAGAGCCTCTAAGAGAGGCATTAGTTTTTGAAAGATTTGGAAATTTGGTGTTGTTAAGGTTTGAGAGCGCAATGATACCTATGACAAGAGACGAGATTGCAACGACAACACTTATGATAGCTACTGCGGTTGTAAAAGTACCTGGAATAAGCTTTATAGTAAGAGCGCCTTCTTTTGGGATTTGTTTGTTTTTTAACTCTTTTCCGCCTTGAAAGAATTTGGCCTGATTATCTAGCTTTAAGAGCTCTCTAATCTGGCCTACGGTCATCTTATCATTAAGAGTGAATTCTGCAACGTGGCCTTCAAATATGTTCTCTATAAGCCTTACTTTGTACACTGTAATACCCCTTAACTTCATATTGTTTAAGTCTAGAGGCGGGCACAAAACAGGCTCCACTGTGTGTCATATGCAAAATTGAACCTTTTAAATAAAGGCCAACATGAGCGTGACCCTTACGTTGTTGCATAAGAACAACAGCCCAATCTTGAGGGCCTGAGAGCTTCTGGTATGAAGTCTCAAGCCCATCGGTCTTGGTTTCATCCACCCCATCATATGAAGGAAGTTCTATGCCTTTCTCTTCTTTAATGATAAGGCAAACAAAGCCCCAGCAATCACAGCCAGTTTTTGTTCTTCCCCCTGCTTTGTAGGGTATTTTTAGATAGTTTTCTATCATCCAAAGAGCCCTGGAAAGACAGTTGCGCTATAAGTTTTAGCAGAGGCTTTACAGTCTAGGATAGCAAGGCGCTGTAAGGATAAGGTTACTTTCCCATCTGAACTACTTTTGGAAAAAGACACTACTTTATATTTATATGGCCCATCTATCATAATTTCAGGGTTTTCTGTGTCTATAAGTCCTACCTGAGCTGTAGCAGCATCATTTCCTATCTCTTGGAATGCCTTAGCAAGGACGCGGTCTACATCATCTATGGTGATAGTGCTAGCTTCATCCACGGAGCCGTATGTAGGAGGAGTAAAGTCAAATCCACGTGCACTATAAAGACCGATATCTTCAGTATTATCTATAAACTTAAGATCCTTTTCAAAGTCAGGATGCTGTAAGATTAAGACATTACAAAAAACAGTTTTACATTCTGTGCTATAGATAGCTTGTTTTGTTTCTTTTGTTATAATCATGGCAGTAGCTCCAATTCAATGCTTAGCTGATAAAGATTCTCATCCTCTTTTGTGAAGGAATAAGAGCTTTTAAATCGAGCGGATCTATACTCATTGCTATAAACAAAATCTGGATATTCAAACTGGTCCACTCCGTCAGAGATCTTGTTTTCCCAAAAATCAATGAAGATGGCAAGCTGGGTGCTTGTCATTTTGCAGGTACCTGTAAGGATATCGGTCTTGCTGGTGGTAAGACGCCTTCTCTTGCTTGGCCCTCGTTCTGGCGTGGATTCGAGTACGGAAATCTGTGGAGTGGTGCTCCAGCCCATTTCAAATAGAGGTAGACTTTCTGGATATTTATACATTCTTTCCAACCCTCCTTAGGCCATAACGACGTCCCATAGCCGAGTCAAAGCGCCCGGTTTCTATCTGAGACTGAACTACTTGGCCTATAGTGATTCTAACTTCGCGCTCTTCTTCTGTTCCTACCTCTTGAGCTGTAACTTCTGCAGAGGTGTTGTTGATGATAGTCACTTGTATAGTCTGGGCTTTACCAAGAACAGCATCTCCACGACGAACGCTTTCAGCCATAGGCTCGGGTAAGATTGTCTCGCCTTGGTGAACAAGTGCAAGCATATCCTTTGGGATATAGTTAGCTCCAACATCAAAGCTTGGAAGAGCTTCTGCTTTAATGGCTGCTATCTGCAAAGCTCCAGTTGTAGCTGCCATAGCAGAAAGTGCTGCTCCAGCCCATCCGCCTGGATCTGCTAGATACTTAACTACAGCAGAGAGCATATCTAGCGTTGTAGTATAAATTCTGAGGTTCCTTTCACGCTCAGCTTGCTCTCTTTGAAGTTTAGCTTTCTGTTTATCTGCTTCTTCTTCTATCTGAAGTTTTTGAATGGCTTTTTGCTTTTCTTTAGCAAGTACCATATCCCCAGCTTCTACTGCAGCTTCATATTCTTCCTGTAGTTTTTCTTTTTCAGTTTGTTCTGCAAGGCCTAAGGCCTCAAGACGTGCCTGAGTCTGCTTTTCTATCTCGCTTATAGCGTTGTCTGTCATAACGCTATAAAGATCCACAAGAGCAGAGCCAAGGTCTGAAGTAAGGCTTTTAAGATCAGATATAAAGCTTTCCCAAGCGTCTTTTTGCTCTTGAAGATTCTTTTCAACAAGATCAAGCTCTGCTTGAGTTTCTTCTTCTTTTAAGGCTTTTCTTTCGTTCTCATAGTATTCTTGAAGACGGGTTTTATCTTCTTCTGATGCCTCTTTGGCATCAATCAGCTCTTGCAGGGCTTCAAGTTCACGATCTCGCTCTTCTATAAGTAAGCGTTCTCTTATCTCATAAGCTTCTTTGATTTTGCCTTGACTTTCTAGTTCAGATGCAATGCTTTCATCATTTACGTCTTTCTGCTCGCGAAGCTTATCTATATATGTTTTAGCATTAGCTTCACGTGTCTTTGCAAGTTTGTTTTCTTCTTCTTTTTTCTTGTCAAGGATAAGTTGATAAGCTATTGCCTCTTGCCTTTGAAGCGTTTCTTTTGCGTTTTGGTAATATTTTTCAACTAATATAAGATCTTCTGCAGAAGCTTCATTGGCATCAATTTTAGCCTGAAGAGCTTCTTTTTCTCTTTCAAGCTCTTCATCTAAAAGAGCGTAGCGAATCTGATATGCTTCTTCTATTTTATCTTCTACCTCTAATGTGGAGGCTGTGCTTTCACGCATAGAGATGTCTTGTTCTCTGAGCTTTTTTACCCAAGAATCAGAATTAGAGGCTCTAGTTTTGGCAAGATCATCTTCTGCTTTTTTCTGCTTTTCAAGCAGAGCCTTATAAGCTGCAGTTTCTTCTTCTTGAAGAAGAGTTCTTTCTCTTGCGTAGTATTGTATGAGATTCAGTTTATCTTCTTCAGTGGCTTCATTGGCATCAATTTTAGTCTGAAGTGCCTCTTTTTCTCGCGCTTCTTCTTCATTGATTAAGGAAAGTCTTATCCTGTAGGCTTCTTTGATTTTGCCTTGGCTTTCAAGTTCAGAAGCAATGCTCTGTTTCAAGGCTATCCTTTGTTGAAGGAGCTTATCAGTATAAGTTTTAGCGTTTGCTTCACGAGTTTTAGCTAGCTCATCATCTGCATCTTGTTGCTTTTGTAGTTGTTTGTTGATGTAGTCGGTCTCTTTAGAAAGCTCTTCTTCAACTAAGCTAGTGTAATAGGCTATCAAGGCTTCATACTCGGCAGCAAACTCCGCGCTGGATGCTATGGCTTCTTGTAAAGCATCTTCTGTAAGTTCTTGACCTTCCTGGATGACACCGGAATTGAGAGCCAATGCTTCAAGGTTAGCTTTCTTTTCTTTTTCAATAAGGCCAATTCTAAGTTCTGCAGCAGCTTTGTAGTTGTTTTGCTGTTCTAGGATATCAGCAAGTTGTTCAGCTCGTGCGTCGCGCCATTGCTCGGTTGCAGTGATGACTTTGCTTATAGACTGTTCTTGACTATCAATTGCACTTGTTTCTTCTTGTAGTGCCAAAGCACACTTTTGAATTTCTTCTATGAGATCTGGGTAAAGAAGTTCTAGTGTTTGAGTGTTAACAATACCAACATTAAGCGCACTAGCTATTGAAGAAATTAAAGAAGCACGCGCTGCTTCATATTCTGTCTCATAACTTTGAAGAGTTGTAAGTTTTTCAAGCGAAGTTGCAGCCATCTTCTTTGTTTGAGTTTTAAAAACTTCTTCTGTTTGGCGCCAATATTTTGTATATATCTCAGAAAGAGCATCATAGTTTGCCTCTTCCTGCGTTGTAAGCTTTTCTTTTTTTCTATCGTATTCATCTAGTTTTTCTTCTACGGCAGTAAGACCGTTTTGGTAAGCAAAGGAATAGGCTTCAAAGACACCTTTGCTTTTTTCAAGTTCTTTATTGTGTTTTGAAAGGGCCTTTTGCGCATCTTCATAGGCTGTCTTTGCATTAGAAAGAGCATTTTGAGCATCAAGCTTTGCTTGCTCTTGCCTGATTTCTAGTAAGAGCTTTTCGTTTTCAGTGAGAGTTTCAACATTGCTAGAAAGCTTTTTAGTGTATTCGCCATAGTTAGTGCTTGCTGTTTTAAGTTTATCTGTTGAGGTTTTAAGTTTATCTACTGCATCTTTGTTGTTGCTAAAAACTACTAAAAGACCTCCCAAGGCTCCAACAACAGCACCAACAGGCCCACCAATTGCGGTCATTGCTGCGCCAAAAGCAAGTAAGGCAACAGTTAGGCTTTGAGCTGTATCATCCCAAGAATTGAAAGCTTTAACAGCATCAGATGCAACTGAGATGATATTTGTTGCCATTGGAAGAATAGAGTCTCCAAGCTCTGCTTTAAGATCCTCTAGGCGTTGTGTTAAGCCTTGAGTGCTGTTAGCAAAGCTTTCGCTAGTAAGAGCTGCATCTCCAAGTTTATAATCATAGTCTGTCCAAACTTGAACGTTTTGATGAATTGCGTTCTTACTTTGGCTCATAATTCCAGAAAGAACCGCTTCCTGCTTTTCTAGGTTACTCATCTCGTCCCAAGTTTTGTTTATAGACTTGGCGTATTCGCTTTGGTTGATAATGTTAGTATTAAGTCCTACTCCAAGCCTGCGTAGTGCTTCAAACTGTCCACTAAGACCGGAGTTTATGGCCTGCATTGCCTCTTCAACTGGAACGTTGGAAAAAGAAGCTAGATCGTTAGTTACTCCTACTACTGCCTGCGCATACTTCATGGCAGCTTCTGTGTTATCTCCGTATCCTGTTCTTAAGTCTTGCTGAGTTGCTAGAAATTCTTTTGTTGAAGTAACACCACGGTTTGTGGCCTCTGCGTATTCTCTAGCCCAGGCATCGGCTGTGGCTTCTATTCCAGAGAAAACAGTATTAAACTTACTATTAAGCTCTTCTACTCTACTAGAGGCCTGTAGAATGCTTTTAATAAATATGCCAGAAAAGACAGTAGTTGCCACTTGCCTTGCCCTTTGACCAAGCTTAGTGATGCTATCTGCTGTCTTTGAAATCTGGCTTTGGGAATTCTCTAGGCTCTGCTCTAGCGCCGTAGAGTCTCCTGTAATTTTATAAATTAAGGTGCCAATTATGGAATTAGCCATTTGATCCTCCAATCACACCGTCTCGCCTGAGCTTCTTAAGGTCTGCTCCGTCATGCCCTGTCCAGCAGGCTTTATAATCCTCTGCGCTTATAAACGGCACGAGCTTGGAGACGTCAAACATATCCATCTCGTTATAAAAATAGTCTGGTGTTATATAGTCCCATGAACGCCCAAGAAGGGCGCAAAGACGGTCATAGTCTAGGACTTTTATTCGTTTGTCTTTTTTTTTGAGCCATCTGCATCTTTTGAAAGACAAATTTCAATAAAGGCCCGCTGGTCATAATCATCAGCGTTCTCTTCCCACCAAGATTTGTCGTACTCATAGCCGTTCTTAGTTAAAAGAAGCTCTAAGCAACGCTCTGTTGTCTCTTCTCTTTTATCTTTAAACGTCTCAGCTTTTGCTATAGCGTTTTTAATTTCCTCTGGCTCTGCGTTCTGGGTGTCTAATGTGCTTATCTCTTTAAGAATTTCGCCCATCTGGGTAAGGAAATTTGAGTACAATACTCGCACTCCCGTGACTACACGGGAGATACGAAATTCTTTACCAGAGACATTTAAGACCGCTGTGACGCACTTGCGTCTTTCGTTAAGGTCATAAATCCTATCCATTAGGCCACTCCAATTTCATCAATAATTTCAAGAAGCTGGTCGCCACTTGCTCTTGAGGTATCAAGGCTTCCTTCCAAGGTAATTGGAATGCTTACTGGGTTCTCTTCGTCAGCACCTGGGAAGCTAAGAGTAATGCCGTTACTCATGGCTGCACTATAAAGAGTGACCTGAAATAGCTTGCCATCAACTGTCTTACTAAAGCGAACAATACGCTTTTTGATATCAACAGTTGCAGCGCCCATTGTTACCTTATAATGTGCAGCAGGAGTGTAGCTGTAAGTGACTACAACGTCCTTTGTTGTGTCTGCAGAGCCGGAAGAGGTGAGAACAACACCGTAACGGCCGGATGAGTCCTTTGCCAAAGTGTAGTCGGCAGCTGCTAAGGCAGTAGTGCCTTGCTTTACTGAGCTAACTGTTGGAGCACTTCCGTCCGCATTTTGGCCAGATAGGATGTAAAGACAGCCTTTCTCAAAACCTTTAGCAATTGTGAATGTCTTACCAGATGCAGCTGTTCCGGCAACGCTTGTCACGTTCATAACATCGCCTGCAAGCTTATTGATGATAGGAAGCCTAATCTGGTAAAGCTCTGTTGAAGCTTCTGCCTTCATGTTTCTGATGGAAGTAATAACTTCCTCTTTCTTTGAGCCCTGTACGACAGATCTGTCGTAAGTAATCTCAATTTTTGAGTCTGCATCCATAGGAATGACGCCGACATTTTCCAAAGACTCCACGGAGTCTCCCACATAAACATCACATCCGGCGGGGATATGAATTGCACTGTACTGACTACTCATTGTATCCTCCTACAATAAAATCGTATGTCAAG
>CAVJIN010000044.1:8971-12212 GCA_963649615.1 bacterium
ACAGCTCCGGTTCTCATATACGGCTGAGCTCTTTGGTACTTAGTTCCATACTCAACATATGGAGCGTACTCAACATTGGTTCCAACGTAAGCTTCACCTTCATTTGGTGGATAGCTATCAAGGCCATCGCTCTTCTTTTCTCCAGATACACTTTTATCCCAAAGGCGCACTTTGCGCCCAATGCTCTGCCTCAGATGTCCGGTATCTACTGGACAGCGAATGGCGATATTGCCTTCCATGACTATGGCACTTTCCATCAGCGCGACATCCCGATTTTTCTTAATCTGCTCAAGTGCAGCTTTTGTGCCGTCTTTAAAAGTAATGTTTGCTACCACATGTGCTCCTTAAGATCTACTTCCATATGATGGCCCATAGAACCTCCAGCGTTGTTTATTGGAGGCAAAATATCGTAATCAATATCGTCAATTCTTATCATGTCAGATGGATCTAGGTTGACGTTACATGCAAGATACACTCTGTGTGTGGCTTCTTCTCTTACTTTGCCATCTTTATATTCGCTACCTGAAATTGCTCTGATACGGCAGGGAATGTTTTCTTCTTCTCCGTAAACATCAGAAGAGCCCCAAGAGGGGTCTGCTGGAACGTGTCTTAAAATGACAGCTCTTTTGTTAAATAGGCGTTCAATACTCATTTTACCCTCGCATAACGTCTAATTTTCTGCACAGTAGATTTTGGATAACCTAAAAGCATGTCACTTGAAAAGCCTACAGAATAGTCGCCAATAGCTTCTGAGGTTACTCCAACAGAGCCTTTTAGAGTCAAAAGTCTAAAGCTTATCATCTCACAGGCGACCATGGTACTTCCTTCTGGATAGACAGTATTTCCATCCTCGTCTGTGTCAAAAGCCTTTCCTCTGATAGACAGAAAGTCATCTTCTATAACCGGAATAAGAGCTGCTATTCTTGCATCAAGCTCGCTAGTTTCTATACCAGTAAGCTCCTTATATTTTTCAAGTGTGATAATCATGCTTTGATTTTAGCTTTTTTAAAAAAGGGGAGTTCATACCCATAAAAAAGGACTTTCCAAAAGCAAAGGCCCTCAGAAAGTCCTCAAACACTACTTCTATATATTTATTAGCGTGGGATGTAGCCAATAAAGATATCCAATTTTCCTACAACAGCGTCATCGTCTGTCTCATAGCTGACCTTAACAGACTTCTGACAGCTTGGTGGAAGGACGTAGTCCAAAACAAGGCCATCAGGAGAGCCTGTAATCTCTTCTGTGTGCAAAGTCTTCCAAGTGGACTCATCTGAAGAAGTCTTGACGATAAGAGTAATCTTTTTGCCTGAAGCAAGAGTTACTCCGCTGGCTCTTGCATAAATGACAAGAGAGCTATTCATAGCACCTTCTCCAACGCTTTTGACAATAGAGTCAGCACTTGTGTTTTTTGGAAGATCAACATTCTTAGCAAGCCAAGAATCGGCTGCTGGAATAAAAGTTGAAAAATCAATTGTTGCCATCTTCTACCTCCTTAAGAGATGCTCAAAGCACTCTCTGTGCCCTTTTCAAAGTTAAATGAAGGAACAAGCTTCACACCACCCCAGTCAGCAATATCGCGGTTGTAGCTCTTATCGTTGACTGTCATTCTGATGGCACTGCCCTTGATGTCGCTGAGCATTCTCAGTGCTCTTGGGTGTCCATAGATATAAGTGGTTCCGTTGGTTCCTGCAAAACATTCATCCAGCATTTCATCAATCATGGCAGCAGTAGGCTTATGAGAATCATTGATGTTAACAATACCAGCAATGTTTCTCTTGCTTGCTGTCAAAAATCCAATATAGCTCTTAAAATCAGCACCGTAGACAGTCTTTCCGTCTTCTCTCTTATATGGAGCGCCGTTGGCCATATAGATGGTTTCAAGCATAGCACCCTGTCCAAAGCCGTTTGGATCATAAAGACCACAAAGAGCATCTTCTTCCCAACGGACAGCTAAAAGTGTGTAGTGGTCGCTACCGCTTGCGCTGTTGTAAGCAGACACTAGCTTGCCATTTGCCTTAGCAAAAGAGCGAAGAACGTTATAAATAAGACTTCTTTCTGCTTCCATACTGGTTTTACGGGTGATGCCTGGTGCCTTTAAAGCAACATAGCTTGGGAAGTCTCCAGCTACTTCCTTGACAGTATCAATACCAGCTTCAATACTAAAACCAAGGATTCCAAGGTCTTTCCAGTTGAGCTTGGTTGTAAGATCTGCTGCTGGCAGTGCTTCATCTGCTCCAACAAGTCCACCACCAGTTACGCTTTCTAAGCTAGCGTATACGTGCTGAAGACCGTGTGTTGATGGATGAAAGTCCATGGTGTCAAAAATAGGGGAGTTGACGGTAAGGTCATCTACCTGTGTTGGCTGCTTCTTTGCTTTAAGTGCTGCAAGTTCTCTTAAAAGCATCTAAATTCCTCCTTAGCCTCTCTGGCTTTGTAAAATAGACTTATAGAACTCAGAAGGTTCTACAGCCTCATCCTTATCTGTGCTAGCCCCTGGTGCTCCGGTCTTGGAGACCTGTTGCTTAACAGTTTTTTCAACTTCATCGGCTTTCTCTTTGAGCATTTGAGAAAGGAGCGTTGCAGACTTTTCTATATCCTCAGCACTCTCGCCCTGGATAAGATCCACATACTTTGCGTCAAGGCCAAGAGCCTTTGCCTGAAGCTCTTTCATCTTAGAGACAGTCTTTGCCTTCTCTTCCTTCTGTGCAGCTTCTCTTTTTTCCTCTTCAGTGAGCTTTGCTTCTTCATTGTCTTTAAGACGCTTTTCAGCTTCCTCTGTTTTGGCTCTCTGTTCTTCAAGCTGTTTCTTAAGGCTTTCAATCTCTGTGTCTTTGACATCTTTTTCTTCTGATGCAGAGCCACCTGCACCACCATCGTCTTGGGCCATAAAGAAATTGTATTTCTTAATCATGCCAATCCTCCTGTAATAAGCTTTCAATAAAAGGCTATCACAGGCGAGCCTTGGGAGTTCAAAGGGTGTTTAACTTGTTAAATGGCTGTTTAAAAGAGTTTTAATACACTTTACTTGGCGTCATGAAAGCTAATTTGCCTTCAGAGGTGTTTATCAACGTTGATTAACGGGGTGTTTACAAAAAGACGGGAAAGTTGTTGTCTAAAAGAAAAAAGCCCGCTGTGGGGCTTTTTTTTGTGAAAGTAAGATTTTTGTGAATTTACAGAAGACTACGATGTATAGTAAAGTTCTAAATCTTCCTCTTTCATTGTAGCTTCATAATACGTATAG
>CAVJIN010000045.1:0-11803 GCA_963649615.1 bacterium
AATCTCGCTTAACATCTCCAAGGTCTTGTCAGCGACAGGCTTAACAGAAGGCTTAACAGAGGGCTTAACAGAAGTCTTAACAGAAGTCTTAGCAGAAGGTTTAGCATCTGACTTAGAACCAAACGCACCCTCATATCCAGCTGCAAAAGCAAGTTTTCCAACCTTCTTGGCAAAACCAACTCTCTCAACACTACCAGCAGAACGAGCCTTTAACTCAGCCTTATAGATACGGCGGTAAGAACCAGAACCCGGCTCATAAAGCGAATCAGAAGAATTTTTTCTAGAATAGTAATAACTCTTCTTCCTGCCATAGCCATAGTAACCACCATAGCCATAATAACCAGAAGAACCAAATCCATGCGTGCTTTGGTTGCTTGGAATAACACCATAGAAAATATAACCAAGAATAGGAGCCTGCAAGAACCCAAGATTCTGAGCAAACCCATAAATTGAATTTTTCGTAGAAATGCCAGCTCTAACATCCAAAACAAAGCCATCCAAATTCTTTGCCAAATTAGTAAATTCAGAACCGTATGAAAGAGGTGGAGAATCAATAATGATGTAATCGTAAACTCTCCTGAGTTTCTTCAACACACCTGAGAACTCTTCAGAACTAAACAGGGCATTAGGGTTTCTTGTACCACGTCCAGGAGGAAGAATATGCAAATTAGGAAGGTCATTAAGAGGCTGTAAGATACACCGCTCAAGAGGGATCCCAGTCACCACAACATCCACAAGCCCTACCTTAGAAGTCTTCAGATTGAAGAAATCTTCAATGGCTGGCTTACGGAAGTCAGTATCAACAATCAAGACCTTCTTGCCCACCATGGCATAAGAAGCCGCCACGTTACAGACAACCGATGTCTTGCCCTCATTCATCTCCGTGGAGTTAATTGAAAGCACCTGAATCTTCTTGGGGGTAGAATACACAATATTATTCGCAATAGACACAAAGCGCTCTGCATACAGCGAGCCAGGAGAATTATACACCACCAAAGATGGCACTTCCCTCTTCACCTTAGAAAGATTCTTCAAGTAGTAAGTCCATCCCAACAAAGGAATTGAGCTTCCTAGAACCTGCTTAACGTCATCTTCATCCTTCACAGAGTTATCCAACAGAGCAAAGAGGAATACTACAAGAACGCCAACAACAGCTCCTCCAAGAACGCCAACAGCCAAGATGGTCAATTTCTTAGGCTTCACAGCAGTAGTTGGCACCAGCGCCTCATCCACCACGGTTACATTACCCACCACGGCAGCCTCAAGCATCTTGGCCTCTTCCAGCATCTCGCGCAACTTCAGCAAAAGAGATTCATATATTTGCACATCTCTTTGAAGCTCCTGTAGCTTTCTCTCCAGCACGGGATATTCAGACAGCTCCTCATTCGCCAGCTCTTCCATATTCTCCAATACCGATATCCTTGCGCTTACGCACAAATAATCTGTCACAGCTTTGGAATAAGAAGCAGAGTAAGTGCTTCCCAATGAGTTTACAATTTCCAAAATACTCTTTTCTTTAGCAGAAAGAGCATTTTCCAGCACGTAAACACGGGATGTATTGGCACTTTCGTCCAAGTTAGAATACATGATAAGCTCAGTATCATTGGACTTGTATTCTTCCAAGAGCACCTTTACCTGCTCATTTGCAGCAACCTCTTCCAACGAAGGAAGCCCATCAAGAGCAGAAGACAAATCATTGATAATGCTCTGGTCTTCAATCAACTGGAGCTTAAGAGGCTCTGTCATCATCTGATAGGTGGCAATACTCTTTGTAAGAATTGAGCTCTTCTCAGTCATTTGAATGACACCACTGGTTTCTCTGTAGGAAGCAAGCTCGTCACTTGCAACATCCAAGAGCGCCTCTGTAACAGGAATCTGGTTTTCCAAAAATTCACGCTGAGCACTCTTGGAGTTTCTAGCAATGCTGGAAAGCAAAGAGGTATAAGAACTAGCAACAGCATTAGCATAGTCTGCACAAAATTGTGGATTCTGGTCTGTAACAGTAATAGAAACAACTTTTGTACTATTTACTGTAGAAACGGAAACCTTTTTGGAAAGGTCTACCTTAGTCCAGTCTTTTTGAGAGTACAACTCCCCCTCTGAGTCCACATATTTACTAAGATCTAGCAAAGCTAGGGCATTTTTTAAAGTTTTGTTGGAAGTAACCAGCTGGACTTCCGTATCAATCTTTGCAGAGGAATTACTGGTAGAAAGCAAGCTCTCAATAGAAGTAGCATTGGAAGAAATAGGGTCTACCAAAGCTGTAGCGGTGGCTTCGTAAATTGGCACCGTTACCTTTAGATAGGCAATAGCCAAGCCCAAAGCAACTACTGTAAACAGTATAACCCAAACAATCTTATGTTTGATTAGAGAAATCAACTCAAGAATAGATATTTCTTGAACATCCCTCGTAGCGTTTTTAGTCTCAACAGTCTTATTCACCTGTTCGCTCATACCACCCATCCTATTTAACTAAATTAGTAACCCCTGTGATAATCGTCAAAACAGATGTTACAATACTCAAAATTGATATTGTCAAAGCCAAGTCCGTGCTAAACGTACTTTTAACAACCGTGATTGTACTTTGGGCATCAACAGTTTCAACCTTCTTAACTCTATTTCCATCTTTATCAAAAACATCTACTTGTTTGTCTGTTCTTGCATTTGACGAATAACCACCGGCCAAATTTATGTAATATTCAATTGTCCTATCTGGGACATAAGCATAATTACCAGGATTGTTTACTGCTCCGTTTACGGTAACAAAGAGCTGTGAGAATGGAATGACTACCGTATCTCCTTGCTGAAGCTCAACGTCTCCCTTGCCATCTAAAGTAAGAGTGTCCTGTCCGCTCACAGAAATCTTTTGACCATCACGAATTATGTAAATGTTATCTGTATCACTAGAGGCTACAAGCATATCAGAAATACTTCTAATAAGTTGTTGAACAGTCTCACCCGGAACAAAGCTGTACAACACTTTGTTAGCAATAGATGAAGAAATTGTTCCAGCACTACTTGCCGTTATAGCTCCAGTAATAGTCACATATGGCATTGCTTGATTTGAAGATCCAACAGAGATTACATCACCATCTTTAAGTTCATAATCAGCCCAATTTGTAGCCAAAGTAACGGCACTGTACGAACCTTCAACATAGTTGGTGACGGTTATTGAACTTGTGTCGGCATAATTAAATAAACCTTCACAATAGTTATCAATCAATGTTCCCAAGGTCTCAGCTTCAAGGGTTTGATAAACACCTTCTTTCTTGACTGCACCACTGACGCTAACAGTTTTTTCTGCCTTCAAGAACTTAACTTCACAACCTGGTTCAAGTAGAGGATTTTGACTGGAATCACCTTTTTTCAAAGCTTTGTACAAGTCATAACTCTTAGTCTCACCACTACTGAAAGTAATTTGAACTTCACGCGTTGAAGCATAATTATCTGCAAGATATGCCAAATCAGACAATCTACTTAGACCCCAAGCTGTAACTTGTGTTGTGTAATAGACTTCACCAGAAACCTTTACAGAAAAAAGCCCACAACCTACTAACGTGAGTTGTGGTGACGAATATGGATAATAGGTAGAAACTAAATCTTCCACCTTTGACTTGAATTCGCTAAAAGTTAATCCTTTAGCATCAATACTGCCAATTGATGGAATAGAAACCTTACAAACGCTATCGGCCTGAAGGGAGAGTGTAATATAACTCTTGCCATCAGAATAAACTAGCTTGAACGAATCCCCTGGCGTGACTGGATAAGAGACATCCCCAAGTGCCAAAAGAACTGGGCTGGAAGGAATTTCAAGTGACCTGCTAGATAGCCCCAACTGTGCGCTATACGAATAGTCTACGTCATTTGGATACAGTGGAGATTGCACGAACAACCCGTCTGCAAAAAGCTGAGCACTTGCAAATCCAAAAAACAAAACTATAATCAACGCACAAAGGCGTACATTTCTCCCCATTCTTAAACCTCCAGAAAACGAAAGCATTCTTTCATCTTAATAGAATTTTTAAGCCTTTACAATATTATCGTTCCGTTTGCCCTTCTTATAGAATGGTGTCTTGACCAAAACAGCCTTCTTTGGCTTGCCATGGATGACAATCTCAATGGTATCGCCAAATTTCAAGCCGGTTTTACGCTCCATTAAAGCATAGCCCACAAACTTATCCAGCGTAGGACTCTTGCAACCACTGGTCACATAGCCAACCTCACGGCCTTCCACCAACACAGGATAACCATTGCGCGCCACACCGCCATCAACCATCTCAAAACCTCGCAAAGAACGTGGAATTCCCTCTTCCTGTTGCTTAATTAAGGCAGCTTTTCCAATGAAATCTGCATTCTTGTCCAGTTTTACAAACGTACCCAAGTTAGCCTCAAGTGGTGTAATACAGTCCGATATCTCATGCCCATACAACGGCAGTTTGGCTTCAAGTCTCAAAGTGTCTCTAGCACCAAGCCCACAAGGCAGAACTCCCATTTCGTAGAAAGCATTCCAAAGTTCTGGCCCATCTTCTGCAGCGCAATAAATCTCAAATCCGTCTTCTCCCGTATAGCCAGTTCTACCTACAATGCACTTCTTTCCAAGAATACCTGAAGTATAATCAAGGCCAAAAAAACCTAGATCTCTTGCTTGTGGAATTAACCTACTCACAAAGTCCACGGCAGTAGGCCCTTGAATGGCAATCTGTGCCGTTTTAGCGCTTAAGTCTGTAATTTTTACGCCATTGGTGGGCTTATGGGCCATTATCCATGCCAAATCCTTCTCAACATTGGAAGCATTCATGACAACAAAGAAAAGGTCTTCTTTAAGGCAATAAAGGATTAAGTCATCCACGCAAGTTCCGTTCTCATAACACATGATTGCGTAAAGCGCTCTACCAACAGGTTGAGTTGAAACATCATTTGTGACAAGACTATCCAAAAAGGCTCTAGCCCCAGGGCCTTCCACCAAACATTCGCCCATATGGGAAACATCAAACATGCCAGCAGTAGTTCTTACAGCATTATGCTCTGCAATAATTCCAGATTTAAAGTTCACCGGAAGATCCCAGCCTCCAAAGTCAATGAGTTTGACTGCTTCGTAATTTTTATAAGCTTCGTAAATAGGTGTTGTGTGCACTTCTCTCCTCCATTTTTATATACATACACTCAATCTTATAACCATAAAACACCACTTTCAACAAAATCTAAATAAAAAAGACTTTTCTTTTGTATTAGTAAATGGAGGCATGTTATGTGCAGAAAAAATATTGTAATTCTTCTCTTTTTGTTGACCCTACCTCTTTTGTTATCTTTTTCGTGTCAATTGAATCCAGAAAATGGATCATCTATTTCTTCTGACTCAAATTCTTCAATTTGTGTTGCAAGTTGGAATATACAAAATCTTTTTGACGATATTGATAATGGTACAGAATACAGTGAATACCAAAGTTCAAGTGGTTGGAACACTAAAAGCTACAACCTTAGACTTGCCAACACTGCACAAGGGATAGACTACTTACCAAAGGCAAAAGACTATATCATAGTTTTAAATGAAATTGAAAACATCAATGCAATTGAAGGTTTACTATCCCAGAAAAAACTAAGAACAAAGAAAATCTCTTGGTACGCATTTGCTTCAGCCCCTTTAGGCTCAATTGGAACAGCAGTTGTTAGCTCGTTAGAAATTGTAAATGCAAAGGTTCACAAAACAGATGATAGCCTCAGGCCCATACTTGAGGTAGAAATTAACACCAATAGTGGAAAATTGTACCTTCTTTCTCTACATTTTAAGTCCAATATAGGAGGAGAAACAGAAACGGCCCCAATGAGGCTAAAGGCAGCAAAAGTGGTAGCGCAAGTAGCATCAGAAATTAAAAGCAACAACCCTGGAAGTCTAATACTTGTGTGTGGAGATTTTAATGAAGAATGCTGGGCTGACAATACTATGACACGCTTTTCATCTGTCTTTGCGCCTCTTAAAGTTTCTGGAACATTTTCCAATGGCCTCTGGTACTGCCCATGGTTAGATACAAGTCAAAACATGTGGCCAAACGGCTCTTACTATTACAATGACCACTGGAAATGCTATGACAATATTCTCATATCACAAGAGGGCAAGGATGGCACTGGACTTGAATATGTAAAATCTGGGGTTGTCTTTCAAGGAATATTGAGAACTAGCGACGACAAGCCTAACGCTTGGGAGCCTGCATTGCTAAAGGGAGTTTCTGACCACTTACCTGTGTGGGTGCTATTAGAATAAAAAACCTCTAGAGATTGGCCTTAAATATCGGATTTAGAGGAGACTGTGCGGCTAATTAGCCCGTAAGAGATAGCTTGCTGCGCATCCAGCCAGTGGTCTCTGTCTGTATCTTTAGCTACGTCATCAATGGCCTTACCTGTGGCCTGAGCAATAATCTCGTTAATTCTTTCTTTAATCTTCTCAAGCTGAATTGCGTGAATTTCAATATCTGTAGCGTTACCACGCATCTCGCTTAGTGGCTGATGAATTAGATAAGAAGAATTCTCAAGTCCAATTCTTCTTTCTGCAGGAACAGCCAAAAGTACGAGTGAAGCTGCGCTTGCAACAAGGCCCATACCAATTAAAATTACAGGGGAAGAGACAAATCTAATCATGTCATAGATGGCAAAACCGGAGTTTACATCACCACCAGGAGAGTTAATATAAACCTTAATTGGATCTTGACTCTCAGAATCTAAAACAACTAGGTCCTTGATAAATTTATCGGCCATTTCCATGTTAATCTCGCCTGTAAGAAAAAGAGAGCGAGTCTTCAGTAGCTTGTCATATTGACCAACGTTTTCTGGAGCTTTACCAGTTTTCTCTTCCTTATCTTCCAATGCAAATCTATTCATCATGTTCCTCCACACCTAAAATAGCAGTTATTCCCACACTTGGCAATCTACAACATACTTTAATATACTTTAGCCATGAAATGTGCTTCAGTTGCAATAATAGGAAGACCATCCTCTGGAAAATCCACGCTGGTCAATACCATATGTGAGTCAAAAGTATCAATAACCTCGCCCACTCCACAAACCACGCGAAACGCAATCCGAGGTATTTACACGGACTCTCGAGGACAGCTTATCTTCACAGACACTCCGGGCTACCATCTCTCAGATAAGGGTTTCAACAAACGAATGCAAGAAATTGCTACATCCTCGCTGGAAGAAACAGACTCCGTCCTATACCTTGTAGATGCAACCCGTACACCAGGACTGGAAGAAGATGCTATCTCCTATATGCTCAGTGGCCTTTCTGTTCCAGTAATCTGTTGCATCAACAAAAAAGACATTTTGAGCCAAGAGCAAATCACTACTGCTAGTGAATATCTAAAGACCCACATGCCTGGCCGTCCTATCCTTGTCACCTCCGCCCTAGAGGACCAAGGCGTAGACGAAATTCTCATTGAACTATTCAAACACGCGCCAGAAGGCCATCTCATGTACGATGAAAACGCTCGCACTGACCAAAACCTTGAGTTTCGCATCTCAGAGATTATTAGAGAAAAGGCTATGAATTCTGTCAGCCAAGAAATCCCCCATGCAATCATGGTAGAAGTGGCAGATCTTGAATACAATGCAGAAGAAGGCAAAGTTTGGATAAGAGCCTTTATTACCGTTGAGAGAGAAAGCCAAAAAGGAATAATGGTAGGAAAAGGTGGCAACAACATAAAAAACATACGTGTTGCGGCATTTAAGGACATCAAAAAGATTTTTCCAGGGTCAAAGTTAGAATTAGACCTTCGCGTTAGAGTCAACGGCAAGTGGAAGACCAACGAGACAACACTTAAAAAAGTCTTCTGCGAAACAAAGGCTTAGTTCTCGTCCGAGGCCTTCATTCTGTAACCAACGCCCAGCTCATTAATAATATAGGTCTCATCTCCTGGCACAAAGCCACACTTTTTTCTGATATTAGCCATATTGACCTGAATCTTCTTGGAATTACCCGAATCCCCAGAGCCCCAAACCTCTTTCATTATTGCAGAATAAGTAAGCACCTTTCCTGAATATTGTGCCAAGAGAGCAAGTATATTGAACTCTGTTTGAGTAAGAGGAATTTCTTGACCCAAAATGGTAACCCTTCTTTTTGCATAATCAATAACCATATCTTTTAGCACAAACTTTCCACCAAGCACACTAGAATTATTTGCAGTATGCTTAGAAGTTCTTAGCAAAGCTCTAACCCTGGCAAGAAATTCATCAACACCAAAAGGCTTTGTAATATAGTCATTTGCACCATTATCAAGAGCATAAACCTTATCCGCTTCCCTACTTCTGGCAGAAAGAATAAGAATAGGAACATTAGAACGTTCTCTTATATGCTTAATAACATCAGTGCCGTCAAGATCAGGCAAGCCCAAATCTAAAACAATTAAGTCGGGATTATGAGAAAAAGCCATGCGTTCTCCCATAGAGCCATTGTTTGCAGTAATAACTTGATAATTATTTTGCGTAAGAATTGTTTCTACAAACCTAACAATTGTTACATCATCCTCAACCACTAATATTTTGTACTTATTATTGCCCATCTTCCTTATCCTCCTCTTTTTTCAAAGTGAAACTGAAAGAAGCCCCACCCTCGGGCTTATTTTTTGCAACAATAGTTCCATCATGAGCCTTAACAATTGAAGCACATAGAGAAAGACCAATACCAATATTTCGCCTACCGCTATCGGCCTTTTTCTCACTTGAATTATAGGTTCCAGTGAATAACGTACTCATGCGCTCTGGTTTAATACCACAGCCATCATCCTGAACAGTAAAAATAACATCCTTATTATTATCGGTTACAGAAAGACAAAGCGTAGTCATACCCTTGGCGTGGTATATTGCATTTTCAAGGAGGTTGAGCAAGACCTGTCCAAGAAGTATTGCATCCCCTTCCACAAAAATGCAGTGGTCTGGCATCTCCACCTTAAACGTAATGGCTTTATGCAATTCGTCTCCTTGCAGTACTTTCTCATTTCTCTTGTAGAACCTAGCAGTTACATTGCTCACTAACTCTTCAACAGACAATGAAGTCATATTAAGAGAAACTTCGCCTTCAGCAACTCTTGTTACAGAAAGAAGATTCTCCATCATATGAACTAGCCAAATAGAGTCATTTTTGACATCAGTCAAAAGCTGAATTTTCTGAGCTTTGCTCAAATCATCATAGCTATCAATAACAATGGAAGTAGATCCATAAATAGCAGTAAGTGGAGTACGAATATCGTGAGAAACAGCCCTGAGCAAGTTGGCACGCATTTTTTCCTTCTCACTTTCAGCTTTAATCTTCTCCTGATCTCGCACCTTGGTTGTAAGAACTGTACTCGCAAAAGAGACCGCAAACGCAACAATCATAGAAGGAATTGTATCAATACTGAAATTAAAGGCCATCAAAGGCTCAGTGAAAAAATAATTAATAATTAAAGAATCCAAAACAACAGAAAAAATACCAAACCAGTAACCTTCTGTCTTGAGAGCAATAATCAAAACTCCAAGAATGTAGACCTGAGAAATCAAGTGATCACTTGCATTAAAGAAATACTTCAGTCCTAGGCCAATGAGAGTAATAATGAGATGAACAAGAAAAGTAAAGATTACAAAACTCCACTTCCTTTTGTTAGGTTTAAGCTTCTTTTTTGTATTATTCATTCTATTCCCGTCTTATCTTTAACATTCGATTATTTTACTCTGCATTCCAGTTGTCAATGAAAAGAACAACTCAGCCATTATCTTTAACCATTTTTTAACCGTTTTAACTTCTATTCCCCACTGGAATCCAGCGCCCTTTTTTATTATATTTTAAAGTGGTTTTTGCAAATTTGCAAAAACCTCTAAAGAGAAGTTTTTTACTTTGGAGGGCCAAAATGCAGAGCGAAGATTCCGTATTAGTTAATGGAACACCAAAACTTGACTACACCGTTGAGAAACTAGGAGAGGCCAAAATTCCCTCCCCAATAAACATGAGCCACGTCTATGGAGACGGCATTGCAAACTATGTCCCAGACGACGAGCGCATTGCCAGTAGCCTAGAAACTATACGCCTTGAAGACGGCTCCTATGCCCCCGCCAGAACAGAACTAGTAGAGGTTGCAGGCCCGCGCCAGATGATTTACTTCAACCCTATCCACGTCCACGCAGCAATCTGCACCTGCGGCGGAATTTGCCCCGGCCTTAATAACGTCATTCGTGCAATTGTCCGCTGCCTGTGGTATAGGTACGGTGTCCGCCAAATCAGTGGCATCCCATACGGCTACCAAGGTCTCCTCCCCACCTCCAAGTTCCCCATCATCAAGCTTAATCCCGATAACGTTGACGATATTCAAGAAAAGGGTGGTACCATTCTTGGTAGTGCCCGTGGTGGCGGTACGCAAACTGCCGACATTGTGGATACTCTTGAGCGCATGAATATCAACATGCTTTTCACCATAGGTGGCGATGGCACTCTCCGTGGAGCAGCTGACATAGCTAAAGAAGTCTCGCGCCGTGGTCTCAAAATTGCTGTTGTTGGTATTCCAAAGACTATAGACAACGACCTTGCCTTCATCCAAACCTCTTTTGGCTTTGACACAGCTGTCTCAATGGCTGTCCCTGTTGTTCGTGGCGCTCACATTGAGGCTAAAAACTCCATCAACGGCATTGGCCTTGTCAAAGTCATGGGCCGCGAAAGCGGATTCATAGCTGCAAAGACCTCCTTGGCTCAAAGCGATGTCAACTTCTGCCTCATTCCTGAAAACCCGTTTGACCTGCGCGGAGAAAATGGCCTTTTAACCCATTTAAAAAAGCGCTTACAGGACCGTGGCCATGCTGTCATCCTAGTTGCAGAGGGCGCAGGGCAAGATTTATTGCCTAAAACTGGAGAGACAGATCCTTCTGGCAATGTAAAATACAACGATATCGGGCTATTCTTGAAGGAAGAAATCATCAAGTATTTCAAAGAAGATGGCATGGAAGTAAATATCAAGTACATTGACCCCAGCTACATTATCAGAAGCGCTCCAGCGGACAGCTACGACTCCATCTACTGCGCGCGCTTGGGGGCTCATGCTGTGCACGCTGCAATGGCTGGCAAGACTGCCGTGCTCACTACCATGATGAACAACCGCTTCGTGAATATGCCAATCAAAGTGGCAATCTCGTCGCGCAATAAAGTCAACACAGAAAGCTCCTTGTGGCGCGATGTCCTTGAAAACACCCGCCAACCAGAGACCATGAAGAATTAATAAACCCGGCTCTTTTGTGCTCTCATTGCAATCCTACTCATTGTTAGACCTTTTGCTCCTTGCAACCCGTTCCTTGCAACCCGTTCCTTGCAACCCGTTCCTTGCAACCCGTTCCTTGCAACCCGTTCCTTGCTAGGCAATGTCACTTTTTTTGCAAAAAATGCTTCGATTGTGATACAAAATGTACATAAAACCGCACGAATGCTGAAAAATGTACACGCTTTGTGTAAAGACTCCTTGGAACCGGCTGACGACGAATAATTCAGTGGTATGAATAATTCAGTGGCACTTGAAAAGAAAATTGCAATTTAATATAATCCAGTTGCTAATGCGGCAATAGCTCAGTTGGATAGAGCAACTGCCTTCTAAGCAGTAGGTCCTTGGTTCGAGCCCAAGTCGCCGTAAAGCAAGAAACCGATCCCTTGGGGTCGGTTTCTTTGATTATAGGCGCAAGATAGGGCTCGAAGCTTTGCGGTAAGAGGAGGCGAAAACCTGGAGCCTCCGAAGCAAAGCCGGCCTGAAGAGCGGACAACCGGGAGCCTGAAGGCGAGCCCAAGTCGCCGTAAAGCAAG
>CAVJIN010000046.1:0-11564 GCA_963649615.1 bacterium
AGTGGCGCTGGCATTGAAAACTGGAGAGTCTAAATGACGGAAGCAATTCTTTCGTATAATAAAAGAAATAGTCTCATTCATAAGATTCCAGCTATTGTAAAGCTGGTTGTTCTCTTTTGTGTTCCATTGGCACTACATTTGACAACACTGCCCTTTCATTTGGGGTTTTTCTGTTTTGCTGTGCTTCTTGCTTTGATTGCAAAACTTCCAATTAAAAGTTTTTTTAGAGATCTAAAGCCAATAATCTACTACTGTTTATTCATTTTAATTATAGATATCTTGACTCTCTTGCTTTTTGACAAAACTCCAATGCCAATAGCAGATAGTTTGGATGATGTTGCTGTTAGTCAAAGTATATCATTTTGGAGTGTCTTACTTGAGAAAGGCAACTTTACTTTGATGAGCCGTCTTGTAGTTTCAATGGCTTATACTTCAATCTTTTTTAGAACAACATCACACCTTGAAATGCGACAATCACTTGAAAAAATTGAGTCATGTATTACTTTTAGGCATTCAAATCTGACTTTTTCCAAGTCATTTGCTCTTTTTCTAAACTTCTTACCTCAGCTATTTGCAATCTGGTCTTCATTAGATTTGGCTTGGCAGGCACGAAAAGGAAAACGCACACCCCGCAAGATTATTGTACTACTGCCTACATTCATTACTCTAAGCATGAAAAAAGCAAATGAGACTTTGTTGGCAATTAAAAACAGAAGTATTGAGAACAGAAGTATTTAGTGAGTTTTGCAAACTTCTTTAGACCAATTGGCCACTGTAAACAGTTTACTGACTTCCATTGGAATATCGTATAAAGAGCAGTCAAGCTGTCCACCTAGCCATTGAGTATAAAGAGAAACAAGGCCACCAGCAAAGAAGAGAACGTTAATGTGAAAACCTTTTGACTGCCTGACTTCAAGAGGAATAGAGGCATCTTGTTCCATATAATCTACAAATATGAGCTTAAGTTTTTCTATAAAGACACTAGACTCCGGTGTTGATGCAAGCGTTTTATAGTAGTCTGGATCTTCTGAAAGAAAAATACTTACTTGAAGTAGCAGTGGCGTTGGATTTGTAAAAAAGTTTTCAAGTTTGAAGTTGTTAAGAACTTCTGTAAGCTTATCTATAACATCCTGCTCAATCTCATCAACTAAGTCTTTCAAGCAAGAGTAGTGAGCATAAAACGTTGCCCTATTAATGTTGGCTTCATTGACAATATCTGTGATTGTAATTTTGTTAGCAGGCTTTGTCTTGATAAGACTAACAAAAGCTTGACGAATCAAACGCTTAGAACGCAATGCATTTCTATTTTGTTTTTTTCCACTCTCCATTTTTAACAACCTATTATAACAACCTCTAAAAATTCGTAAAAAACAAACTCGCCACTAAAATACAACATGTGTCGTAAAAAAATCAAGTGTTGGAGTTATAAATAATAGGAAAAATTTAACTTTATAAATGTAATTCTTTATGGAATAAGGTTTAAAATCTATCTCCAACATTTTTTCGTCACTTGTTGATATTTATACATTGTAGCGAAATTTTGTTTAATACTCAAATTTTTCTGTTGATAAAAACA
Organism: bacterium; assembly: GCA_963649615.1. Classification (GTDB taxonomy): domain Bacteria; phylum Spirochaetota; class Spirochaetia; order Sphaerochaetales; family Sphaerochaetaceae; genus UBA9732. The sequence continues at coordinate 1,577 of CAVJIN010000046.1, forward strand.
TAATTTATTAGTAATTTTTCCACCGTTATTTGGAGAGGATTGTATGAAAAACAAAAAACTCAATTCTGTTATAATGTACACAGTACTATTTATTGTGTTCATTGCACTCTTTTTAGTTTTAAGATGGTTCTATTCTACAAGAACAGAGTCTACTTATGAGCGACCAACTTCACCTGTTGAAGTAACAAATCCACAGATAAGAACTCTTACGAAGGAAATAACACTTTCTTCTTATGTTTCCGCAGACTCAACAATCCCAGTTACTGCATATCTTGATGGTACACTTCTTGAGTTTAATGTTCAGGAAGGCGACTATGTGAATGAAGGCGATGTTATTGCCGTTATTGACCCTGAGCCTTATGAACTTCAAAGACAACAGGCTGAAGCGGCTTACCTAGCCTACGAGAGTTCCTTTGAAAGAGTAGAAAAGCTCTATAAGAATGAAAGTGCATCAAAGCAGGATTATGATACTGTTAAAGCTCAAAGAGACGCTTATAAAGCGCAGCTAGAACTTGCTGAACTTCAGCTTTCTTACACAAATGTAACAGCCAAAACCAGTGGAACAATTCTCAAAACAATTTTGAGCCAAGGTAGCACAGCTTCTAAAGGAACTCCAATAGCAACAATTGCAGATTTAAAAAATCTAACAGTTAATTTAAATCTTGGAGAGCAGTACTTTGCTCTGTTCTCAGATGCTTACACTAATGCTGCAGAAACAAATTACACAATTACCGTAACAAGACCTGCTACCACCTACTCTGAAGAAAAAACAACAACCGCAACAATTAAAGCCGTTTCACCTTATGTTGATCCAACAAGCAAAAACTTCAAACTTTATCTTAGACTAGATGATCCTACCTATTTCAACCCTGGAATGTATGTAAAAGTCACCATTGCAGTAGAAACACAAACAGGTTACTCGGTTGAAAGAAAAGCTATGAAACTTGATGGGGGCGCTTATTATGTTCTAGAAAGTGAGGATGGTTATACAGCTAAGAGAATTGATCTCTCAAACGCTTTTAGTACAAGTGAATATGTCATTATCCCAGAAGAATATAAAGATGAAAAATTCATAATTAAGGGACAAGATGACCTCTTCAGTGGTCAGCCAGTAGCAATTGTCAACTCTAGCTCAGACAATTAAGGAAGGCGTTAAATGAAACTTACACGTTATCCGGTTGCGCACCCCGTAATAATTGCAATGACGCTTTTAGCCTTGGGCGTCTTTGGCCTTATGGCGGTTGCAGATACAAACACAGAATTTCTTCCAGATATCTCAAACCCAATGGTATATGTTGTCACAATCTACCCTGGGGCCTCTAGCAAAGATATAGAAGAAACAATAACAAATGTTCTTGAGGACGACTTTGTTACACTTCCAAACTTCAAAAGCATGTCTTCTCAATCAATAAACAGTGCCTCAATAGTATCAATTACCTACCAAGATGGCATTGACCCTTATGATGAGATAGATGAAGTCAGAAACAGAATAGACGACTTAATTGATGATCTTCCAGACGGCATACAAGGTAGACCTTATGCTCTAGTTGGAGGAACCTCAATGCTCTCAATTGCCTCATTTGTTGTTGAGAGCACAGATGGCGATATTAACGCCCTTGGTGATTATGTTGAAAACGAGATTAAGCCACAGCTTACACAAATCTCTGGTGTATCAACAATTACCGTCAACGGCGCCAAGAATCCTACAGTTGATGTAAAACTTAGAATGGATGATTTAAACAGCAAAGGGATTTCTCCAATTGCAGTTTATCAGATGCTTTCTTATAGCAACTACTCTATTCCTCTTGACTCTGTCACTTTTGAAGGTACATCAATAGATGCAAAATTTGACTCCACCTACTCTTCCTTGGATGAGATTGCTTCAATTCCTGTAGGATACTCACTAGATGGCGGAATTATAAGGCTATCGGATGTGGCGGACGTATCGCTTGACTACAAGGATGACGACTACATTGTTACTAAAAACGGCAAAGAAGTCATAAGCGTAGATATTTGTAAAAGAAGCGATGGCAACACCATAGAAATCACAAACAAAATCAAAGAAATCTTGACCCAGGAAGAAGCCAAATACGGTGGAGCGCTCAAATTCACCATGATTAGCGATGACTCAACACTGGTCAACTCCTCTCTTTCCACAGTTATAGAATCTGGAGTACTAGGAATTCTCATTGCAGTCCTAGTTATTTACATCTTCCTCAGCGACTTCAAAGCCACCATCATAATTGGCCTGTCCATCCCGCTTTCCATCTTTTTCACATTCATTGGAATGCAACTTATGGGCATCACAATTAACCTTCTTTCTCTATCCGGTATTGTAGTTGCATTGGGCAACATAGTAGGCGCTGCTATTCTTGTACTAGACCAGGTATACCGATACTACCAGGCGACAAAAGACGGCAAAGCCCTCTACACCGTCAATCAGTCAATATTTTTAGGGACCGATAACGTTATGGGCTCTGTTTTGGGATCTGGACTTACGACAATTGTTGTATTCTTACCAATTGCAATGATGAGTGGTCTTGTAGGACAAATTCTCAAAGACGTATCAGTAACCTTCATGCTCTCACTCTCAGCATCATTGTTGGTTGCAATCATTTACATACCATTCTTAATGAAAAAACTTCTCAAAGAAGATGACAGCGTACGTACACCAAAGCGTGAAAACATCATTGTACGAGGTCTCAAGAAAGTTGAGAAATGGTATGCAAAAAGCCTCTACTTTGTTGAAAAACACTGCCCATTCATGCTTGTTGTGGCATTGTTAGTAGTTCTTTTGAGTATTTATATTCTACCAAACATGGAGTTCACATTCATTCCTTCTACGGATAACGGAGACTTCTATATTAATGTAACACTTCCTCAAACCTACTCACTTGAAGAGACCCATCAAGCAATGAACAAAATAGAAGAGCTTGTAATTGAAGCAGTACCAGAGATGAAAGCAGACGTAGTTTTCTCTGGAAAGGACATGTCAGTTCTCTCTCAAGCAACAAAGAATAAGGGAGCAATCCACGTAGTTCTCACCAGCGTTAAGGACAGAGATAGAGACATTCATGAGATAATTCTTCAAGTACAAGAGCTTTTGTCTGCCAACATTCCAGATGCCACCATAAGTGTAGAAAACGGTGGTTTTGATAGACTTATCAACTTGGTTTCTAATGGCGGTGGTTACGGCCTTATGTTGGTTGGAGAAGACACAGATGCTCTTTATGAAGCAGCAGAGCGCATTGAAGCACAGCTTAAGACCTACCCTGAAGTAATGACAACAAGCATTAGTGCTACAAATGACATGAAGACAGCTGTTATCAACGGAACATATGATTACCTGACTAGTTTAGGTGTCCCTGCCAAGGAAGCTGGACTTACAAGTGCAATTCTTTTCTATGGAACAGATGTAGGTAAATACAGCCAAGAAGGTAGTGATGACCGTTATGATATTCATTTGTATTCAGACATTCAGGATCAAGAGCTTAGCACAGATAGATTAAACGACATTAAGATTACATCTCTTGCCGGAGCAACAATTTCTCTTGCAAACGTTACAAGTTTGGATTTGGAAGAAAATCTCTCTCAAATCAACCATGATGACAGAGCAACTTCCCTTACAATCTCTGCAACACTTACAACAGAAAGTACAGATAGTGTTACAAAGAAAATTAACCAATATCTAGCAGAAAACCCACTTCCAAGTGGAATTTCAACAAAGACTAGTGGTTTAGGAGAAATGGTTGAAACCTCTATGACTCCATTGATTGAAGCTCTTTTGATTGCAATGTTCCTAGTTTATCTAGTAATGGTTGCTGTCTTTGAGCGTTTTGACCAACCATTCTTAATTATGCTTTTGTTCCCATTCTGTATCATTGGTGCAGTTGTTGCCCTTTCAATCTTCAGCTCGTCCATGAGTATTGTTTCAATTTTAGGAATTGTTTCCCTCATAGGAATGCTGGTTAACAATGGTATTGTTATTGCTGACTACGCAAACCTTGCAAGAAAAAATGACAGGGAAAAGCTTTTAACAATGAAGGGCGTTGAGTTTGATGAATATACAGAGACGCTTGGAATGCTTTCATATAGAGAAGAAAAAGCAATCCTAGATAGGGAAACGGCAGAGGGATCGGCCTCAAGACTTAGAGCTATCTTGATGACAACTCTGACCACTGTCTTGGGTGTTATTCCTATGGCTGTGGCCAAGGGTGAAGGTGCAGAAATCTACGCCCCATTAGGACAGGTTATCATGGGTGGACTTGCTACCAGTATGATACTAACTCTATATATCATGCCAACTTACTACTACATGCTAGAAAGAAGAAAACTCAAGAGGGTTTATAAAAAGAAAAATTCTGCCACCGTTGCAGAGGAGGAAAAATAATATGAAAAACAAGAATGTTAAAAATTTACGCGTTGTAGCTTTGCTACTAGCCTGCTTAATGGCACTTGCATTGACAAGTTGCTCGGCTGTCTTTGATTCTGCAATTAGTGGAACAGTTAAAGATAGAAGTGCAAGAGAAACCTCTTCAGCACAATCTGGCGGAATTGCAGATGCCATGGTTTATGCCTACGATGATGAAAGTGCTTGGGAAACAGCATACAAAAACTGGGATAAAAAGAGCGTTTTTAGTGACTACTCAGTGCCCTCAGCAAAAACCGCTTCAGATGGCTCATTCTCAATTTCGTCGCTTAGATGGAAGACAAATAATCCTCTTTATGGAAAAGATGCAGACAGCCGTACAGTTTATTTGCTAGTTTTCCACAAGGATTATGGCCTTACAAAGGTTGAAGGTAGAACAGTTCAATCTGATAAATCAAACAACTTTGGTATTGTGTATTGTGATAAGGTATCGGTAAGCAAGAACTTGGTTATTAAATTCAAGGATATTGATGACAACAGTACAACTGCTTCCGGCTCTGATTCTACTATAACTGATACAAGTGGTTTCTCTTTCCGTTATAGTTACAGAGATGGTTACAGCGAGGAAGGCACAGATAATGTTTTTGCAACTGTTTCTTCAATTACAAATGGTCAATATACCATCACTGTAAAGTACAAAGATGACGGTTCAAATCCTCCAACAGTAACTGTATATGATATTCAGACCGGCGATGACTGGACCTATGATGGTGCAGAGAAAGTTGAGATGACCTACTCTACTTCCAGCAAAAGTTACACATCCAATAGCCTTTATTTCTCCAATGATTGGGAGACAGTAAGTGTTACAATAAACCTTAAAGATGGTGCTACCTCAGACTCCGTTACAGATCCAATCTATTTTGCTTGGGAGTATAATAATGGAGATAATGATACTGTAAAATCTGATACAGTAACAACTTCAACTGGAAGTTCAACTATAAATGTTAAGTTTAGAAAAGGGATGGAGAATCCTTGTAAATTAAGATTGGGCAAGTTTGATGACCAGAAAGGCTCTAACAATGACTATTGGGATTGGACAGAAGGCGAAAATGATGCTTCTCTTAGAGATGAAAACGACTTTATTGAAGTTGAGTTGAATGATGATAGTGACAGCCTAAGCGTAGATGTTTACTTTAGAAAGAATTATCTACGACTTGGTACCGGAATCAGCGGTTATGTATACAACGCATCTGCAACCGGCGATGGATATGGTGACAGAACCGATGACGGTAAAAAACTTACAATTTACAATGGTGACACAAAACTTGGTGATACTGTATTTACAAGAGCAGAAAATCCTACAGTAGATGGAGCTCCAACAAATCATGGCAAATATGAAGGTCTTGGTAAATCTGGTAAAGTACAATTGACCTATAATGATCCTGAAGATGAAAATGATACAACTCCTGTTTCCTACGTTTCAAATCCAATTACTCTTACAGTAAAAAGAGAAGGTGTTGAGGTAGGAACAATTGAACTTACAAGCGAAGATACTGACTTTTCTAACTATATCTTCACAGTATAAGGGGCTTTAAATGAAAAAGTTTTGCACAGTAATGCTTGTGCTTCTTCTAGTGTGTTTTGCTTTGTTTGCTGATGCCAACACAAATGCTGACGTCAGCACAGATGAAGCCACAGGCGAGACCACAGACGCAACATATGAAGATCTTCAAGCATCTATGAACGGTAGCAATGCACAGCTACAAAAAGCTAGGCAAACGTACGTTCAAAGCCTTTTGGATGTAAAGAATGCCAAAGCCAATTATCAGCCAACCATTGACCTCATGTTAACTTCAACCTATATGGCAAACCCTCCAATTGGAAAAACAACAATTTCCGTGGATGAGCTTGCATCTCAACTTGGAGTTGTTGTTCCGGGTTCCAGTGCCGGTGAATATGTTACTCTTTATAAGGGAATGGATAATTTCTACTACAACGCAAGTCTTTCAATTACCCAGCCTTTGTTCACTTGGGGAAAGATTCCAGATGCTGTTAAGCTCTATACACAGGTTGCAGAAATTAGAGCCTTATCTATTGAGGATACATCAAAGCAGCTTTCAGCCCAACTTAAAGCAAGACTCTCTGCTATGAAATACATGGATGAAATTCTTGAAATTTTAGATGAGACTAAGACAATTGCAGACGAGCTTGTAGCTGTAAGCCAGGATGCTTATGACAATGGAATGCTTCTAAAACAAGAAGTTATCAAGGCTAAAATTGATGCAATGGAAATTGATGTTACAAAACAAGAAATTGTTAAAGAGTATAAATCAAATTTGCAAGAGCTTAGAACAATTACTGGTAACGATAGCCTACAATCTGAAGATATTGATTATTCTCCCAATGAAGAAGAGATTCAGGCCATTGTTTCTATAGATCATGATGAACTTTACAATCTTGCAACCCGCTCTTCTAGCGAGCCTTTGACAATGCTGAAGAAACAAACTCAAGCTTTGCAATTAAAGAAAAAGATTGCAGAGGACTCTTTATATTGGAAGCCAGATTTTGCACTGCAGGTAACATTAAACTATGGTGGTTCTGCCTTCCCTTTGGTTGAAACTAACTGGTATAGAAAAGATGACTATGGTCTTTATATTACATTTGCAATCAAGTCCACAATTTGGGATGGTGGAGTAAAACTTAATAATGTCTCCTATGCTCAAAGTGAAGTTCTTGGTTCCATTGCAGACTATGATGCAGCGGTTGACCAGCTTCAGTCTGTTGCACAAGAGAACATTGCTTCTGCAGAACTTGCTCAAGCTAAGATTGAATATCTTAACTTAAAGTTAGAAGAAGCTGAGGGAAGACTTGAGATGCTTGAATTGCAAAAAGAAGAAGGTCTTATTTCTAAAACAGACGTATTATCTCAGAAAATAGAGATAAACACTGACAGAATGGAAATACTTCAACAAAAGATTTCTCTTGCAAGTGCTGCATATACTCTTGCATATGTTACGGGGATTTTGGAATAAAATCCCCTATTTTTGTGTATTTATGCATAAATTTGCAAAATTTTTTTGTATTTTTATGCAAAACTAGTTGACCCAAAACTGCAAACTCAATATTGTTGCCTTGAAATTTAAATCGAGGAAATAAAAATGAAAAAATTGACACTTGCAGTTTTGGTTATTCTTACAGTCTTAGTCCCATGCTTTGCACAGGGCGCAAAAGAAGAAAAAGTTTACACGGTAGCAGCTTCCTGCGACTATCCCCCACTTGAGTACATTGATGATGCTGGCAACATTGTTGGCTATGAGATGGAGCTGATCCAAGCCATTGCAGATGAAATGGACATTAAAATTAATATTGTAAATGTTTCATTTGATGGCATAATTGCTGGTATTCAGAGCAAACAATATGATATAGGGGCATCGGGATTAACTATTACTGAGGAGAGGAAGCAGACTTGCGATTTCACGACCCCAATTTTGCAATTCTCTCTTTCTATCGTGACCAAGAAGGATACAGATGGCATTTTCAATGAAGATGACCTTGTAGGCAAGAAGGTTGGTGTTCAGCTTGGTACAACATGTCAGTTTGCATGTGAAGATGCTGGCCTAGAAGTGAAGACCTATGATGAGGCGCCTTCTGCAATCTTGGACCTTGCAAATGGCAATTTGGATGCTGTTGTGCTTGATAGCGTGGTTGCAAATGACTTTGTTCTTGCAAATGACAACTACTCTCAGGTGTTGAAGGTAGCTGGCTCTTTCCAGAATTCGGATGACATGGGAATGGCAGTTATCAAGGGCAATACAGAGCTTTTGAACATCCTCAATGAAGGAATTCAGAAGGTTACAGAGTTGGGCAAGCTTGCTGAAATCAAGTCCAAATATGGCCTTAACTAGTCTTAACTGGGCTTGGCTATAAAATAGGTTTCAGATAGAAATGTCTAAGAAAATATCAAATAACCCACCCGTTATTACAATGACGGATGGGGTTCTTATTCCTAAGAAAAGCAACAAGCATCTAGTTACCTCATGGCGTTTGACGTTCTATGGTGCTGTTGCTTTGCTTTTGTGTTTGTGCATTTTTAAGACCGAGACATACTGGAAGATTTTTGTATATGTTATCACCGGTATTCCAACTACATTTGAGTGCACCGTCTTTGCAATCATAGGTGCTGTTGTAATTGGAACAATCACAGGCGTTGGATCTTCCTCTAAGAATCTTGTTGTAAAACAGATTTGTGGTATCTATGTTGAGCTTATAAGAGGAATCCCTCTTTTGGTCCAATTGATGTTCTTATATTACGCTTTAGGCTCATTAATTCACATAGAAGGCATTGTAGCGGCTATCATTGCCCTTTCAATTTGCTTTGGCGCATACATGGGTGAAATCATTAGAGCAGGCATCCAATCCATTCCAAAGGGTCAAAAAGAAGCAGCAACTGCACTAGGACTTTCAAAGGGTCAAGCCTTCTTTTGCGTGATACTGCCACAGACAATCAAGGTAGTCTTACCCGCAATTGGTAACGAATTTATCTCAATGCTCAAAGACTCATCTTTGGTGTCCATCCTCGCCCTCTCCGATATTCTCAAACGTGGCCGCGAGTACATTTCACGCACATTTCTTTCACTGCAAACCATGCTTGTGGTAGCACTAATCTACCTCATCCTCACACTTATACTTTCCCGCCTTGTTGGAATCATGGAAGAGAGGCTCCACAAAAATGGCTAAAATTGAAATCATTAACGTCAACAAAGATTTTGAAAACAATGACGGTTCCACTCTAAATGCAGTCAAAAACGTATCTTTGACCGTTAATGACGGCGAGGTTGTGGTCATAATTGGGCCATCTGGCAGTGGCAAGTCCACCCTACTTCGCATGGTTAACGGGCTTGAAACGGCCCAGTCAGGCTCCATTCTCATAGATGGCATAGACATCATGTCCCCCAATACCGATATCCGTCAAATTCGTGAAGAAGTTGGTATGGTTTTTCAATCCTTTAATCTCTTTCCACACTTAACGGTATTAGAGAACATTACTCTTGCTCCAATTAAAGTTAAAAAAATGAGCAAAAAAGATGCTGAGGCTAAGGCAATGAATCTTCTTAAAAAGGTAGGCCTTGAGGATAAAGCAGGCCAGAAACCTAGCCAGCTCTCTGGCGGTCAGCAACAGCGTGTTGCCATTGTAAGAGCACTTGCAATGGAGCCCAAAGCTATGCTCTTTGACGAGCCAACAAGTGCTCTAGACCCGGAAATGATTAAAGAAGTTCTTGATGTTATGCTAAATCTTGCCAAAAGTGGCATGACAATGCTTTTGGTCACCCATGAAATGGGTTTTGCTAAGGCCGCCGCAGACAAAGTAGTTTTCATGGCAGATGGACAAGTTGTTGAGGCTGGAACTCCGCAGGAAATGTTCACTTGTCCCAAGACTCAGCGTTGCCAAGATTTCTTGAATCATATTTTGTAAGCTATTGTCCCTACTGGGATTTGGGATATGCACGGTTGTTACCTTACCTCTAGCAAAAAAAAGATTCGCACATTCTTAAAAAAGGGCATGAAAAAGGGCATAAAATAAAAAGAGAATTTAGAAATTAATCCACCTCAGCCTCTACG
>CAVJIN010000047.1:0-11287 GCA_963649615.1 bacterium
GCTAGGATTTGACTAGGTGCACGAGCATTTCACTAGAATGCGTTGGCCTTGCGTTGGTTTGTGCTTCAATAACCCAGCTCTTCTCCAATAATTATCACTATCATTCTGCCATTTGGCTGTCTGCCAGTGATAACTGCACTGTTGCATAATCTTGAGGTGCAGGAGCCTGCTGGTGGGAACATCATGTTTCGTCCTTTTAGGTCTTGAGAAATACAATGTCCATGTTTTGCGCAGTAGGTATCAAGACCAAGTCTTATTGCATTTGCTGGAGCACAAACGGTTTTCATTCTCATCATTGCATCTTCTAGGGTTGGTACTATTTTATTGTAACCAGCAACAACAATGACACGTTTGGGGCCAAAGAGGAAGGCACAAAGGCGGTTCCCGGTGCCATCTATGTTGTACAAAGCGCCTTCTTGCGTAATTGCATTGGTGCCAGAGAGGAAGGTATCTGCCATTACGCATTCTTGCTTGCGTTTAAACGAATCTTCTGGGCTTAGGCCTTTTTCGTACCGGTCAATGAATTTGTATTGGGGACTTTGTATTAAATCTAATGCTCCAATTTCGCTTAAGGTTACAGAGCCTCCTACGCCTATGGTTTCGCCGGGTACTAGTAAGGTTTTTAGCAGTGCTAATGCTTCATTTCTAGTTGGGACATAGACGCCTTTAATTCCGTTCTTGCCTAAATTTTCTATTGTTTTTGAGATTCTCATGTTAATTACTTTGTTTAAATTTGGTTCCATATTTACCTCTTTTTATTGGGGATGATTTATTTTATCACTTTATTGTGTTGTGTGTAGCTTTTTTTTAGCTATAATTGATAAAGAAGTTTTATTGGTTTTGACCTTATGGGAGAGTTTTATGTCTTGCAATAATCCATTGGCCCAGCGTGCTAGATTCAAAAATATGGTGGAGTTCTCAAATACACTACCTACGCCTCATGTTATTGTTGATTTGCAATTGATAAAGTCCTACTACGAGCGAATGAAGAAGGCTTGTCCTTATGCAACTATTTATTTTGCACTTAAGGCGTGTCCACTCAATGAGATAGCTACTATGCTTTACGGTATGGGCTCGTGTTTTGATATTGCTAGTAGATATGAACTGGACCAGGTTTTGGCTCTTGGGGTTTCTCCTGCAAGAGTGTTTTATGGCAATCCTATCAAAAAAGAGGAGGATGTTGCTTATTTTTGGTCAAAGGGAGTTACCACTTTTGCTAGCGACTCTGAGAATGATGTCCGTAAGATTGCCCGTGTTGCTCCGGGAGCTCAGGTGTATTTTAGGATGCTTTTACCTGCAAGTAATAGTGCAGACTGGCCTTTATCTAGGAAGTTTGGTTGCCACAGTGATATGGTATTGCACTTGATAAATTTGGCCTTGTCCTTAGGACTTAAGCCAGTTGGCCTTTCATTTCACGTGGGCTCACAACAGCGTGATGTCACAGTTTGGGATACTGCTTTAGGTTTATGTGCCGATATTTTTGCAAAATCTCCCTGCAAGTTGAGTTTAATTGATATGGGTGGAGGTCTTCCTGCAAGGTATGTCTATGAGACAATGAGCCTTGAAAATTATGGCTTAATTATCAATGGTTACATTGAAAAACACTTTCCTGATGCTAAAATACGCCCTCGTTTTGTTATGGAACCGGGTCGTAGTTTGGTTGCTGATAGTGGTATTTTGGCTTCTACTGTTGTAGAGGTTGCTAGAAAAGGCGGAGATGAAGACTATAGATGGGTCTTCCTTGATACCGGTAAGTTTAACGGCATGATTGAGACAATTGATGAGAGTATTAGATACAGCAGTGTTTGTTCTTGCGATATGGACTGCTCTCATCCAACGGAACCTGTGGTGCTTGCAGGGCCTACCTGCGATAGTATGGATATCATGTACGAAAAGGAAAAATATCCACTTCCAGTAGATTTGAAAGCAGGGGATAGAATTTACTTCTTAGCCGCCGGTGCATACACAGCAAGCTATGCTAGTGTATGCTTTAACGGCTTTCCTCCAATTAAAACTTACGTTTTTAATTGATTCCTTGGTTTCTGCCACAGCAGTTTTTGTATTTTTTTCCACTTCCGCAAGGGCAGGGGTCGTTTCTTCCTACTTTTGGAGTAGAGCGAACAATTTGAATTGAGCTTTGAGCATGGGCATTTTCTGCTGCCCGTGCTTGTATTGCTTGGCGAGCTGCCATATTGCTAAATTGACTGCTTTCTCCATGGGTTTCGTACATCTTGCGTGGTCTTGGTATTCTTGCGTTTGGATCTGCATTAAGGCGAATTTGGATTCTAACAATTGTCTTTGCAACTGTGGACTTAATTTGATCAATCATTGCATCAAAGATATCAAAACCTTCTAGCTTGTATTCCAAGAGAGGATTCTTTTGAGCATAGGATCTTAGTGCTACAGAGTCGCGTAAATCTTCAAGTTCCTCAAGGTGATTTTGCCATCTGCTATCTATTTGTCTTAAATAGATTTGCCTGATGAATTCTCCAAATTGATCCTTGCCAATAATTGCTGCCTTTGCTTCTACATTCTTACGAACAATATCTTTGATTTTGGCTTCTAGAGCCTCTTTGGTCATGCTTTCATCTTCTTGTGAAGGCTCATAGTCATAGCCAATCTTATCCATGAGTTCTTGATGTAGTGTTGTAAGATTGTTTGTGTTTTTGCTATGAGAGTCTTCAACGGCTTCAGAGATAAATTCAAAGCAGGCATTTAGGGCACGTTCTACCATGTCTTGATCAACAAGTATTTCATCGCGCTGAGAGTAAATGAAGTTTCTTTGTTCGTTAAGAACATCATCATATTCCAAAAGGCGTTTTCTTATATCGAAGTTGCGCTCTTCAACACGTTTTTGGGCACTTTCAATAACTTTGCTTACCATGGCGTGCTCAATTGGCTCTCCGGTATTCATGCCTAGTCTACCTACTAGGGCTTTGATGTTGTCTTTTGCAAATAGACGTAAAATTGTGTCGTCAAAGCTAACATAGAAACGTGAAACGCCAGGGTCTCCTTGACGTCCACTTCTTCCTCTAAGCTGGTTGTCTATACGTCTAGATTCATGGCGTTCTGTTCCAAGTATGTATAAGCCACCTAAGGATTTAACTTCCTCATAGTTGGCTTGCCATTGAGCTTTGGTTTTTTCTTTTGCCAGTTTAAATTCTTCTTCTGTTGCTTCTGTTCCACAAAGTTTTCTTGCTAGAGCATCTGGGGAGCCACCAAGTTTGATATCTGTACCACGGCCGGCCATGTTAGTTGCAACAGTGACGGCTCCTTTGGCACCTGCGTTTTCAATAATTGTAGCTTCTCTTGCATGGTTCTTGGCATTAAGTACTTCATGTGGGATGCCCATTTTACGAAGTAGGGAAGAGATTAATTCAGATTTCTCAATGGAAACGGTTCCTATCAAAATTGGCTGGCCTGTTTCATGTACACGTTTTATTTCTTCACAGATTGCTTTGTATTTAAAGCCTTCATTGAGATAAACCAAGTCATCTTTATCCTGTCTTTGGACTGGTACGTGGGTTGGAATGACAACAACATCTAAATTGTAAATGGATGCAAATTCTGTTGCTTCTGTGTCTGCGGTACCTGTCATACCAGAGACTTTGTCATACATTCTAAAGAAGTTTTGGAAGGTGATGGTTGCAAGGGTCTTGTTTTTGCCATAGACCTTGATGTGTTCTTTTGCTTCAATGGCTTGATGTAGTCCGTCACTGTAACGGCGTCCATAGAGAATACGTCCTGTAAATTCATCTACTATTTGAACTTGGTTGTCTTGAATGACGTAGTCTGTGTCCTTATGATACAGATGTTTTGCCACCATAGCTTGGGTCACATAATGGATGTACTCGAAATTTTCATCGTCATAAAGCGAGCCTTGAATGATGCCAAGATTGTGCAATAGCTCTTCCATGTGGGCCATACCTTGTTTGGTAAAGCTCACGCGACGGCTTTTTTCATCTAGCATGTAATCGCCCTCTGGCTCAAGTTTTGCGCCTTCTTCAAAGCGTGCAAAGGCCGATATCACTGGATATTCTCCTGTTTCTGGGTCTTTTTCGCATTCTTTGAAGTAGGGGGTTATCTTTTCTGCGTTGATGGCTTGTTGAGTGTCATCATCTGCGGGGCCTGAAATGATGAGTGGTGTTCTGGCTTCATCAATGAGAATTGAGTCTATTTCATCTATTATGCAGTAATGATGTTTTGGCTGGATTTTGTCCTGATAACGGAGTTTCATGTTATCTCTTAGGTAATCAAAGCCAAATTCGTTGTTTGTTCCATATGTGATGTCACAAAGATATGCTTCTTTTCTACGAGCATTGTCCATGTTAGAGACAATAACGCCTACTGAGAGGCCTAAGAAGTTGTAAATTGGACTCATCCATTGGGCGTCACGTTGGGCTAGATAATCGTTGACGGTGACTACGTGGACGCCTTTTTCTTCTAGGGCGTTGAGATAGGCGGCAGGGACACTAGTTAGTGTCTTTCCTTCACCTGTTTTCATTTCAAGAATTTTGCCTTGATGAAGTACAATTGCACCCATGATTTGAACATCATAATGCCGTTCGCCCAGGACTCTGCGGGAGGCTTCTCTTACTAGGGCATATGCCTCTGGAAGAATTTGGTCTAGGGTTTCGCCGTTTTTGATTCTATCTTTAAATGCATTTGTTTGCTGTGGAAACTCTTCATCTTTGAGGGAACGGGCCCATGAATCAAAGGAATTAACTTTTTCTACTATAGGACTTAAGGCTTTTATGTCCTTATCTTTTTTTGTGCCGAATAATTTTGATAAAAATGACATAGGTTAATTATATCTAAAATAGCTCAAAACGGAAAGATTGGTTGTCAGATTGGCTGTGATTTCTTATACTATTGTTACTTAAGAGCGAAAAAATGGAATATTTAAAAACGATAGATTGCATCATTATTGTTCTTCTTTTTATTGGTGGTATTTGGGGCGCAATTAAGGGCTTGATTGAAGAACTTTCAACTAAGTTTGGATATGTGATTGGCTTTGTTGTTGCCTTTATGTTTACATCTTCTGTGGGTAAACTTTTTGCTGAGAGATTTGGTTTTCCTGATTGGTTTTCTGCCTTTATTGGGTATTTCTTGATTTTTATGATTGGTTATTGTTTTGTTAGGGGTTTTGGTTCTGTTCTTAGTAATATTTGTGAAGAGTCTAGTTTAGATGTTATTGACCATCTTTTGGGGTTTTTTCTTGGTTGTATTGAGGCTCTTTTGTTGATTGGTCTTGCAGAGTATCTTCTCAATTATCAGAATCTTTTTAATCTTCAAGATGTTTTTGATGAGAGTTTTCTTTCTAGTAGATTGATCATGCCTCTTTCTACTTGGTTTGTTGAGCTTTTTAACTCTGTGGGAGGTCTTGTTTGATGTTTGAAGGCCTTGCTGTCACTCAACCTGAAATTGCGCAACAATTGACTGATTTGATAGAGAAGGGCAATTTTCCTTGTGCATCGCTCTTTTTTGGGCCATTGTTTTCAGGAAGAATGTTCGCTGCAATGCAGGTGTGTAAGGCTCTTGATGTTCCTAGAGAAAACACAATTATTGTCTCAGATAGAAATCATGAATACAGAATTAAGACTGCTTTGGGTCTGTTGAAAAGAGCAAAAAATAAGGCTGCCAAGGAGTTTTTGAAGGAAAATATCGGGATACTATTGCAGCAATATCATGGCGCTCTGATTGAAGACCAGTCTGCTGCGGGGAAAAAGCGTTTTGAAGATGCTGCTGGAGTGGGCGAATTGCTTGATTTGGTGGGGCCGGCTGAGGAGTCTCAAATAGATAGTTTGGTGGATAAGATTGCAAAGGCGGTTGGGCCTTTGATGGATGCAAACAAGACCAGTGCAATATCTGTTGGACAGGTGCGTGCTATTAGGGATTGGTGCGCGACTTCTGCTATGGATGGCCAGCATAAATTGATAATTATTGAGGGCTTGGAAAATGCGCTGGGCTCTGCAGTGAATGCTCTTTTGAAGACGTTGGAGGAGCCTCCTAGAGACACGTATTTTGTGATTATATCGGCAAATCCGGGGAGATTGTTGGCTACTATTTTGAGTAGGGTGCGTAAATTTAAGTTTAACGAGTTAGATAAAGCTCAAACAAAGTATGTTTTCAATTCACTTTTTGTTGATCCTAATAAATATGGCTCTCTTGAGCAGTTTTTCCTTGATGGTGCTGGGATTGATGATGTTTTTCTTCTCAAGGCTGCTACTGATTTGGTTGTAAGAAAGAATTTGGATGTTCCTTCTTTGGTGAAAGTTCTTGAGGAAAATAGGGCATGGGATTTGTTTTATTCTCATGTGTTGGAAGTTCTTTATTTGGGGCAACTGGATGGCTCTATTGAGTCTAAGAAGGCGGAATATTTGATAACGGAGCTGACTTCTATGCTGAATAAGGCTAAGACTTATAACCAACTGAAGAGGCTGACTTTTGACTATGTGGTTTATAGGGTTAAAGAGGTTTTAAGGTGAATACTTTTGTTTCTAAGGCGTCTTCAAAGATTTCTAAGCTCTCTGATGAACAAATTCTTGGTATTATTAATACTCAGTCTGCTGAGTTGAAACTTAGAAATTTGGCTTTAGATAATGCTTTTATGGGTTATGTCTTGGTGGATAAAGATGGCAATGTTGCTTACTTGAATAAAGCTGTATCTTCCTTGGTTCCTGTTTTTAAGAAGAAAAAGTACAATAATTGCTTCATTGAGAAAGTGTTTATAGATCAAAAAGTTGTCCTGTTTATGAGAAGTTGTATTAGTGAAAACAGGGCTAATATTGCGCAACTGTTTGAGTTTGAAGATACCAATGGGGAAAAGAAGTCTGTAAACTGTAGGTCTGCTAAGGTTGAGGATTTTGATGGCTTTCTTTTTACTTTCAGTGATGTTACTTTTTTTAATAAATTTAAGGATGAGTTCAGAAAGAATGAGAGTTTGGCTTCAATGACTACTATGGCAGCTGGTGTTGCTCATGAGATAAAAAACCCGTTGGCCTCTGTTTCTATTTATGTTCAACTTCTTCAAAAAGAACTAGACCGCAATGGCTCAATTTCTGCAGACACTGCTAAAAAATACATTCCAATTATCAAAGAGGGACTTGATAGGATAAATTCTATTGCTGTGGATTTCCTTTTTGCTGTTAAGCCTATGAAGGTGAGTTTTGAGAAATGTAGTTTCAATGAGATTGTTAATAAGGTTGTTAGAATTGCTGAAGCTGAGTTGAAAGATGCTGGGATTTCTTTGGACCTTAATTTATCAACTTCTATGCCTAACGTTTTGATGGATGTTGGGCTTATGCAACAAGCTCTTCTGAATTTGATTAAAAATGGCCTCCAAGCTATGGAAGATACTGGTAGGGAGAAAAAGATAACTATTTCTACCTATCTTGAGGGTGCTAATGCAATTTTGAGTGTAAAAGATTCTGGTTGCGGTATGACAGACAAACAAATGGAGAAAATCTTTGAGCCTTATTACACTACTAAGTCTAATGGAACGGGCTTGGGGCTTACTGTTTTGTTTAAGATTATCAAGGAACATAGTGGAGATATTCATGTGCATTCTGTGAAAGATGAGGGCTCTGAATTTATTATTTCTCTTCCTATTCCGCAAGAGGAGCTTTTTAGAATTCAATATAATCCGGAGGGTAAATGAGTAGAACTATTCTTGTTGTAGATGATGAAAAATACATTAGAGAAGGTCTTTGTGCTGCCCTTGGTATGGATGGTTATGAGGGCGTTGAAGCTGAGGATGGTCAGCAGGCATGGGACTTGATTAATAAGGCTCCTGTGGACTTGGTTATTACGGATCTTAAAATGCCAAAGATGTCCGGAATGGACCTTCTTAAGCGAATTTATACTACTTATCCTACAATTCCGGTCATTGTTTTAACTGGTCATGGTACTATTGAGGAAGCTGTTGATGCTATGCAAAATGGGGCTGTTGACTTTCTAACTAAGCCTGTTAATCTTGACCATCTTTCTGTATTAATTAAGAAGTGCTTGTCCAATAAAGACCTTGCAGACAAGAACCAAGAATTGAAGCAAGAGCTTGATGCTTTGAAATTGCGTAATGGGTATTCCAAGATTATCGGCAAGAGTCAAAAGATTGTAAAGCTCTTGGATACGGTCCAGAGGATTGCTGGCTCAAAAGCAAGTGTGCTGATTACTGGTGAAAGTGGTGTTGGAAAGGAACTTGTTGCACAGGCTATAGTTAACTACTCGGATAGACGAGATAAGCCCTTTATTAAGGTTCATTGTGCGGCTCTTAGTTCAAGTCTTTTGGAGAGCGAATTGTTTGGGCATGTGAAGGGTGCTTTTACTGGTGCTGTTGCAGATAAGAAGGGCCGTTTTGAGATGGCTGATGGCGGTACAATTTTTCTTGATGAGATTGGTGAGATTGATGCAAATACTCAAATTAAGCTTTTGCGTGTGCTTCAGGAACATGAATTTGAAAAGGTGGGGGGAGAGAAGACTCTTAAGACGGATGTTCGTGTGATTGCTGCTACAAATAGAAATCTTGAAGAAGAAATTAAGGCTGGGCGTTTTAGAGAAGATTTGTATTATAGGCTTAATGTTGTACGTCTTGAGGTTCCTCCTCTTAGGGAAAGAAAGGAAGATATCTATCTTCTTATTACAGAATTTCTTAATCAATTTAATCAGGAAAATGGTAAACACGTTGAAGGTTTTTCCAACGAGGCTAGAAATAAGATTGTTAGCTACGATTGGCCGGGGAATATAAGAGAACTTAGAAATTGCGTTGAAAGTGCTGTTGTCATGTGTAGGGGTAATGTGATTGAAGCAAGTGATTTGCCTCTTAATATTCAGAAGGTTTCAAGCGATAGTTCTGTAGAAATTCCCATTGGAAGTACTATGGCTGATGCAGAGAAGGCTATGATTTTGGCTACTATTGCTCATTGTAATGGCAATAAGTCAAAGGCTGCAGATGTTCTAGGCATTGGAAGAAAAACATTACTTAGAAAGCTACAGGATTATGAGGCTTCTAAGTGAAAGAAAGTCAGATTTATGAAATCTTTGACCAAGATGGTCTTCTCTGTAATTGTTTAGATTCTTATGAATTCAGAGAAGGTCAGCTTAAAATGGCCTTAGATGTTCTTCACTGTTATGAAAAAGATTGTATTGGCGCTATTGAGGCTGGTACTGGAATTGGAAAGAGTTTTGCTTATCTTGTGCCTGCAATTTTGCATACTTTAGATGTTAGGGGCTCTAAAAATATTGGCTTTGATGGCAAAGCTCCAAGTGAGAATACTTCATCTGCTAAAGTTACAGCTAAAGAGCGAACTGTGATTGCAACCTCTACGGTTAATCTTCAGCGGCAATTGATGGATAAAGACATTCCAACTTTATTAAACATTTTGGGTGTGAATTGCTCTGTAGCCTTTGCTGTTGGTAGAGCACACTATCTTTGCCTTAGACGTCTTGCTTCAGAAGTTGAAAGTGTTGCTTTGTTTAAGGACGATTTATCGTCTGAGATTATGCGTCTTAATAGATATGCAAATGAAACTGAAACTGGACTTAGGGAAGATTATCCTAATCATATAGATGGTGGTGTTTGGAATTCTGTTTGCTCAGATTCTGATCTATGTATTTCTGGTAAGTGCCCGTTTTATAGTAAATGCTTTTATTTTAAGGCAAAGAAGAAACTCTTGGATTCTTCAATTATTGTGTGTAATCATCATTTGTTGTTTGTTGATAGCCATGCTAGATATGTGGATGAGATTGATTATGATGACGATGCTGTTCTTCCAGGTTTTAATCATCTTGTGATTGATGAGGCTCACAATATTGAGAGAACGGCTACGGATTTATTTACTAATTCTTTTTCTAGCTATAACTTAATGCGCCAACTTAGCTATATTCAGGATAGGAAAAAGTCTCGTAATGCAGGCTATGGCCATCTTTTGGACGACCTTTTGCCATATTGCACGGAGCGCGCCTTGTATGAGCAAATTCTTACGGCCTACGACCTGCTTAAAGAGCGTTGTGAGACGCTAAATTTGATTTTCACAGATATTTTAAACTCTCGCCACGAGGTGCATCTTCTTTTAGATAATGCAAATGCGCGAGAAATCTTCAATGCTGCGGGAGACATTGCAACTCAAGTGGTGACGGCAGGTGAGGATTTGGCTTCAAAGCTAGGGGATTTCTACATGAAGATAAAATCCTCCGATGAAGCTGTTTTGACTAAGGCCGATGACCTTAAGGTCCATATCTCTAGAATTGTTGACCAGATATCATTCTTCAAGAGCTTTGTGCAATGTAAAGACCTAAATGAGGGTATTAATTACTTGGAAATTCAAAAAGTAGGCAAGGGTAAGTTTGTTTTTTTTAATCAAGCTCCTCTTGAAGTTGCTTCAATTTTGGCTGATGCGCTTTTTAGGCCTCTTTCTTCTGTGGTATGTACGAGCGCTACAATGAGTTTGAACGATGATTTTGCCTATTGGTGTTCAGATATTGGTCTTCCTATTGAGGGAAAGAGCTTTGTGCGTAAGGTTTATACTTCTCCGTTTGATTACAAAAACAGGCTCATGTTGTTAACTCCTTGCGATACTCCTATTTTCTCTCCAAGCAAAGAAGAAGAATATGTAAAATTTCTCATTGAGAATATTTATAATTCTATTGCAAGTTCTGGTGGTGGTGCCTTGGTTTTGTTTACTAGTTTTAGACAACTTGAAGCTGTGTATAATAGTGTTGCTCCTATGCTGATGGGTCTGGGTATTACTGCTTTTAAACAGGGCGATTTTGAGCGTCATGTCCTATTGAACAAATTCAAAGACGATACTGATAGTGTCCTTTTCGCTACTGATAGCTTTTGGGAGGGCGTTGATGCTCCTGGCGATACGTTGCGCTTGGTGATAATTACTAAGCTTCCTTTCATTATGCCAGATGATCCTATATTTAAGGCTAGGTCTCGTGTTTTGGAAGAGAAGGGGATTAATACGTTTTACACTATGAGTCTTCCTCACGCTACTATGCGTTTAAAGCAAGGGTTTGGCCGTCTAATGAGACATACCTCTGACCGTGGCATTGTTTTAATCTTGGATGCTCGCATAATTAAAAAGAACTATGGTTCTTCAATGCTTAGGGCTTTACCGGAAAGTTATTATCCTGAGACCAATATGGCTTCCTTGGGTTCAAAGATTGAGAGCTTTTTGTATTGAATATGAATAAAACATGGATAAACCATGAATAAACGCGGGGCTATATGACGGGAACGTTGAGAACGACGAGAACGTCGAGAACGTTGAGAACGTCGAGAACG
>CAVJIN010000048.1:0-11248 GCA_963649615.1 bacterium
ACATGCTCATTTCCCTTGAACAAGCGCTCACCGGCCTCAAAACTCCCACCTCCACTGTCCTAGAAATAGACGTAGACCCTGTGGATTTGTTGTAAGTGTATTTGATTTACTTTGTTGTGACCCTTTTTCCGTATTCCAGTATCGTGTCACTTGGAAGATCAATTCTATCTGTCCAAGACACACAAGTTCTACTAGAATCTAAGCTGAAGTTCTTGAAGAGATATGGTTCAGTTTCAAGTGGGCGGAAATCAGGAATATCTTTTACATCTTCCTTCACGTCATAGAGAACCACTTCTCCACCGTCAAATGTCACACGTAAAACAAGATTATCCAATGCTTCTATCTTTTTTATTCTTGGAAACATTTTATCACCCCCGAAACTACAAGGATCATAATGTTTTTTCTTATCATTTGAAAGAATTTCTTACGTGGCCGTGAACGTTACAGGCTAAACATCAACACGACCTTGATATTTCTAAGCTGCCTATGCGGCAGTGAACCGAAAAGGGGAGTTTAAAACATTCAAATATAGATTTCTAAGCTGCCTATGCGGCAGTGAACCGAAAAGGGGAGTTTAAAACATTCAAATATAGATTTCTAAGCTGCCTATGCGGCAGTGAACCGAAAAGGGGAGTTTAAAACATTCAAATATAGATTTCTAAGCTGCCTATGCGGCAGTGAACGCACTTCCAAGGGCAGAACCAACAGCACAAACTTTCTAAGCTGCCTATGCGGCAGTGAACAAACCGAGAAGACCACAAAGAGCAGCAATACCTTTCTAAGCTGCCTATGCGGCAGTGAACTTATAGATTTATATCAAAAAAGACATGATAATTTTCTAAGCTGCCTATGCGGCAGTGAACAATTGACAGCAAGCACCTTGTCTGTGCTTTTTTTTCTAAGCTGCCTATGCGGCAGTGAACGACATAAGCTTTTATGCAGGTGGTTGGGGTTTTTTCTAAGCTGCCTATGCGGCAGTGAACTTTACACTATATGTAGTAAGGTGGTATTTTATTTTCTAAGCTGCCTATGCGGCAGTGAACCTAATTCTAATAAAATCACGTACGAGACCATTCTTTCTAAGCTGCCTATGCGGCAGTGAACGTATAAAAATAAGTCGTACGGCGACAGCTCGTTTTCTAAGCTGCCTATGCGGCAGTGAACAAATCATTGCAAACATGAATGATTATATTTATTTTCTAAGCTGCCTATGCGGCAGTGAACGTAGATGTACCCTGAAGTTTAAAACCTTTATTTTTCTAAGCTGCCTATGCGGCAGTGAACTTGTCCCTAAGGTGGGGGACGTTATCTCTAGCTTTCTAAGCTGCCTATGCGGCAGTGAACAAGCCCTTGGATTGGACTTTAGGACTGCCTAATTTCTAAGCTGCCTATGCGGCAGTGAACGCAGTAGCTGAATCAAATAGCCTTAGCGATTTTTTCTAAGCTGCCTATGCGGCAGTGAACTTATAAGCTCGCTATCTTCTGAGGCAAGAATTTTTCTAAGCTGCCTATGCGGCAGTGAACGTGGATAAAAGGGGCTGTCGAAACTGTAAAAAATTTCTAAGCTGCCTATGCGGCAGTGAACTTGATAAGTCTTTTTCTTTTTCCATATGTGCCTTTTCTAAGCTGCCTATGCGGCAGTGAACGATAAATGAAAGAATTAGAATAGTATTGATAATTTCTAAGCTGCCTATGCGGCAGTGAACGCAATGGCTAGACGGTAGCCAATTCCCGTGGTTTTCTAAGCTGCCTATGCGGCAGTGAACTATATAAAAGCGTCTGCAACTCAAGCTTATCATTTCTAAGCTGCCTATGCGGCAGTGAACAAATCAAGAAACTTCTCAAGTGCCACAAGGAATTTCTAAGCTGCCTATGCGGCAGTGAACAAATCATTGCAAACATGAACGATTATTTGTATTTTCTAAGCTGCCTATGCGGCAGTGAACAACTTGAAAAAGGACAATCAACGATATTTAACTTTTCTAAGCTGCCTATGCGGCAGTGAACTATAGAAATACTTCAAACACTTAGCTTTTGAATTTCTAAGCTGCCTATGCGGCAGTGAACTATTAGAGTTTTCAGACGCTAAAAGTTTCCAATTTTCTAAGCTGCCTATGCGGCAGTGAACTATCTAAATTGATATCTGCGTGAGTCCGTAACTTTCTAAGCTGCCTATGCGGCAGTGAACTTAATGAAAATTTGTCTGTGTCTAGAGATAGTTTTTCTAAGCTGCCTATGCGGCAGTGAACGCGATGATTACGCAGGGCGTTGCGACTTAGTCTTTCTAAGCTGCCTATGCGGCAGTGAACGGTAAACTCTAAGAGTAGTGCAAGTTACTACTTTTCTAAGCTGCCTATGCGGCAGTGAACAGCTCCATTTATAATCAGATTAAGACGTCATTTTTCTAAGCTGCCTATGCGGCAGTGAACTATCAGCCTTCTTACAAGCTTTGTACGCTTCATTTCTAAGCTGCCTATGCGGCAGTGAACGCTCTGCCCTTGGAAGTGCTGAGGATTATGACTTTCTAAGCTGCCTATGCGGCAGTGAACGAAATGGTGGCACTTCTCCACTTGCTCAGTACTTTCTAAGCTGCCTATGCGGCAGTGAACGGATTAAAATTGGTCAAACGAGCAGAGCCATTTTTTCTAAGCTGCCTATGCGGCAGTGAACGGATTGCCTAAGGAAATTGAAACAAACATTGTTTTCTAAGCTGCCTATGCGGCAGTGAACGAAATTCAAAGATTTATTGAAGAGGGGCTAGATTTCTAAGCTGCCTATGCGGCAGTGAACATTTCTCTTTGAGCCAGTGCATTGGGTTGTCATTTCTAAGCTGCCTATGCGGCAGTGAACTATTCGATATTTACAATAACTTCTTACCTTCGCTAGAAATATTGAAAAATCATTAAAAATACCCTTTTTTAGAAATCGGGGACGTTTCCATCTGAGCTTAACCCATAAAGGTTAAAAGTTCCATCTTTTTCTTCTGTTTCACAGTTGCAATTAATCAATAATATAAATGATTGATTGGTGGAATTGCTTTTAACTCTAAAATAGGGCAAACATAATGGTGTAGGTTTAAAGTTCTTATATGCGTCTCTAGCTTCTTCAATTGAAATTCCCTTCCTTCTCGCCAATCTTCTAGCCAATGATTCAGAGTTTGTTTTTCGCTGTACACGGTAGAATCTAAGAAAAGAATGAACTTGGGGAATCTTAGCTATGTCTGAACACTCTGCATAACCAGAAAGCTTATTGCATAGTTTGGCAAGATTTAGGGCAATTAGGCTTTCTTTATCATATGCAAACACTCTAAAAAACCTACCGAACCCACCATTTCCTCCTTTTGAGTATTCTGGGAAAGATATTGCAAACCGAGAATTTCCAAAAGGGTCCTTATTTTCAACAAAGGCGAGATGGAGAAGGTGAAACAAAACCTCGCCTATTTCCCTTGATCCTGTCTCTTCATCAGGAAAAATTCGGATGTTTTGATAGAAGCTCAACTTCATTTGCTTGATTCCTCTGATTTTTCTCCAAAGACTCCACCTCGGATAATCATTGCAATGAAATAGTGTTTATCATTTACTTCTTTTATGTCGCCATTCCAGACATAATTGTTCATGATAGAATAGAAGTTTGTTTTTTCATCTGATCTGAAAGCTTTACTTAAGGTAGTAACTGGGCCGTAGGAATCAATAGCTATAGGACCTACACTATTTTCATCTTTAAAATTGTTATACCATGTGTCAATTGTTCGAATAGCGTTTCCAATCTTCTGAGAATGGAAGGCGGCGCAACCGTTAATCGAGTAAAGAATCTTGCTTTTATCCTTATTGGATTTATCAAGAACCATTTCCTCACTGGGAAAAACCTCCTGGCCTTTACCGATTTTTGCAAAGCACTCCACCTCAAATAGAGCGAAGTCGTTTCCCATGAAAGCTGTGGCAATTCTATCTGTGAAATCCTTTAATTCTGCTTTCTTTTCTGAATCAAACTCTCTGAAAGAAAATTTCTTGGCGTCAAATGTCCAAGAAGAACCATCCTTGCAGTCTCTGACAATGACCTCGATATTTTCAGCGCCAAGTCTGTTTCTCCAGAGAAATCTTGCACACGCGATATTATATGCATAGCGGAAGGCTAATTCTTTGAAGCCAAAATCATTTTTATATGTTTCAAGAATAGACTCGTACTTTTTTAAAAATTCGTTGTCGCTACACGCAGAAGGGGAATTAAGGTTTCCAAGAAACTTTACAGTAAAAGCGGTGACTAATGTATCTTCACAGGAAGCTAGAAAACAGCAGTCAACGGTTTGTAGATTGGCTTTCTGTATTTCCGCAGACAATTTCATGGGATCTTTGAGCACAGAGTCCTTGAGAGCGTTAGAAATTGTACCCCTTACAGACTTTTCCGTGAGAGATAAAGATTTTTTGTTTTCATGTCTCTTTTCCCATGTTGTAGCATAGAGATAACCATCCGAAGGGACAATTTTCTTTTCAAAAGCTAATACACTTACTTTTCTCATTTTTTCCATATCAATTTCCTCCATTGCATGTGCATAAGTATAATTGTTTATACAAATCTGTTTTGTATCGCCAAATTATTTCACCGAAATCTTTTACAGAGTTGATAATTCTGTATTCTCCAAGAGTTATCAGATTTTCTCCGAATACATGAAGATAGTTATCATCTCTTTGATTTTTAACCTTCTCTGGTTTTGTGAGTCCTTTGTATCCCACGGAGATTGGAACAAGCCATCCTGTTGTTTTTCTTTTTATAGTCCATTCATTTGTACCTTCATCAGTTTTATTACAATCATGATGGACCGCAAGATAATCAATGAGAGCCTCAACTGAATCCTTTCCTTCCTCCATTTCTTTTTTCAAAAGATCCTTTCTTTCAATCAGGACGTAACCTGGGGTAAGGAGTCTTTTTATATCTCGAAGATCGGAATGATTTTGGGCATCTTTTCCGGGAAAGTAATTAAGCCTGCCTGCTTCAAGGAATGATGATACGGTTTTGCCACCTTTTATTCGAGGGGAAAGGATTTCTCCTCCGGCAATACGAATTTCCGTAGATAATGCCGTGTCAACATTTTTAAGAAAGGCTTTCTCGTCATATATTGCGAAATCATCATCTTCAATATCACAGATAAGAGAAACAACAAGATTGATTTTTGGATCTGGAATATAGGGAGGACTATTCCATGCTCTATTTTTATTATCAAATTTTAGAGGTTGTCTTGATTCTATAAGAGAGTTTTCTTTGTAGAAATTTTCAAATGTTCTCAACTGTGCATCATGAACAATAATCCCGGTTCCTGAAATTTTCACTGATTCAAAACCATTTGTGTTCAAATATCTTTGTAGTTTATGTGTTGCTCCAAGGAATGCTGTTATGGAAGGTACCCCAATTGATATGGAAGATGATAGCGCGTTTGCATTTTGTACATTTAATTGAGATAGAACGAGATAATTACTCATGCGATAAATACCTCCTTATTTTTGAAAGCATAATCTTTAACATAACGATATTCTACATCGCTGAAAGATAGGGGTTTATCAATCAACTTCTTATATGTATTGAAAAACCATCCCGCAAACTTTTCAGAGATAGTAATAAGCCATTCATCAGTTTCATATCTCTTTTCGTCTTCGTAGAGCATTATATATTCTGCAGAATCAAGCGATCCTTTATATTCTCCCTCGAAAAGGCTAATTTCAAATCTAACTGATGCAATGTCTGTAGCAATCTCTTCTAGAAGGGCAAACATATATTTATCTCTTTTGTCTCTTATTTCTTTATTTTTTTCATCTGATTTGTAAATTTTGTCTAGAGCTCTAAACAAGGTTAAATATCGGTCTGCCTTTATATATATTGAATCTGAAAAAAAACTTACTGATGGTATTCTTATTTTCCTTTTTCTTATCTTAGGGGGTAAGGATTTGATGAATTTAAATGTTCTAACATTTTTATTTAATAAACTAATATTTTGTGGTTGTGCTCCTCCAAATTTAATATTAACTGTGTTAAAAAAAGTCCAATACCCGCCTTCTAAGTATTTGCCTTTTTCTTCTAGGTCTTTAGCTTTTGGAGGGTTTTTATCGTCAGAGTTGGTCGGGTTGTTATTATAATCTCTGTTTTTGTTAAGAGTTGTAATGAGTTTATTCATTACAGGAGAGCTCATTAATGGCGTAATTATGTGATATCCATCTCCAACTGGGAAAAATACTTGTCTTGTGCGAGAATCTGTTATGGATGGAGATGTTTTAATCATTTCTAAGAATCTATCCACAACAGGGAACTCTTCATTTTCGAAAGAAGATATAAATTCCTTGCCAATATCTGTTCCTTCTTGCAAATGCTTACAAAGAGGTTTCTCTTCTATCATAAGAAACATGAGCTCAGAAGCAGCAATTGATGCTGCATTTCCGAACGAATCTAAGTATGCGGGAACATTACTCGTTTTTATATAACCATCTGCTTCAGGATGTGGAGAGATTATTAAGTTTGTGAATTGAATATCTATACTTGGATGAATGAACTTAGGAACGTGGGTAGTTGTTTTACGTTGTTTTGCATCTTTTTGGGCAATATTTATTATCCAAGCCTTGCATTCATCTTCAATATTCGAATCAAAGTTCTCATATCGGGAGACAATCAATTTTTCTTCTTCTGTTGGAGAGAAATTTTCGCCGTCCTTTTTTGCGCTTTCTTTCTTCTTCATTATCTCTTTATATTTCTTTTCGAGTTTGCTTTTTGCTTTTAGTGAAACATATTCTACTATTTCAGGATTTAACATTGCACACTCCTTTTTTAATCTACGGTTTTTTCAAGGCCATATTTATCAGAATAAATCCAGTTTCTGTTTTCGCGATAAGCAAAGCACAGAATTCCATATCTTCTTTGAACAGTTTCTCTATCCAAGCCAGACGTGGCACTGAACTCATCTACAATCTTATTATATGACAAGTTTAGCCAATCACTAAAAGAAAAAGCATAATCTTTTGTTTTTATTCTGTTCATCTGAGAGACCTCCTGCCATTTGCCGTTTATATTTTCCTTGAAAATCAATCTCCCATCACTGCAAAAAAGTGTAAGCTCCTTGTTTTCTCCGTCGCTCAGCCTGAAAGGATGAATTTTCTGAGATATTGCGGAGAGCATAATTGGAGACTTGTAGAAGGCTGCAGAATCCTGAATTTTTGGGTTATCCTTTTCTCCTAATATTTTTGTGACATGTTTGTGCTCTAGAGAAGTGAAGTCCTTTACTTCATCACAGTCAACAAAAGAGATCCTAGGGATAGATGTGATTCCAGCTTTCAAGTCATTCTCCTTTACGAGATTATAAAGGTCATGAGATGTAAGCTTGCATGATTCTTCTTCAAATCCTGGTCTACTGTAGCAAACTTCTTCATCGTTATTGCTCTTTATGGCCCTCCAATTATATTGTAATATGCCGATGTTGGGAATTGCATTGTCACTTTCTCTGTGTCTAAGAACTCGCCCTGCAGTTTGGATGATTGAGCGATATGAAGCAGGCTCTATAATAGCCCAGTCAAAATCATGGTCTCGTCCAAGTTCTTCAACAGGAGAGGAAATTACGATGAATATAATGTCGTTCTTTGTAGAGTTATCTATATGATTTCTGATAATTGAGTCTGTGAAGATTTGATTTGGATTTTTTCTGTTAAGAATCCTGTCTAGATACTTTTCTTGGTTGTGTCTTATCAACATAACTTCACGAGCATGGTAAGTAATAAACTTTACATCGGTATTCTCATCAATTTCGTTTTTGTCAAGATATTTGCTAAACAGAATACACTGCTCAATATTAGAAAAGCGAATGAGCCCAAATGAGATTTTTTTTGTTGTTTTTATATCTGATTCTTTATGTCTTAAATGTAGTGTTTTTATTTCATTGAGGATAGCCGTAAAATAAGCGTCTTGAGTTTTAGGAAGAACTGGAATAATCTCTCCTCTTCTAGGAGTACCTTTCTTTTCCAGTTTGCGTATCCGTTTTTCAATATAATTTTCTAGGTTCTCTCTGAATTGTTCTCTGAAAAAATGTTCTTTAGTTATGTCTTTGAAGGCGTCGAGAGTAAAAGTTTTAGACGAAAATTCGTCAGAGAGGATACACAGCACCTGACTTTTTTGTCCGTGAAGATGAGCATGTTCCGCCCATCCTCGTTGATATGTGGTAGCAAGACCCTCAGATTCCTCAGGTGGGATTGTTGCCGATGAGATTAGCACCTTTCTTCCGAAGACTCCGCAGAGATATACAAGTCTTGCAACAGCAACGAGGGCATCTCCCGAATAATCATCCACTTCATCAATGACTATATTTGAAGATAAAATCCGAAGAATTGGGATTATATTATGTGCTCCTGTAGTATCTTCAGAGGCCTGTATTACCTGATCAATTGTACTGACAAGAACAGGAGGATAAAGCATCTTCAATGCTTCGGGATCTGTGATGATTTCCTCTATGGGAAGTTTTTCCATAACAAAACTTGTTTCGACACCCTCTATTCCGAGGTCAGAAGGTTTTGATTCATCTTCGTCCATGTTATTATCTGTTGTGGTTGACATACAGGAGAGTTCAACAAAGGCCTTTGAGCCGACTATTATGCTCAAATCTTCTTTATTAAGTCCAAGTCTTTTTCTGTACTCCTCGCCAGTTTGCAGGGTGAGTGTCCTCAGCCCGAGCAGTATCGAGCAACGAAGAGATTCGTCATCGGAAAGACTATGAAGGATTTTGGCATTGGCAATTGTCTTTCCGCATCCAGTACTTGCCATATTGATTATAAAACAACCTGTTCTGGCTACATCTGTTTTGTTTTTTGCTTCTTTTATAGCATCCCTAACTTTGTCCTGCCAACTGAATTTGATAGGAGAATTGGTTTTCAACAATTTAATGTCATAAGCCTTTGGAAGTTCTCTTACAAGAGACGGAACAAGATATGCTGTTCTCAATGCAAAGGATTCAACTCCGAGTATATGTTCTGTTAGCGTTTGATTTGGTTTTCCGTCTTTAATGTTTGCAATTAGAACATCTTCTTTCCTTGCAGTTCCATTTAAAGATGATTGGTGATGATCTCCTAAAACTAGAGCACAGCGGGATATCATTAGTATTTCATAAAGAGAGTTTTCTTTAACTGCATCGTCTATTATCTCCTTGTTTTTACATAGCCGCTCGGCCCATTTAGCTGTTTCTTTTTTCCATTTTGTATCAGAGAACAGGCTGATACCCTTTGAAAAGGACATAATTTTACCATAGTTTTTGTCGCTTCCTTCCGCAGTTACGTAGCTCAAGGATGGCTTGATGATTTTCTTGAAGAATTCTCCGATATTGTTGACAGCCTTTATGTTTATTTCCTTATATCTCCCGCATTCACTTCTGTCATTCTTTGATGCAGGGAATCTGTGATGTGAGAGAATTAACCAGGCTACAAAGAGAAAGACAGGAAAATTTGTTGATTCTTCAAAGAAATTTTCTCTGTTGAGGGATTTTAAAAGTTCCCGTATTTTCTTTTCAGTAAAGATTTCTTTTGTCATGGAATTGAGCCAATCATCGTCTGTTTTTGCATCAACGCTTTTTATAAAAGCAAAGAGAATCATGCAAGATACCCATTCGTGTCGTAAAGGGTCTCCAATGACTTGAGCTTTTTTCAGTTTCTCTTGAAACCAATCAGAAGACTTTCCGATATCATGCCAAAGGGCAGCCATGGCTGTAAGTGCGGAAATTAATGGGAGATGTCCCCATTTTTCTTCATCGTTTACTAGGTATTTTGTATTTGAAGTTTCATTTACTGGAACATTCCCTTTTTCATCAAATCTATCTCTTCTTCCTACAATCCAAAGTAACTCAGTTTGAACTCTTCCTTTTACTAGAAGACATGATACGGAAGTGTCTTTTGTAGCAACCTTTCGCAGTTCGTAATGAACGGCATCGAGCCCCTCTTGCGTGATAGCTGTCATCCAACTACGTCTTCCAATTCGATTGGCATATGCATCAAGAACTTGATTTACTCTTTTGATTGAGTTATTTTCAGATTCAGACTGAAATATCACTATCATCTTTGGCTCCTGAAGCTATTTTTACTGTGTTAAACATAAAATCTAATGCTTTATGGTCAATGAACATAGAAATGCATAGCTTTCTAAATGCTTCATCTGAAAGTTCCTCTTTTGATGCTATAAAAGCACAAGGTAAAATTAATGCATCTTTGATTAAATCTGCAACATCAAAAACCAAAGCACCTCTTCTTGTTTTTCCATGCATAACTGCAAAAGAATGAGGAATTCCTAAGCACCAAAGAGTTGTTGCCGCTAAGCCATAAGCGAGATAATTCCCGTGGTTCAGAAAGTGATTTGCTTTATTCGTTGAATCTTTGTCTCTACTTCTAACAAAGTTTTCTTCTCCTGTTAAAAGAGCGACTTCTTTATAGAGTGCTTTTGTCATGGTTGCTTCAATTTGAAGAAGTTTATTTACATCTTTTGCATTATCTAACTGGGATGAAAAGTTTTCTAAAACGTTTGCAAATCTATTATTCTTTATGTCAATTCCATTTTCATGAAGATATCTATCCTTATTCCAAACCCAAGTTATATATTTAATTCTAGCTTTTTGAAATTCCTTTGCAACTTGTAATCTTTTGGAATCATCATACCAAAAAGCCATCCAACCCTGAAAATATTCAGTGGGGCGGTATTCGCTTTGAGGCGTAAACCATTCTATTTCAGTTCCAGAAAAGAGTGGAGTACAACCATCTCCTGAGAAACCTATTAGAACGCCTGCAGATGCTAACATTCTAACTGCTGAATTTGTGATTGAGGTACCTATGCCTAATATAATCACTGTTGTATTTGCTATTGGGATGTTCCAAAAATTGATTTGTTTTGATTTTTCAGAAAGAAAAACAACTCGTCCGTCTTTTACCATAATACGACATTTCTCGAGATAATAGAGATTTGCTCTCTTTGAATGTATAATCGCCTTTAGTTCTGTAAGTCTTTCCAAATTTCTTCCCCTGCGAACATTATAACACAACTAGCGAACGAAATTAAACAAAACTTCTGCTTCTGCTACATTTCCCTTTTCCCAATATGCCCATTTTCTAGCTACCACAAAATATAAACCATTTTTGCTAAAGTGAATTCATCTAAAACGGTCTTGACCCTGTGTATTTTCCAAGACTGATTCCGCCGAAATGCTATCAATTTCCGCCGAATTATTGTGGTTTTCCGCCGAATTATT
>CAVJIN010000049.1:0-10729 GCA_963649615.1 bacterium
AATCTTTATAACTAGTAACTCATCTTGATATATAGTAACGTTGTATTAACTTTTTTTATTTGACATTTTAACTGAACAGTCACAGGAAAGACAAATCATATTGACAATGAATCAATTGGTCTTTGATCATAATATTCAAGACAGAGAAGAGAGGAGTTTTTTCTATGAAAATTGCAATGCTTGGTGCTGGTAATGCCGGTTGTGCTGTTTCTGCCGACCTGACGATGCACGGACATGAGGTGACTTTGATTAAGACTTCTCATTCCATGCATGATGACAACTTTACCTTCCTTCAGGAAAACAAAGGAAAGATGACCCTAAATGAGTTCGGTCATATCAAGACTGCGTATATTCATAAGATGAGCCGTGATGTGGCGGACATCAAGGATGCGGAAATCGTAATTATCTATATTCAGACCAACTTCCATGAGCAGCTGATTAAGCGCATTGCGCCGTATATTCAGAGCGGTCAGATTCTTCTAATTAACCCTGGCTATCTGTCCACAGCTTATGTTCTTAAGCATATCAAAAATAAAGATATTATCATCGCTGAGGCAGAGAGTTCCTTTATTGATGGGCGTATCATAGAGCCAGGGCTCTTTCACGTTGGTTTTCGCAACGTGAGGAATCCTATCGGCATCTATCCATCTGCGCGCAAGAAAGAGGCTATCGCAAAGTTAGATAAACTTGAGGAGCGTTTTGTGTATCTCGATTCCGTGATTGAAGCGGCACTCCATAACCCGAACCTGATTGTTCACACGGTAGGCTCTGTCATGAGTATTCCCCGCATTGAAAAATCCAAGGGAGATTTTTGCATGTACCATGAGGCTTACACTAGGGATAATCCTGCCACATGGCGCATTCTGGAAACTCTCGATGCAGAGAAGATGGATGTGTTGGAGAAGCTTGGCTTTGACCGTCTCAGCTATGTAGAAGCTTGCAAATACCGCAACTCCTTAGATGAAAGTGAGGAGTTTAAGGAGGTTTTCTTGAACTATGCGGAAATGACGACTCGTGCCAAGGGACCGACGGTTGTCGATTCTCGGTATATTTCCGAGGATGTTCCCCAAGGCCTCGTTATGTTGGAGGCGTTAGGGAAAGCACTTGATGTTGCCACACCGATTGCCTCTGGTCTAATTGCGATTGCAAGCGCAGCACTCGGAAGAGACTTTCGCGCAGAGGGGCGCACTCTGGAGTGTCTTGGCATTGAAAATGTCGAGAAGATCCTAAAAGATTGTGGAAGGAAAAAGATTTAACAATCAGCATCTGTAACACTTCTTGAGCGAGATTGTCTTTTTTTCTTTATTCAATAGCTTTCATACATTTGAAGATAGCTTAACTTAACTGTTATTGTTTAGTCTCTTTATTTAATAAAATTCAGTAAGATGATGGTTTGTACAAAAAAATGAAAATTTTTCTTTACAACTTCCTTTTGTGGGTGTAAAAATAAAGTAAAAGAAAGTAAAAGAAGTTATTTTTACTTTTTTTAGGTTAAAAAAGGAGAAAAAGAAAATGAGAAAACTGACATCAATCTTGTTAATTCTATTGATTTCACTTTCACTTTTTGCTCAAGGAGCACAGGAAAGTAAGTCTAGTCAGCTTGTTATCGCAAATGCCCCAAAATGTATTGGAATTGCATGGTGGGACAGAATGGCAGTTGGTAATGATGCTTTTGCAAAGAGAACTGGAGCAGAAGTATACCAAGTTGGAAATGCCGGCGTTGCAGACACAGCAGTACAAGTTCAGACAATAGAAGACATTATTGCTTCTGGTGCTGATGCTATTACTGTTATTCCTTCTGACGTTGCAGCTCTTGAACCTGTTCTTGCAAAAGCTCGCCAGAATGGTATTGTTGTCATTAGCCATGAAGCAGAGGGCATGAAGAATGTTGATTACGACATTGAGGCTTTCATTAATGCTGAATATGGCGCACATGTCATGGACAACCTTGCTGCAGAAATGAACTATGAGGGTGGCTATGCTATCATCATGGGTGGTCTTACAATGACTTCTCACCAGCAGTGGACAGAGGCTGCAATTGCAAGACAAAAGGAGAAATATCCTAAAATGTATCTCGTTTGTGATCCTCTTGAGTCAGCATCAATTGAGGGTACATATAGCACAACAAAAGAACTTCTTGCTAAGTATGCAGACATAAAGGGTGTAATTGGTTGGGACATGCTCAATCCTCCTGGAATTGCACGTGCAGTTGAAGAAGCTAACAAGGTTGGTTCAATTGCTGTTACAGGAACATGTCTTGTTTCTGTTGCTGGTGATTACATGAAAAACGGCACAATCAAGACCATCTCATTCTGGGATCCAGCTGCAGCAGGCGAAGCAATGTGCGAACTTGCAGTTAAGGTTAAGAATGGTGAAGCTATTGTAGATGGCATGAATCTTGGTGTTGAAGGATATGAAAGCATTAGTGTTAAGGGCAATACCGTTTATGGTGCAGCTTGGGTTGACGCTACTGTAGGAAACATGGATCAGTATAATTTCTGATAAAGTTCAAATTATTTAATCCAGTCGGTCAGGGCAGTTTCTGTCCGGCTGGATATTTTTTGGCTCATTGGGGCTTACGTAAGTATGGAAATAGTTAGAACAAATAATCTAGTAAAAAAGTTTGGTGGTGCTTTTGCATTAAACGGCATGAACTTTTCTATTGGAGAAAATGAGATTAGATGCCTTTTGGGAGAAAATGGTTGTGGCAAATCTACTTTGATTAAAGTAATATCGGGCTTTCATAAATTTGATGATGGCCAGTTGTATATCTTTGACAAGAAAGTAGATAAGTCTTATTCCCCAGAAGAAGCTATACAAAGTGGAATTCAGGTAATCTACCAAGACTTTGCCTTATTCCCAAATATGACCATTGCAGAGAATATAATGATGTACAAGTCTGTGAGCGGAGGAAAATTTTTCTCTCTAAAAAAGGCTATACAAGAAGCACAGGCTGTCGTTGACCATATTAAATTTAATGTTGATGTTACAAAATATGTTTATCAACTTACTGTTGCAGAAAAACAAATGGTGGCAATTTGTAGAGCGCTTGTCTTAAATCCAAAACTACTAATAATGGATGAACCTACAACGACTCTTACAAAGAAAGAAGTTGATAAACTTTTTGAAATTGTACTTGCTTTGAAAGCTGAGGGCGTTTCTATTTTGTTTGTTTCTCACAAACTTGACGAGGTTTATAGAGTTTGTGATTCAGTAACAATTATGAGAAACGGATCTTCTGTTTTTTCCTGTAACAGAGGAGAAAAAATCCCAACGAAGGAAGAGACGATAGAGTACATGACAGGGCATAAAGTTAGTTCTGAATGTATGACAGCTAAGTCTGAAAATAAACCAATAGTTATGGATGTTTCAGGTTACAGTCTTGAAGGTGCTTTTGAAGATATTTCGTTCAAACTCCACGAAGGTGAGGTAATAGGCATAACAGGACTTCTTGGCTGTGGAAGAAGTGAACTAGCGGAGTCTTTATTTGGAATCATTCCAGCGAACCATGGTAGTGTGACTATTAAGGGCAAAAACCTTTCAATAATTGATAACATAAACCAAGCTATAGACGCAGGCATTTCTTATGTTCCAGATGATAGACTCACAAAGGGGCTTTGTTTAAGGCAAAGCATTTATAACAATGCTCTTTCTTGTACTATAGATGATTTATCAAACAAGAGAGGTGTTATTGATAAATATGCTGTAAAGGAATTTTACAAAGAGGCTTTCTCTGCTATAAGCATTCCTAATTTTAATGGAGAGAATTCTGTTTCATCGCTTTCTGGAGGAAACCAACAAAAAGTTGTTTTGATAAAATGGCTTGCTACAAATCCTTCAATTCTTATTCTTAATTGCCCAACGGTAGGTGTTGATGTTGGTGCCAAGAGCGAAATTCTCTCTCTTGTTGCAGAATTAGCAAAAGAAAAAGGTGTTGGTGTCATTGTCATAAGTGATGACTCTTATGAGCTACTTCAAATATGTAGCCGTATTTTAATTATGAAAGACGGGAAAATTTCAACTGAAATATCAAGTGAAAAGCTATCGGTTGATAGACTTGAAGAGATGATTAACACAGAAGAGGGGGCGGTGGTATGAAAATTGGCAAATTTGAAATACGACTGAACTCACAACTTATTCTATTGTGTCTGATCTTTCTTATTTGGCTTTGTTTTGGACTTGTTAACCCTAACATTTTGTCTGTAGCAAACACATATTCAATTCTAAGTTCTGCTTTGGTTCCTCTTATGCTTGCATTACCGCAAATGCTCATAATTGCAATGGGTGGAACTGATATGTCGTTTACTGTTGTAGCTTCAATTTCTTCTTATATAACATTGAGAATATGGGATGTAAATGGCGCCTCATCTATTCCAGTTATATTTATTGTCTTAGGTGCAATAGTAATAGGCGTTGTTTGTTATTTGATTAACTGGTTCTTGGTCGACAGGGTTAAAATATCTACATTCATTGCTACTTTGGGAGTGAATTCTATGCTCAAGGGCTTTGTATTGGCTTTTGTAAGTAGTAGTTATGTAAACTCTCTTCCAAGTAGTTTAAAAGCATTTAGTACAAGTTCAATTGCTACAGCTGTTAATTCAGAGGGCGTAGAATATGTGCTCCATATTTCTATCATATTTGTAGTACTTCTATATGTGTTGCTGTATTTTATGATGGAAAAGACAATGTTTGGGCGTAAGATTTACTCCATTGGTGCTGACGAAGATGCTGCAAGAAGAGCTGGTATAAATGTTTCCAGAGTTCGCTTGTTTGCTTTTATTCTTGCTGGTATCTTGTGTGGTCTTACAGGCGTACTTCACGACTCTCTTTCTCGTTTTAGTATGCCTCTTCCTCCTGATGTCGTAGGAAAGGAGCTTAATAGTATTGCAGCTGTTGTAATAGGAATTGGAGGTTCTAAGAAAGCAAGTGGTATTGTGGCAGGCACGTTCTTAGGTGTTATTTTGCTTCAACTTGTAAGCTCTAACCTTGTTATGCTAGGTGTTCCATCATACTGGCAACAGTTTGTTTCTGGAATCATTATTTTAATTGGCCTTGCTTTCCAAGCAATGCAGTTTGTGAAAAAGTCAAAGAGGTAATTGATATGATAAAACCAATTAAAGATATAGGAATAAGTAGAGAAACAAGACGTCTTCTTATTGTTACTGTGCTTTTGTTTATACTTATGTCGTTACTTCGACCTAATCTCTTTTTAAGAGCTTCCAACTTCACATCAATGGGATATCAAATTCCAGAACTTGGTTTTTATTCTATTGCTATGATGCTTGTAATGCTTTCTGGAGGGATTGACCTATCGATAGTTCCAATTGGTAATTTGTCTGGAGTAATATCGGCATCAATTATCTCTAAAGCAATGGCATCTGGAGCCACTGGTGCTCAGTTGGGCTTTACAGTAGCTGGTGCTTTTTTTCTTTCACTTCTTGTTGGATTGTTCTTGGGCGGAATAAACGGAATCATTATTGCTAATCTAAAAATTACACCAATGCTCTTAACAATGGCAACTGCATCAATTGTAACTGGAATAAGCATTATAATCACAAAAGGGAAAAGTGTGTCAGGAATACCCGATTATTTGCTCTATCTTGGGAATAACACGCTCTTGGGCTTGCCTTACGCATTATGGCTTTTAATTATTATAATAATTGCTATTTCTTTCTTACTAAATAAGACTGAATTTGGTTTCAAATTAAAAATGGTAGGAAGTAATGCTTTGGCTAGTATGTATTCTGGAATTAATGTTAAGGCTATTTTAGTAAAGACATATATGCTAAGTGGTTTTATCAGTTCTATTTGTGGCCTTGAAATTCTCATGAAAACAAATACCGCAAAGTCAGATTACGCAAGCACTTATGTGCTACAAGCAATTCTTTGTGCTGTTCTAGGGGCAACCAATCCTGATGGCGGGTTTGCAAAAGTATCTTGCTTGGTTCTTTCTCTTTTATCTTTACAGTTCCTATCAAGTGGTTTTAATATGCTAAGGCTTGGCGGATATTATAAAGATTTCTCGTGGGGTTTATTACTTCTGTTTGTGTTGTCATTGGAATTCTTTTACACAAAAATACACAGCACAAAGAAATTGAATAAAAAGTTAAAAGCAAAGGATAAGATATGATTGAGAATGCTTTTTTAGAAGAACGTAGAGACCAAATAATTAAAGTTGTTGAAGAAAGAGGACGTGTTTCAACAAAAGAATTAAGTGATCTTATGGATACTTCTGTAGTTACAATTAGAAACGATATAAATGAGCTTGCTGACCGAGGTTTAATTGTTAAGACACATGGTGGAGCCGTATCTTTTTCTAAAGTTGCTAACTATGAACCTTCTTCTGCTATAAAGTCTTTAAATAAAGTAAAAGAAAAAATGGGGATAGCAAAAAAAGCTGCAGAACTCATTTTGTCAGGAGAAGTTATTATTCTTGATTCTGGCTCTACTACTTTTGAAATTGCAAAACTATTACAGCATAGAAGTGACATTACTGTTGTTACAAATGATATACAAATTGCTGATTTTCTTTCTCGTAACTCAAATGTAGAAGTTGTTGTTTCAGGGGGAACAAAAGCAAAGGGTGTGTTTACATTAAGTGGACCAATAACAATGAAGTTCTTTGAGAGTCTTCACGCTGACAAGCTTTTTCTTGGTTGTGATGGTATTGATTTAGATATTGGAATAACAAACAGGATTCTAGATGAATCTGGAATAAAGAAAGCAATGATTGACGCTACTGAGAAAGTAATAGCGGTAGCAGATTCTTCAAAATTGGGGAATAAGTTTTTTGCAAGAGTTTGCCCCATTTCAAGAATCAATAAACTAATCATAGATGAAATGTCTGAAGAAGACAAAAAGAAAGCTATTTCGCTTGGTCTTGATTTTGTAATAGCGTAAGGATTATGAAATGGAACAGTATTTACTAGGAATTGACATAGGTACAAATGAAACAAAAGGTTGCCTTATAAAGACAACTGGAGAACTTGTATGTAGTGCCAAACGAGAACACTGTCTCATTATGCTCGCTCCTGGTTTTGCTGAGCATGATCCAGAAAAGCAATGGTGGGTTGATTTCACAGGCATTATTGAAGAAATAAAATATAAAGCTACAATTAAATCTGAGCAAATTGTTGCCATTGGTGTAAGCACAATTATGGCTGCTGTTACGTTCTTAGACGAAGACTTAAGACCTCTTAGAAATGCAATTTTATATGGAATTGATTCTCGTAGTAGCAAGCAAGCTAAAGAATTAACAGAGCGCATTGGCAAAGAAAAACTTAAGAAAGTATGTAAAATTGATGAACTTAACACAGAAAGCTTTGGGCCAAAAATTCTTTGGGTTAAAGAAAACGAGCCTAGTGTGTATGAAAAAACAAAGCATATTACATTTGCATCGGGTTATATTAATGCCCGGCTTACAGGTAATTTTGCTGTAGACAAGTATTCTGCTACAAGTGCAACTCCCATGATAAATAATAATACATACACATGGGATGATGAATTGACTTCTTTTGTGTGCAAAAAAGAAATGCTGCCAAATGTTGTAGATACAGCTACTGTAATTGGATACGTTACGCATGAGGCGTCAAAAGAGACTGGTCTTGCAGAGGGGACAGCTGTAATTTGTGGTACGACTGATGCCGGAGCAGAGGCATTGAGTGCAGGTGTCACAGGAGCTGGAGATACTATGCTCATGTATGGTTCTACTGCGTTTCTTTTGCACGTTAAGGCGTCAAATGCAATCTATGACGAAAAATTATGGCCCACTCCATATGTTATTCCAAAATATGATTGCGTTTGTGCTGGTACAAGTACTGCGGGTTCTATAACCAAATGGCTTAAAACAGAGTTTGCTAAAGATCTTGTTGAAAAAGAAAAACGGGATCAATTGAATGCTTTTGATGCTTTATTCCGTGAAGCGGAAAATATTCCTGTTGGAAGTGATGGTCTTATTCTTCTTCCATATTTCATGGGTCAGCGTATGCCAGATCCAAATCCTAACGCTACAGGTTTAATGATTGGACTTTCTCTTATGCACACTCGTGGGCATATTGTTCGGGCTGCATTTGAGGGTATTGGCTACAACATAGCACAAATTCTTTCATTCTTGGGCCCTGGGTTTGCTTCCTATAAGGAGAATGTTCGTGCAATTGGAGGTGGTACAAAAACTCCACTGTGGCTACAAATTGTCAGTGACATAGCCAACGTCACCCAAACTGTGCCAAAAGTCAAAATGGGGGCAAGTTATGGAGATGCTCTTCTTGCTGGCTTGGGTGTTGGCTTAATACAAGATGAGGCCACAATTGCTTCAATGATTAAGACCGATTACGTAATACATCCAAATAAGGAAAGACACGAACAATATCTTAGATATTTGGATTTGTTTGATAAGCTTTATAAAAACAATAGAACATTAATGAGCGATATTTTGACTGTTAGTCAAATGAAATAGAAATATAAATATAATTAAGGGGTTTAATATGAGTTGGTTAAAAGATTTGTTTAACACTGAAAAACCAATTATTGCAATGTGTCATTTTAGGAGTCTTCCAGGAGATCCTTATTATGATAGAAAAGGAGGTATGCAACAGGTTATTGATTATGCATACCAAGAGATGTGCGACCTGCAAGAGGGTGGCGTTGATGCAATTATGTTCTCAAATGAGTTCAGTATGCCTTATCTTACAGAAGTAAGGCCTATTACAACTGCGGCAATGGCAAGAATCATTGGAGAAGTTAAATCGTCTCTTAAGGTCCCCTTTGGTGTTAATCTTCTTTGGGATCCTTATGCTTCTCTAGATCTTGCTTCTGCTACAGGTGCTTCATTCATTAGAGAAATAATGAGTGGTGTTTATGCAAGTGATTTTGGATTGTGGAACACAGACTCTGGAAAAATTGCTCGCCATCGCTTAGAAGTTTGTGCTGAAGATGTCAGAATGCTGTACAACATTGTCCCAGAAGCAGCTAAGTATCTTGCAGACAGAGATATTGCAGAAATTGCAAAGACAACAGTCTTCAATTGTAAACCAGATGTTATATGTGTTTCGGGTATAACTGCTGGATCTTCTGCAGATATGTCTGTATTAACTAGAGTTAAAGAAGTTCTTCCTAATACTCCTGTTTTTGCAAACACTGGATGCAAACCAGAAACAATTAAGCAAATTCTCTCTATTGCAGATGGTGCAGTTGTTGGAACTACATTTAAGAAAGACGGCAAGTTTGAAAACCATGTAGACAGAGACAGAGTTAAAGCTTTCATGGATGTAGTTGCTAAAGTTAGATAAGAGTTGGCT
Organism: bacterium; assembly: GCA_963649615.1. GTDB lineage: Bacteria > Spirochaetota > Spirochaetia > Sphaerochaetales > Sphaerochaetaceae > UBA9732. Next base: position 9,297 of record CAVJIN010000049.1, read on the forward strand.
AAAGCTAGTGTGCTAGTTGAAATTTCGGTGCACTAGCTAGAAGCTAAAAGGAGCGTTTCTAATGGATAAGAGATGGCTTAGACTTGGAGAGATTCTTGTAAAAGATGCTGTAGGTGTAAAACCAGGTGAAAAAGTAATGATTGCCATGGTTGAGCCTGAAGCCTTTGATCTTGCAAAAGGAGTATACGAAGCCGTTGTAAAAGCTGGTGGATATCCACAAGTTCAAATATTGAGTGAAGAGTTCAAACATAGCTTACTACGCTATGGAAATGACGAACAAATTGGTTGGGTTCCTGAGATTGAAGCTTATGGAATGGAGTGGGCAGATGTCTACATTGCTCTTCGTGGTGCTCACAACTTGGGTGAACTGAGTGATATACCAACAGAAAAATCTGTTTTACAACAAAGAGCAATGGGTGTCATTTCCTCATATAGGTGGCAAAAAACCCGTTGGACTTTGGTGCGCATTCCAACTGATGCTTTTGCAGTTCAAGCAGAGTGTGACTATGACACCGTTCTTGATATGTTTTTCAATGCGTGCTTTATTGATTTTGAGAAAGAGCGGGCTAAATGGGAAACCTTTGCAACTAAACTTGAGCAAGGTCATGAAATTCAAATTAAAACACCTGATACAAATTTAAGATTCTCCGTGGAAGGAAGACTTTGGCATCCATCGCTTGGGGGAACCAATATTCCTGATGGTGAGATTTATACTGCTCCTGTTACAAGCACAATTGATGGTTATATTAGTTTTGAGAATCCTGGAGTTCTTGGAGGACATCTTGTAAGAGATTTATATCTAAGATGGGAAAAAGGGAAACTCGTAGAAGCAAAATCTTCTAATGAACAAGAATATCTCAACTCTATTGTCTATCAAACCCCTGGTGCTGACTTAATTGGAGAGTTCGCTTTAGGTATCAATAGTGAAATGAACAGATTCTGTAATGACATTCTTTTTGACGAAAAGATATATGGAACGGTTCATATTGCACTTGGCCGAGCATATCCGGAAGTTGGAGGATTAAACCAATCCTCTATTCACTGGGATATCATAAAAGATACAAGGCTACCTAATTCTGAGGTTCTCCTTGATGGGAAAACCATACTCAGGGAGGGTAAATTTATTCTTGATTGACAAAAGAAACCTCTTTAGTTTGGCAGTGACTGCGTAAAAAGCTTTTTATCTCAAGTCAAGTACTTCATGGATTATAATTATTTACAATTAGCAGTTTGATATTTTAGGAGCCGTAACAAAAGTCGTGTTTCTGACTAAAGAGATGTAGCCCTTTCTTTTTACACAAAAAAAAGATGTCCAGGGAATCGAACCCGGAGCATACGTGGTAACATTTTAGTGACAAAAAATGTGTTTATGTGTGCATTTTGCTTTTGGGCCATTAGTATTTGATATCAATGTTGACTTTTACAGTTGATCT
>CAVJIN010000050.1:0-10689 GCA_963649615.1 bacterium
TGTGGCGTTTGAGCATAAAAATCATAAAGCTTAATGCTAATAGCTTTATAACCCAAGGACTCAAAGCGCAGAACGTCGCGGTGTAGTGTTGGAGAATAACAGGAGACATAAATAATACGAGAAGGACCCCAAGAAGCAATCATGTCAGGCACTTCTCTAGCAAGGCCCACACGGGGAGGATCTACAATAACAGTATCTACACCCTTGTCTTTAGGCTTCCATTTTTCGACAGGAGCTGTAAAGAATGAGGTTCTCTTCAGATGCCGTTTAGCCAAATCCAAGCAGTTTTTATTCATCTCAACGGCAACTACTTCATATTTATCTTCAAGGTAGGCACTAAAAGTTCCTACCCCACTGTACAAGTCCATAACTCTAGGTCCTTGTACGCAGGAGACAACATAGTCAATCAGAAACGGCAGAAGTTTTAAATTAGACTGAAAGAACACTTGGTTGCTCACAGGAAGAGAATGACCACATATGGTAATATGGGAAATTCCAGCTCCATATAACACTCCAGAATCTGTTGAGACACATGGGAGTTCCATGTTTTTCAATTCCCAAGCATTAATTTTTGGAGGATGCGCAATAAAATCATTTAATTTAGAATCTGCAATAAGACAATTATCTATAGCAACAGTATTATTAGAATCTTCTGCACAGAAACCTAAAGAGGCCTTACCATTATTTATCCTATACTGAAAACGAGCTCTACTACGGTAACCAAATTCATCAGAAGGCAAATTAGAAGGTAAAACAGAAGGAAGAAATTCCAAGTTAATATCAGAAAATAGTTGTCTAAGCAACTCTTCCTTTGCAGAAACTTGAGCCTCATATCTAAGTTCAATCCAAGGGCATCCTCCACATTGAGAACTATACTTGCAAGGAGACTGACGTCTCTCCGGACTACGCTTGATAATATTGACAGGAACAGCAGAACAATAGCCTCTTTTCTCTTCAACTATCTTAATTTCTGCTTCCTCCCCTGGAAATAGGCCATTGAGAAATACAATTCTACCATCTTCAAGGTGACCAATGGTACGGCCACCTTGAACAAAATTTTCCGCAGTAACTATCAACTCACAAAACCCTACTTCACCATCTCTTCAAGCTGCTTTGCATAAGAAGCAATAATATCCATTCCTTCCTGCCAGAAAGCAGGATCTTCTAGATCAATACCGGCAGTTGCTGCCACATCTTTTGCTGGAAGCTGACCGGTCAAAGATAAAAGCTCATTATACTTTTCATAAAACGGTCTTCCGTCAGAACTAGAACTTTCACTTCTGTGAAAAAGTCCAAGCGCAAAAAGTTGTCCAAAAGCATACGGATAATTATAGAAAGAAAAACCAGCACTGTAATAGTGTCCCTTAACCGCCCACATATATGGATGAAGGAAATTTTCATCAAGACCATCCCCATAAGTCTTTTTTTGACAATCTATCATGATAGAACACATCTCATCTGGCATGAGTTCGCCATCTTTTCTGCGAGCAAAAAGTTCACGTTCAAAATAAAAACGGCACAAGATATCGACACAAACCTGACATGCACTTTGCACAAACTGCTCAATAATTGCAACCTTCTCTTCTTTTGTAGCCTGCTCCACAGCTCCCTTGAATACTATGAATTCACTGAAGATTGATGCCGTCTCCGCAAGCGTCATTGGATACTGACCTAAGAGCGATGGCTTTGTACTTATTATATGGTCATGCCAAGCATGTCCGAGTTCATGAGCAAAAGTTGAAACCCCATCATAGGTGCCATCAAAATTTGCAAAAACTCGACTTTCTTTGATTTTTGGCATGTAGATATCATAAGCGCCACCTGTCTTACCTACACGAGGAAGAGGATCAATCCAATTTGCATTAAAAGCATGGTCTGCAAACTTTCCCATTTCTGGGTTAAATAGACCATATTGTTTTGCAACAAACTCGTGGGCCTGATCAAGGGTATAAACCATATTTGCATTTCCTACAGGAGCAAACAAATCATAGAAAGCCATCTTATCAACACCAAGTAGTTTTGCCTTAGTTTTCATATAAGAGCGAAACATGGGAAGATTCTTTTCAAGAGTTCCAATAAGTGCATCCAATATTTTCTGATTAATGCGAGCCCCATGCATAGAGCGCTCAATAGGACTATTCCACTTTCTGCGTTTTTCAAGAGAAAGACAGGTTCCTTTAATTCCATTTAAAGCATAACAAAATGCAATTTCATGCTCTTTCCAAACCTTAAGCTCTGCTTCATAAGCTTTACGTCTTACCTCTCTATCAGCATTTGTAGCAAGAGCTCTGAGCTGAATAACTGTAAGCTTCTTTCCATCAAGTTCTGCACAAGCAGCGGAAGAAATTGCTTCTTGTAATCTAGAATAGCTATCTGCACCACTTCTAGAAAGGTCTGCCGCAAGCTCTTCCATCTCTTTTGACATCTGATGTTTTGCATCGTTTGCAATCTCTTGAAGCACATAAGTGTAATGGGGATTCTTTTTGCAGAAAAGCTCAACTTCTTGCGAATGTTCTGCAACATAAGAGGTAAACAATGTATCGCATACGGCTAAATCCATTGAGAGTTCTTCAACCTTGTTTAATGCATTAACAGCAACCTTGTTTGTTGTGTTTGTAGAGACCTGACAATAAGCATAAGAAGAAAGCGTAGTACTCAAATCCCACATCTCGTTTGTCTTATCCACCAAGTCAGCCAAAGTTGCCTTATTATTCTCTATTTCAGCTTTGAAAGAAGCAAGCAATCTCTTTAATTTAGCCAAGTCCTCATTAAATTCTTTAGAATCAACACTCGGATAGATAGTTGTCAAATCCCATCTTTTTTCTTCCTTATAGTCTTCCATAACTCCTCCATAAATATTCAAAATCTCATGAATTTTTGCAAAACTGCCTCATAAATCCAAATCAAATTCTGCAATTTTATTTATCAACGTTCGCCTAGTAATACCCAATTCTTCGGCTGCCTTAGTACGGTTTCCCTCCCATCTTCTGAGAGCCCTTTCAATGGTCTGTTTTTCAACTTCCCTCAAAGATTGTGCGCTATGATCATCAAATAAGGCCATTGTTTTGCTATCAATAGGTTCCAACTCATCAGGCCTAAGATCCAAATCATTTACCCCAATAATATTACCATCAGTAAAAATTGCAGCTCTTTCCAGTATATTCTCTAGCTCTCTAATATTGCCATGAAACCTATAGCCCTTGAGCATTTCCATAGCCTCAGGGGTAAGGCCTATAAGTTGACGTCCCATTCGAACGTTAAGCTTCTTTAGAATCCAAGCAGTTAGAAGAGGAATATCTTCTGTTCGTTCTCTGAGCGGTGGAACATGAATTCTTACAACGTTAAGCCTGTAAAAAAGATCTTCTCTGAATGAACCTTCCCGTACCATATCTTCAAGATTTCTGTTTGTTGCACAAACAATTCTCGCATTAATTGGAATTGGTTGTGTTCCTCCTAATCTTGTTATAGTTCTTTCTTGTAAAACCCTTAGTATTTTTACTTGAAGTGCATGTGGCATCTCCCCAATCTCATCAAGAAATAAAGTTCCCCCAGAAGCCAGCTCAAACATTCCCGTCTTTCTTGTAACTGCACCAGTAAAAGCGCCCTTTTCATAGCCAAACAGTTCACTTTCCAAGAGGTTTTCAGGTACACCACCAATATTAATAGCAACAAAAGGTCCAGCAGAAAGAGGACTCTGCTGATGAATTGTCCTTGCAATTACCTCTTTTCCAGTACCACTCTCACCAGTCACAAGGACACTTGAATTGGTCATTGCAATTCTAGCAATCATATCCTTAATTCGCCTTATCTGCACACTTTCTCCTATGAAAGCATGATCTTGGGGCATTCTTTCTTCTGTTTCTTGAATATTTCTGAAATTTTGAGCTTCTACCAATTGCTTGAGCTTTATGGCAACTTCTTCTGGATTAAAAGGCTTCACAATATAGTCCTGTGCACCATGCTTTAGAGCCTCCACGGCGTCTGTAATTTCACCGTGAGCACTGACCATGATAATGGGCATTCTAAAACCTTCCTGTCTTATCCACTTAATTAGCTCAAGCCCATCCATCCCAGGCATTCTTAAATCTATCAAACAGCCATCAAACGGCTCTTCTCTAAGAAGTCGCTGTGCGGAGAACGCATTTTCAGCACCCTTTCCATCAATGGACTCTGTCTTGAGGTATCGGACCATTAAATCACGAATGTTGGTTTCATCATCAACAATTAAAATTTTCACTTTGACGACTCCTCCTTTATCTGTGTTTTTCCCTCTTCTTTGGAGCAAGGAAGCACTACCTCAGCAATTGTTCCTCCACCATCTCTATCATACAGCTTTAAGCTACCCCCAACAGCCATGACAAATTCACGCGAGATAGATAGCCCAATTCCAGAACCATTTATCTTTGTGGTATAGAAAGGGTCAAAAATCTTGTCTTTAGCCTCTTTTGCAAGCCCATCTCCCCTATCAAGAACCCTCACCACCACGCTATCCTTACGCCCCTTACGAATCTCAACCCATACCTGTGGATCTCTTCCTTGCGTGCTTTCTGTAGCATTTTTGATTAGATTTTCAAAGACCGATCTCGCTCGGTCAGCATCAAAATTAACATAAACTTTTTCAAGGCCATCGGTATTTACCTCAATTGGCAATGCAAATAGAGATGCAATGTTAGTGATGTAGCCCACAAGCTCAAGTTCAACCGGATTTCCAAGAGGATTCTTGAGGAATTCGCTAACACGGTTTGTCAAGTTTGTGAGGCGTTGAATCTCGCTATCCATGATTCGCAAGTCTTCATGATACTCTTCTGGAAGCATCTTCTTTAACAGTGCACTTTGAATTGTCATTGCACTCAAAGGATTTTTAATTTCATGCGTAAGAGTCCTAGCTGCAGCCCCAAGTTTTGCAAGCCCTTGGTTCTTCTGCAACTCTATTCTATAGCGCCTATTTGACAAGTACATGTTAAGGACAACAAGAAATAAAACAGTTAAAGCAACTAAGCCAAAAACAGCCAAAAATCGCACATTTCTAACAGAAGAATAGTAAGAACTACCATCAAATTTAACATAAATAATTTCTGGAAAATCAATAGGAGTATTTATCACCCCATCTTTAGAAATGCTTAGACTTCCAGTTTCAAGAGCAACATTCAATCTAGAAAGTCTAAAGTATTCAATTTCCTCTGTTTCATTATCCTGTAAGTAGATTCCAAGAGTGGAATCTTGATCCTTCTGCCGTGCTTTGACAAGTTTAGAAAGAGGAAGTGTTGTTGGCGCATCCCCAAGACGCGTATAAACTTGTCCATTTGAAGAATAAATCCCTATAGCTAAAATCCCTTCGTCTTCCATAACGGAAAGAGCCTTAGAAGAACTATCGGATAGGGCCATGTAAACAGAATTAAACGAACTCTCCGATTCAAACTTCATCTCAAGAACAATCTTCTCTTGAAAGCTGTTATAAATCACAAAAATTAAGGAAAGAAGAATAATATAGGCAATAGCAAGACCAATGAGAACAATTAAACGCTCTTTGCCCTCAATAATCTTCCATTTGCGCTTTATTGTTTGATGAGTTTTCTCCAACGTCTCGCTTTTCATTGGCCCCTCTTTTTCCCTCAGCCTTTTTCTCAATCTCAATTTTTCTCAATTATAAAGTATATTTGATAAAAAGTTCCTTGTGAATTAAGAACTACACAAAAGGCACTTAAATACACTTAAATACATGTTAAACCTTGAACAAATACGACTGTTCTAATAATCTTTAAACACAATGATAAAGAAACAAATTGAAGACAGGCTTCTTGCAGAACACCTGAGCAAGATAGCTGAAGATGGCAGGCAGGTAATGTTGCTCGCTGATGGCCAGATCCGTCTTACAGGCTTAGGCGGAACCACTATGGTGAATCAAATGCGTGCAAACCACAATTTAGGCATTCTAGAAACTTTAGTTCTAGGGCAAGCTTATATTGCAGCAGGACTAATGGCATCGTCCATAAAAGGAAATGACAGAATTCAGCTTTCCGTGGATTGCGGTGGCCCAATTGGCGGAATATACGTTGAATCTTGGGCATGTGGAGCCGTTAGAGGCTATCTTAAGAACAATCCTATCCATATAGACAAACCACTTGAAAACTCAAACTTATCAATGCTTTATGGTCCAGGATTCATTAGCGTCACAAAACTTCTTGAAGGTTCAAAGACCCCATTCACAGGTCAAACCATGATACAATATGGCGACTTAGCCAAAGACTTGGCCCTTTACTACAACGAAAGTGAACAAACTCCAACAATGTTCTCTTTAGGTGTACACTTTGACAAACAAGGTAGAGCTTTAGGAGCAGGAGGTCTTTTCTTACAGGCAATGCCAAACTGCAAAGACGAAATTCTTGAAGAACTGCAAAAGAAAAGTAAAACTCTTCCATCTCTTGCAAAGTCTATAAGCGAAGGAAAGACAGTCTTGGAATACTGTTCTGAGGTTTTTGCTGACTATGGAGTTGAAAACTTGGCCTCAGAGCCAATTGCTTTCTCTTGTCCTTGTAATAAACAAAACTTCTCAATTTTTCTTTCAAGGCTTCCCCTTGAAGAGAAGAGAGAAATTCTCAAAGCAGATAAGTTTCCCCTTGAACTTCAATGCTTTAATTGTGGGACAAATTACAAATTTGAAAAAGACGAAGTCAAAAAGCTATTTGACGCAACAGTTTAGAAGTTTTTATAAAAAACCATTAAGGAGCCTTTATGATATTTTTTGCATCGGCCTCAGCCAATCAAAATGACTTAGTAGAGCGCGAAGTGATTGAAGCTGGCGCAACAGAGATAAACACAAGTTCAGGCGGAGTAGAATTCTCTGCGGACCTTGAAACCGCCTACAAATTTGCAATGTGGACTAGAAGTGCAACAAGACTTTTGGTTCTTGTCCACCGCTTTGACAAACTAGAATCCACAGACGATCTTTATGAGCACTCAAAAAACCTTCACTGGGAAAGTTGGCTTTCACCAAACAAGACTTTTGCAATCACAGAGACTGTCACAGATTGCAGATGGATCCACAATAGTCACTTTGCTTCATTACGTCTAAAAGATGCCATTGTAGAACGCTGTCGTGAAATCTATGGAGGTGAACGTCCTTCTGTAGATAGAGACAACCCAGACATTGTTTTTCATCTTCATGTCAATCGCAATCTAGTAAGCTGGTATGTAGATTTTGCAGGAAGAGGCCTTTCCCACAGGGGCTACAGAACAGCTCAAACAGAAGCTGTCATGAGCGAGTTTATGGCCGCATCCCTTCTATACAGAAGCGATTGGTATAAACGCTTAAAAGCCTCTTTCTCAGACCCTGAAGTAAATCCTCCAACATTTCTTGACCCTTTCTGTGGAAGTGGCACTATATGCATTGAAGCTGCACTTATGGCTACAAATACAGCACCTGGACTTCTTAAACTTAATACTTTTGCCTTTACCAAACTTCCAATTCATAAAGATGAAATATGGAATAAGGTAGTACAAGAAGCAAAAGAGGTCCAAACAGAATGTAAATGCACCATTTTAGGATGGGACATAGATAGAAGAGCTATTGAGATCTCTCTTGATAATGCTTATGCAGCAAATCTAGGAGATGTTATTGATTTTGAAGTAAAGGATTTTACTAAAGTTAACAGAGAAGATCTTCCTTCAGAAGTTGGATATATAGTCACAGACCCTCCCTATGGAGTGCGTCTTGATAGTGGTTCAATTGCTATTAGAAAGCTCTACACCAATATGGGACAAATCATGAATGATGTCTTCTCAGGGTGGCATATATGTATTTTTTGTGGCAACAAAGAACTTTTAGGCTATATTGACCTCAAACCAAATAGAACCAATACATTTATTAACGGCGGTATTGAATGTCAGGCTGCCCACTACTATGTTTTCAGTGATCAAGAACGCCAAGAGCTTATGAAAAAAGCTATAGAAAGAAAAGAACAGCGTCTTTCTCAACCCCTTTCACCTGGCGCGCAAATGGCAGCAAATAGACTTAAAAAGAACCTTTTCTCCATTGGTCAAGCAATGAAAGACCAAGGTGTTACCTGTTACAGACTTTACGATGCTGACATGCCGGAATACAGTGCTGCAATTGATTTCTATGAAGGAAAGTGGATTAGCTTGCAAGAATACGCAGCTCCTAGTTCTATTGACCCTGAAGATGCAGAAAGAAGACTTAACGAACTAATTCTAGCAACAGAAAGAGTTACGGGCATTGACTATGATGACATTCATGTAAAACGGAGAGAAATTCAGCGTGGTGCCAGCCAATACAATAAGAGAAGTAGTAACTCTCATTTCATGATTGCGCATGAAAATGGTCACAAGTTTTTTGTAAACTTTGAAGATTATTTGGATACCGGAATTTTCCTTGATCACAGACCGGTTAGAAAAATGATTCAGGACATGTGCAAAGATAAGAGATTCCTCAATCTTTTTTGCTACACAGCAACTGCAACAGTCCATGCTGCAGCAGGTGGTGCACTTTCAACTGTAAGTGTTGACACTAATGCAAATTATCTTGATTGGGCAATGCACAACATGCAGGCAAATGGTTTTAATACTATGAATCATTTCTTCTACAGAGATGACTGTCTAGCCTTCTTAAGAGAAAACAGGGATGTTTTTGATGTTATATTCTGTGATCCACCAACCTTCTCCAATAGCAAAGGAAAAGGAAGTTTCGATGTTCAACGAGACCACGGGTACCTAATAAGGTCCTGTATGAGACACCTATCAAGCAAAGGCACGTTGATTTTCTCAACCAACTACACTCGTTTTAAAATGTTTGGTGAAATCTATGAAGATTTCATTGTTGAAGATGTTACAGAAAGCACAATAGGAGATGACTTTAAGCGAAACAGCAAAATCCACCGTTGCTATCTCATTAAACACAAGGAAATCATAAGAAGAGTAAAAAAAGTCTACTTGAAACGCTAAAAAAAGGCACTTCAAGTAGACAAGTCTACTTAAAGTACCAAAAATCATTAAATTAAGTAGACTTTCAAAAGTTGTGCAAAAATCTCTTTACTCTTCTGCCTTCTTAGTGCGATCCTCAACATCGGCCTTAAGCCTATTCATTGCACGGACAATTGTAAAAAGCACAAGTGCGGTGAGCAAGAACTGAATAATGGCCTGAAGAAGAGAACCATAGCGTATTGCAATCTCAGAAGTGGTTTCAGTTGCAGCCTTCAGGATAATTCTTAGTTCAGAGAAGTCCATATCACCAATGACGAAACCCAGGATTGGGTTAAGAATATCGGCAACAAAAGACTGCACAATGGAGGTAAACATTCCACCAACAATGATACCTACTGCCATGTCAACAACGTTTCCACGTGCAATAAAAGTCTTAAACTCGGCAAAGAATCCTTTCTTTTCTGTATCTGCCATAAAGGCCTCCAATTAAAAATTATGGGATGATTTTAAGACAAAAATGCGATAAAGTGAACATATTAGGAGTACAGAATGAACAGCTTTTCTTACAGATGCCCAACTAAGATGGTTTTTGGCAAAGATTCTATTGCTAAAGTCGCTCAAGAAATTAAAACTGCAGGTGGAACCAACGTTCTTTTGGTTTATGGCAGTGGCTCAATAAAAAAGAATGGTATTTATGACAAAGTGACAGAAGTTCTCAAGACAGAAGGAATCCCTTACACGGAACTTTCTGGCGTTAAACCCAATCCTCGCTTAGACTTTGTTTTAGATGGCATTAATGTTGTTAAAAGCAAAAAAATAGACTTCATTCTTGCAGTAGGTGGTGGCTCTGTTATTGACACTTGCAAAGCCATCTCTTTTGGCAGTGTTATACCAAAGGACAAAGATGTTTGGGAAGATTACTTTATGATTAAAGGGAGTCTCATTCCAAAGGGAATCACTCTTGGAGTAGTTCTTACCATTCCGGCCGCTGGCTCAGAGATGTCAAATTCCTGTGTTATCACAAACAATAAGACATTAAACAAACGAGGAATTAATAGTGAAAACAACTACCCTACTTTTGCAATTATGGATCCTCAGGTTTGTTTTTCTCTTCCATCATTCCAAACCGCTTGTGGCGCAGCAGACATGTTAAGTCACCTCATGGAGAGATATTTCTCAAATACACAAGATGTTGCAATCACAGATGCTCTAATAGAAGCCACAATGAAAGTAATTCTTCAATACGGCCCACTTGCAATCAAGGAGCCTAAAAACTATGGTTACAGAGAGCAGTTAATGTTTGCTGCCACCATGGCACATAACAACCTTTTTGGATGTGGACGTGAACAAGACTGGGCTAGCCATTGGTTAGAGCATGAGCTTTCCGGCCAGTACGACATAGCTCATGGGGCAGGCCTTGCAATCATGACTCCAGCGTGGATGAAATACGTAAACAAAGCAAATCCAATGCGTTTTGCACAATTTGCAACCAACGTCATGGGAAGCAATATTCCACTAACAGACACGGAGAACCTAGTACAAGACGGAATTGCAAGACTTGAAAAATGGTTTAAAGACCTTGGCCTTCCTACAAAACTCAGTGAACTTAACATTAATGACAAAGATTTTGAAGACATGGCCACACGTATGCTTACAGGTGGACGCACAGTGGCTGGTGGGCTCATGAAGCTTTATCATGAAGATATTGTAAATATTTATAAGTTAGCACTTTAAAGTTTTGCAAAAACTCTA
>CAVJIN010000051.1:0-10503 GCA_963649615.1 bacterium
TTTGGTTAATGCATAACCACTAACTTATATACCGTTGACAATATTAACGGGCCTTGCCAGTCTTCTCTACTTTAGATTTTTCTTTCTGCGTTTTTTCACAGCCTCAGTTAGAAGGTATTCTATTTGACCATTGAGGCTGCGAAAATCATCTTGGGCCCAAGCTGACAATTCATCAAAGAGGGTTTTTGAAAGTCGTAGAGGAACTTGTTTCTTTGATTTGTTTTGTTCTTCTAAATCTTGCACAACTTTAAACCCCTATATTGGTTTTAGCGCCCTTTATTAATAGATTGAACCAGCATTAAGAACTGGATTTGCTTCCTTGTTACCACAAAGAACAACAAGAAGATTAGAAACCATTTGAGCTTTTCGTTCTTCATCCAAATCTACAACATTTTGGTTCTTTAGTTGATCTAATGCCATTTCTACCATACTTACAGCACCTTCAACAATCTTTTTACGTGCTGCAATAATGGCAACTGCCTGCTGTCTTTGAAGCATTGCTGCGGCAATCTCTGGTGCATATGCAATTTGGTTAAGACGGACATCAACAATCTCAATACCCGCATCTTCAACTTTTGAAGAAAGTTCTTTCTTCATGCGTTCTGCAATGAGACTGGAAGAGCCACGTAATGTGAGTTCTTCAGCTTCGTTATCCTCTTCATTGTCGTTGATTATATCGTAAGGATATAACCGTGCCACATTGCGAATGATAGAATCTGTCTGGTTGGACAAATATTCAATATAGTTATCTATATTAATCACAGCTTTAGTGGCATTAACAACCTTCCAGATAACTATTGCTCCAACTTCTATTGGATTTCCAAGTTTATCATTAACCTTTTGAGTTGCATTTACAAATGTAGACAGTTTTGTAGAAATCCTCTTTGGAATGGATACTGCAAGGACATCTTGTCCATTCTTTTTTGAATCAGCTATTTTAGTTACTGCATCATCATCTCGCTTTCTTGGATAAATAGCAGAGCAGAACGGATTCACAAAATGATAACCACTTTTATATATTGTGCCATAATATTTACCAAATAATGACAAAACTAAGGCTTCGTTTGGCTTAATAACTTTTAATCCAGCAAAGCAAATTCCAGAAGAACAAAGAAGGACAATACCTAAGAAAATCAAAATTAAACCAATAGCATAGGGGCTATAACCAAGAAATACATTTCCAAGACATGCACAACCTAAAATCATACATACAATAGCTATTACAATTAAAAACAACAGTAAAAACAAAGCTTTAAAGCCGTTCTTAGTATTCAAAATTTTTTCTTCCTTAAAATCAAGCACATTTGAATTCATAAAATTCCCTCCTAGCACAAGAAGTTACAACTCTCTTGTAGAAATCTTTTTGATATCAAAATGATATCAACAATCAAATGTTGCTGTCAATGCTTTATAGTGTTATACTTAAAAAAAACTATGAGGTTTTTGCAAAATGAGCTTTGTGAAGATTGGATTTGGATTTGCGAGATAAAAGACACTTTCTGAAAACTGAAATAAGGAACTGTAGCGAAATAAATTGGGCAATTTATACGAAGTTATGTTTTCAAGATTCAAGGAATTAACTTCAGACAATATGGTAATATGGCTGAAGGTAATGACGCAGAAGGTTGAGAACAGAACAAGTAGAAATGTTCAAATTATTTTGATACAGTTCCTAATACTTTGTGTATTATGAAGTTAGAAGAAATGTCCTTTTAGCCGGAAAGGCAAAGCCAAGGTTCATGAAGGCAGTTTTGCAAAAACCTCTTATAAGAAGGAAAAGTACAATAACTTATGAAAAAATTACTTGTTCTAGCTCTATCACTTCTAATGGCAGGGATTTGTTTTGCCTCCAATAATTACCAAAAGATTTACTCTGTAGATGACACAATTTGGCAAAAGGTATCGGACTTGTACCTATTAACAGGACGTTCATTGCCAAGTACCACAGGACCTTATAGTGGTGCAGAATTAAAAACAATGGTAGAAAAAATTGATGTAAGTACGCTTTCAAGCTATCAAATAGAACTTTACAACAACATTATGGAAACCCTTGACAAGGATGCAACAGCCCCTGTTTTTAAGGCTCAACTTGAAGTAGATGTTGAAGCTTATATAAATTCAAACCCAACGAGCACGTATTTTCAAACTCGTGACAATTGGATTAGAGGTTGGGATAAGCAAAAACAATTTCTTAATATCAACACAGAAGAGCACATTGCCAATAACTTCTACGGCTTCTTTGATTTCTCTCTTGGAACAGCAAAAGATTGGAAAAGTAACGGTAAAACTTCAAGAAAATTTGGGGATAGTGTTCTTTGGACAAATGTTCCTTTCCTTCTCGCAAATGACATGAAACAATTGGATTTCAATTTTCCTCTTAGAGCCTTTGTATCTGCAGGTGGTGCTAATTGGACCTTTACAATTGGTCGTGACAAACTCAGTTGGGGCAATGGAAAAACTGGAAATTTCATAATTGGAGATCATCTTAAATATCACAATGCAGCACACTTTACTGCATATGAAAAAAACTTCAAATACACCTTCTTAATTTCTTCCTTCCCACACCCACAAATGTACTACACACAAAATCTTGATGGATCTATGACAATGAGCCTCAACGGTATAGGCAATGGTCAATCAGACTATATGAATGGAATTTCAGCCTTCATAGCTCATCGTTTAGAATGGAACATCTTAGATAACCTTTCATTAACACTTACAGAGGGTGTTATGTATATGAGCAAGGATAATAAAATTGACCTTATTGCATTTGCTCCTGCTATGATGTACCACAACAATTACACAAGAAGTAATACAAACTCAATTCTTTCATTTGAAGCTGATTGGACAATTGTCAAAGGTTTAAACCTTTATGGACAAGTAGTTATTGATGAATCTGTCCTTCCAGGAGAGCAAAATCCTGCTACAACTACGGACCTTGCAGAGCCTAACGGATTGGGATATCTTCTTGGAATTACTTACATAACAGAACTAAGAAAGGGAATCCTAACACTTAATGCAGAAGGTGCTATAACTACTCCATACCTGTATCTTAGAGATGGAGATAAACAAGCAGGAGAAAGTAACAGGGAACAAACCAATGGACGCTATGGTATAAACTATGTTGTAGCACTTAGAGAAATGAGTGATTGTGGTGGAACAGAAAACTACAACCTTGATTTCTTGGGCTATAAATATGGCGGAGATGCTATTGTTGCTTACCTTAGTGCAGAATATAAAGTTCTCGACAAGTGGAGTGCTGGAACAAGTTTCTTCTTAATGTTCCATGGAACCCATGACAAGTACACTGCCTGGACAAGAGTTAACAAAGATACAAATAAAACAACTCCAACAACTGACCATCAAACTGCAAATTACAATGATCCAAATGCAAACCTCAGAGATAGTGTAACAACAACATTTGTTGCTTCTCTCTTTGGATCCTATAATTTCAATTATGGCTTTAAGGTTGAGGTTGAAACAGATTTAATCTATCTCAAAAATCCGGGCAATATTAGCTCAAATCCTAGTGCGTTTGATACTCAAACAACCATTAGTGTGAGTTATACGCTAAACTAAATATTTTTGCGGAATAAAAAAAAGGTTGGGATGTCTCACTGCGCTTTCAGGATTGGGGTGGGGAGAAAAACACACAGCAAGACCCCAAGACCGTATAACACATTAGCATGAGTCGTCTAGAGTTACAAGTATCAAATACCAAAAATTTTTCTTTTTTGACACTTTTTTTAAATTTTTTGCAAAAGCCTCATTAATGTTCAATACGGTTAGCAATCATTTGAGCGCATCTAATGCCATCAATGGCAGCACTAACAATACCACCTGCATATCCAGCGCCCTCTCCACATGGATAAAAATTGTGCAAAGAAACACTTTCAAGAGTATCGGGATTACGTACTATTCTAATTGGGCTTGATGTGCGTGTTTCGCTACCTATAAGTATGGCCTCGTTGGTTTCAAAACCATGCGCATTGCGACCAAAAATCTTGAAGGCATAAGATAAGGCACTTGTGATATATGGTGGTAAGACTTCATGTAGGTTTGAAGAAGTCAGTCCTGGAGCATAGCTAGAAGATGGCAAAGAAGAACTAAGTTTCCTATTTAGGAAATCTATCATTCGTTGTGATGGTGCCTTCTGTGTACCCAATGCAGCCAAAAACGTTGCATTTTCAATCTTTTTTTGAATATCCATCATGCAAAAAGGATGATTTTCAACATATGAAGCATCAGAAAAAAGTGAAATAGGAAATTCTACAACCATGCCACTATTAGCCCACTTTGACCCCCTGTTGCTGGGTGACATACCGTTGACAACTACCTGATTAATATCTGAAGCTGCAGGAACAACAAAACCGCCTGGACACATACAAAAAGAGTAAACACCAACAGATGTCTTGCCAGTAGATAAGCAAAAAGGAAGTAGCTTGTCTTTAGATGTAAAATCAATCTCGGAGATTGGAACTTGTGTAGTGAAACTGTATTCTGCAGCTGGAAGAAACTGCCCCCTGCCCTGTGAATTATGATATTGAATACAGTCAATTAAATGTTGGGGATGTTCAAGTCTAACTCCCATAGCTAAATCTTTGGCTTCAAGTTGAACGCCATAAGAATGAAGCATTTCAAATGTATCTCGTGCAGCATTGCCAACAGCTAGAATAACTGGACCTGTGAAAAAACTTAACTCTCCTGTTTGTAGCTTTTCAACAATACAACCATTGCAAACACGCTCATCAGAATGGCTATCAGTATCAAGCACCAATCTTACCATTTGTGTTTCAAAATGGACCTCTCCACCATGAGAGATAATTGCATTACGCATATTTTCAACAATTTTTGGAAGCTTATCGGTACCAATGTGCGGGTGCGCCTCATACAAAATTGCAGGATCAGCCCCATATTGCACAAAAAGATTGAGAACTTTTGAATTCTCCCCTCTTTTCTTACTTCTTGTGTAAAGCTTTCCATCAGAAAATGCTCCGGCACCACCTTCTCCAAAACTGTAATTAGATTGCGCATTTACTTTTCCACACCTAGAAATTTGAGCAATATCTTTTCGTCTTGAATGAACATCTTTACCTCGTTCTACAACAATAGGCTTTATGCCTTTCTCCAGTAAAGTCAAAGCTGCAAAAAGTCCTGCAGGACCACTTCCAACAATTACAACCTGTCCCAATGCAGGATTTGCATCCTTAAGCTCTATAGGCCTATAAATATTGCCATCTGGATTAATTCTACAAATCAAATCCACCATAACGTCTTTACGCCTAGCATCTATAGACTTCTTAAGAATTAAAAATGGCGTAGAATCACTAATCCCAAGAGCTTTACGTACGGCTTTCTCGTCAGCAACCTTCCACGGAGGTAGCCTTAATTGGACATCTTTTTGCATGACATTGATACTACAGCAAGTATTCCTTTTTGTGTAGCTTGTACCTCATGCATTTTTTTGTTAAAACGAGGATGTGAATGCAATATCGGTATACAACATATCTAAAACCGTCAAAGACGATTTTCTCTTTTCCAACGTTAGCTTTGGACTAGACATAGGCGAACGACTTGGCATAGTTGGTAAAAATGGTGCAGGAAAATCTACATTTCTCAAGATAATTGCACACACTTTAGAGCCCGATATTGGCAAGGTCACCATTAATAGCTCGTGCCGTGTTGCGTATTTAGAACAAGACATTCACTTTAGTGCAAACTGCACACTAGAGTCCTTTCTACTAACAGGAAACGACCCACACGTAAAGCTTTTAAGAGACTTTCAAGAAGGACACCATGAAACATTTGAGCAAATAGAAAGTCTTGGACTTTGGAACATGGAAGATCACTACAAAAGTTATCTTGGAGAGCTTGGCGTAAAAGAACCTTTAGATAAATTAATGTCCCAATTATCAGGTGGTACGCAAAAAAAAGCAGCAATTGCTAAGATTTTGGCCATTGAACCTAATATTTTACTTCTAGACGAACCAACAAACCACCTAGACATTCCTGCCATAGAGTGGCTAGAAAACAAACTAACTAATGGAGCTTTTACAATTCTCTTAGTAACCCATGATAGATATTTTTTAGACAAAATCTGTACCAAAACAATGGAACTGGACAATAAAAAAGCCTTTTTTTATGAAGGAGGTTACACCAGTTTCACCGAGCATAAAGCGGAAAGACTGAACGCACTGCAGAAAGAGCAAGATAGACTGGCAACAATTCTAAGACGAGAAATTGAATGGCTTCACAGAGGACCTCAAGCAAGGACCGGAAAAGACAGCGGAAGAAAACAACGCATTGAAGAAATGAAGAACCTTCAAAGAAAGCCAGAAGAAGAGCAAAGAGATTTCTCCAGTGTGACAAGAAGACTTGGAAAAAAGATTCTAGAATTAAAAAATGTAAGTGCAATGAGAGGCGATAAAACCATAATCCAGAACTTGAGCATTGAATTTGTAAAAGGAATGAGAATAGGTATCATAGGTCCAAACGGTAGTGGGAAAAGTACCCTACTAGACCTAATAACTGGAAATCTTACAGCTTCATGTGGCGAAGTTGACACAGGAGTAAATACCGCCTTTGGTTATTACGATCAAAAGTCTTCAAAATTACCTCTTGAAAAAACCATGTTAGAATACATTTCTGAAATTGGTGAAAATATCACAATCTCTCAAGGTTTTAGCGTAACACCTGCAAGATTTCTAGAACTCTTTGGTTTTCCATCGTCTTTTCATAGACTTCCAATTGGCATACTTTCCGGAGGAGAAAAACGTAGGCTTTATTTACTTGCAACACTTGTAAGCAATCCTAATTTTTTAGTTTTGGACGAGCCTACCAATGACTTAGACATTGATACTCTATGCCGTCTTGAACAATACATAACAGATTTTCAAGGGTGTGTAGTTGCTGTTAGCCACGACAGAGCCTTCTTGGATAAAACCTGCTCAGAATTAATAATCATGCCAAGCTCTATTAGGTTTGAAGGTAGTTACTCAGACTACAAAGCATATGAAACAGCCACAGAAAGTTCTGCCAAGAATTCAAATGCCAAACAAAGCTCTCAGGCCAACGCAAAAACAATAGCCCATAACAAGAAGAAAGGCTTAAGTTTTAACGAGAAAAAGGAGTTTGAGGCTATCAGCGCAAAAATTGAAGAGTTAGAAACTCGTAAGGGAGAACTTGAAGATTTCTTCTCTTCTGGACAAGCAGACATCTTAGGAGAGAAAGCCAAAGAATATAATAAAACTAACGAACAACTTGAAGATCTATATAAAAGGTGGGAAGAACTTGCAGAACTAGCATAATTGTTAGTATTATAACTGCTATGGAAAAGACAAAAAAAGCAGAAAAAATGTCTCAGCATAAGGCTAATAAACTACGTGACTACCTTTATATCACAGTGGGCACTTGTGTTGCAGGGTTTGGAATTGCTTGTTTTATAACTCCAGCTAAAATCTCTTGTGGCGGAGTTAATGGAATTGCAACAATTATTTATCACTTAACAGGGTTTGATACTGGTCTTGCTATGCTCTGCGTATCAGTACCAATTTTCCTTGCTGGAATACTCTCATTTGGAGCTAGCTATGGAATGAAAAGTCTAGCAGGTACAATATTAATATCCCTGTGGACAAGTTTTTTTGGTTTACTTACAGGTTATAATGGCTTTCTTCCATATGCCGATAGCCTTGATTTGATGCTATCAGTTGTGTTTGGGGGTGGTCTTGTAGGTGGTGGTGTTGGACTTGTCATGAGAACAGGAGCAAACACAGGTGGTACAGACATTGTTGCCCAAATCATTAACAAATACACCCCGCTATCAACAGCTACTGGTCTTTTCTTATCTGATGGTCTTGTACTTCTTTCAGGTGTCTTTGTTTTTGGAATTCAGCATGCATTATGCGGAATAATTACCATCTTTATTTCAACCTACATGGTAAATTACATGATGTTAAATCTTGGTACTCGCTATGCTAAGACAGCTTACATCATAAGCGAAAAGAGTTCTGAAATAACAAAACGAATCAACATTGAACTTGATCATGGTGCAACTGCAATTAAAGGTGTTGGCACTTACACAGGAAAGGAACGAACACTACTTATTGCAGTCATGCACAACAGACAAATAAATCAATTGACCAAAATAGTTTACGAAGAAGATTCTAATGCATTTATGTTCATCCAAGACACTTATGAAGTCCTTGGAGAAGGGTTTGTACCAATTGGAAATGTGCTAAAGAATTAAAGAGGCGAAAATGAAAATTTTATTTGTGTCGGATCAGTTTTTTGATGCAAACAATGGAGTAACAATATCGGCTAGAAGATTTGCAGCTATTTTGGAAAAACATGGTCACGAGGTACGCCCTTTAAGCGTGGCCAATGCAGATCAGAGCAAATACCATCTTGAAACATATCATGTTCCTGTTTTTGACAAGCTAATAACCAAGCAAGGCATGAAATTTGCAAAGTGGGACGACACAAAAACAATACATGATGCAGTGGCCTGGGCAGACTTTGTCCACATCTACATGCCATTTGAACTGGCAAAGAAGACTATACTTGAGTGCAAAGCTCAAAGCAAACCTTTCACTATGGCCTTTCATGTACAACCTGAAAACATCTCGTCATCTATCCACATGGGAGAAGTAAAACCCGTAAACGACTTCATTTACTGGCTTTTCAACAAATGGAATTTCCAATATGCAACCCATATCCACTGCCCAAGCAAAATGATTGCAGACCAGCTTAAAGCCCACAACTACAAGGCAAAACTACATGTCATTAGTAATGGAATAGATCCCGATTTCGTTTACAGAAAAATTCCTAAAACAGCTGAACTTCAGCCTTATTTCTGTATTCTCACAGTTGGCCGATACTCAATTGAAAAACGTCAAGACATCTTGATTGAAGCAGCTAATCTATCCAAATATAGAGAAAAGATTCAGCTTATTCTTGCAGGACAAGGACCACGCAAAGAATACCTAGAACATAAAGGAGAAATCCTTCCAGTGAAACCAATTATGAAGTTTTTCACAAAGCCAGAACTTCTGGATATCATTGCAATGTGTGATCTCTATGTTCATGCTTCTCAAGCAGAAATTGAAGCTATGTCTTGCATGGAAGCCTTTGCTGGAGGTCTTGTTCCAATCATTGCTAATAGTTCAATGAGTGCAACCCCACAATTTGCACTTTGTGAAGAAAGTCTTTTCCCTGTAGATGATCCAGAGGCTCTAGCACAACGCATTGATTGGTGGATAGAACATGAAGACTATAAAAAGAAAATGGAAGTTGAGTATGCTGAATCTGCAAAAAAATACTCACTTGAAGCTTGTGTAACTCAAGCAGAGCAAATGTTTCAAGAAGCTATAGATGATTTTAATAACGAGCAAAAAAATCTCAAAGAGGAGAACATATATGATAAAAACAACAGTAAACATTGATGGAATGGCTTGCAATATGTGTGAAAACCATGTTTGCGATACAATTAGAGAATCCTTTAAAGTAAAAAAAGTCCGCGCCTCTCACAAAAATGGCACAGCTGAAATTGTTTCAGAAGAAACTCTTAACGAGGATCAACTCAAGAAGGCTATTGAAGAGACAGGATACAAAGTTCTTGGTGTAAAAACAGAGCCTTATGTAAAAAAAGGCCTCTTTGGATTTTAAATCAAGATCAATATGCCAATCAAAACGCCTTATAAAAAAGTTGTTCTCATTACAGGAGCCTCAAGTGGAATTGGACTTGAAACAGCTCAATTGCTGTGTAAAAACGGCTTTATAGTTTATGCGGCTTCAAGGCATCCCTCTGAACAGCCTGAGAATAAACAGATTCAAACCGCAGAAGGTAAAATTATACCATTAGCAATGGATGTAACCTCTTTAGAATCTGTAAAAAGTGCCTCTGAAGGCATCAAAGAGCTTGGAATTATAATTCATTGTGCTGGTTTTGGTATTAGTGGCTCAGCAGAAATGACTCCACTAGACAGAGCCAAAGCGCAAATGGAAACAAACTATTTTGGCGTTTTAAATGTCAATTCAGTTTTTCTACCACTGCTTAGAAAAAATGCGAAATCCTTGGTGCTGATTACCAGTTCAGTGGCAGGCTTAGTTTCAATTCCCTACCAAAGCCATTACAGTAGTTCAAAATATGCACTTGAGGCTTATGCTGAGGCACTTAGAATGGAAACTTCACCTTTTGGTGTAAGAGTTTGTTTAGTTGAACCGGGAGACACAAAAACTGGTTTTACAAAAGCGAGAACCAGTGATGAACCATTATATTCACCCTACTATACTTTCTGCGAGAAAGCTGTAGCACACATGGCAAAAGACGAAACAAACGGAAAGCCGGCCTCTAGCGTTGCAAAAGTATTTTTGAAACAAATAAAGAAGAACAATCCTCCAGTAAGGTGTGCAGTGGGCCTTGATTACAAAGCCCTAGCCTTTTTGGCAAAAATTTTACCTGCACGCCTTATTTTGTGGATTCTAAAATTAATCTATCTTAGCTAA
>CAVJIN010000052.1:0-9748 GCA_963649615.1 bacterium
TCGGCTGAGTATGAAGCTCGTCAAAGACAACACCGTGGATATTGAAGCCGTGCTTGCTATATGCCTCAGCTGAGAGTACTTGGTAAAAGGAATTCGTCGGAAGAAAGATGAGTCTCTTAGTGGAGGCGAGTATCTTCACCCTCTTATTGAGAGCGGGACACATCCTCACCATATCTGCAGCAACCTCAAAGACAATGGATGCCTGTTGCCTGTCAGCCGCACATCCGTAAACCTCGGCTCGCTCTTCAAAATCACCGCAGGTGAGGAGCAGAGCAACAGCCGCTGCAAGCTCTGATTTTCCATTCTTCTTCCCTATGGATACATACGCTGTATTAAATTGGCGATATCCACTGGGCTTAACTACACCAAAAAGGTCTCTTATTATCTGTTCCTGCCAAGGCATTAGATTAAACGGCTTTCCTGCCCACTGTCCTTTTGTATGCTTTAAGCTCTGTATAAAGGCTACGGCTCTATCGGCTTTCTCTTTATCGTATTTTGAATCCTTAGCCATAAGTTTTGTTGGTTTGTATTTCATATTTCCTCAAAGAAAAACCCACGCTTTTACACGTGGGCTGTTACTTGGTTTACTTTTATTATGGTGTTGTTGAATGTCAGAATTTCTGCATTCTATCAAACAAGAGCATCAAGTGCTTTGTATTCATTTCTTCTTGCTACAAGCTCTTGTGCAAGGCACTGAAGTCTAAAGCCGTTACGCTCTGCTTTAACTTGACTCTCAAGTTTTTGAAGTTCTGCTCTTCGCTCTTTAAGTATGCTGTAATCTCCGTTTTCAACGGCTTTCTTATCACGCTCGAATCTGAAGTTCATGTCCTTCTCCTTTACGTGTATATATATCACTCTTATCGAAGATAATATCAAGTGTATTTATTTAGAATATAAAGATTTATTGTATAAGCGATTTTCTTTGCCTGTAGTGAGCAGTAGCTGTCTATAGCATATCGTTTTTAAATGCTCATCAAAATGCCGTTGTAGGTCTTATTCTCTTCTTTACCCCAGTTGTTCTCAATGCGCTTGACGGTGCAAAATCCTTTAATCGTGCATCCTTCTTTGCCAAAGGCATGAAGAACATCCATAAGGCCAGTTGATTTGTCTGTTACTGCAAACTCTGTAATTCCAGCTTCCTTAAGGCAAGTTATAAATTCATGTACATCCCTTTCCCAAGGAAGGTCATTAACTTCAAAGCAATCGGCTTTGTATTCTATGCTGTTTTGCCAAGCACGGAAGGCTTTCATATAACCATCGCTAAATGGGAATGGAAAACTCTTTTCTCTTTCGTTCCAAGCATCAAAACCGTCCCAGTCGTCTTTCTTTATAAGCTCTTCTTTTTCTCTTTTGCGAATGCTTCTGGCTTTCTCGTATCCCTCTCCGATATTCTGCATCTTCTTGAAGTAGCTGTTTGTGTATTCTGTCATGGTGTATCTCCTTATCACATATACATATATTGCTCTTTTTTGAGATAATAGCAAGTAAATATATACACTATAAGAAGTTATTTTCCAGTGAGAATAAAGTGCGTGTATTCCTTCCAGTTGCTCTTTTCTTCTAAGTAGATAACAAGCTCATATAGTTCAAGTTCATTTGCAATATGCTGAACTTCATTTATTGAGAACATATTTGTCCGAGCAGTTGCCCTTACTGTTAGAATCTGCTCTTTAATTGTCTTTGTCATAGCTCTTCCTTTTTTAAGGATGGAAGGTGTCTTTCTGTGTAGTTATAGGCATCAAGCAATATCTTGTAGTCAAAACCAAAGTCCCTATAACCCTCTTTACAGATTTGCACATAGTACATAGACGGAAGTCCTATTTTTCTGTCTTCGTGCATGATATAAACAAAGCAGTCTCGTATCTGGACTTTTCCATTCTCATCTTTTACAGGAAGACTCATATTGTCCTTGTAGTAAAAAATAGGAAAGCCTTCATATCTATCAAGTTGCCTTTCATCATTATCGTCCACTTCCCAGACCCCAACAGGAACGCTGCAACCTTTGGCCTTTTCTATTGTAAGATATGATCCGCTAGAACTTCCTTTATAAAGAAGTCTATAGTCCTTTATCTCAGATGTCCCCACAACCCTTGCATTGGGACAACGTGTTTTCATCTGCTTTTTATTAAGATTACTTCCATATGCTATGTAGTATCTCATTTTTCCAAATTCTCCTTATGCAGTGCGTCCGTATCTCCATGCTGAAGAACCTTCAAGGCGCTTTGTAAGGTGTTCTCTACAGGCTTTGAACTCGTCTCCGATAAGACCGATTCTATTAAGATACGTCCTCATTGCAAACTTTTCATTTTCAATCTGAGGTTTCTTTGTAGAGGCAGCTTTTTGCATTAATGCTTGGTTGTTGAGAGCCAAAGCAAAAACGATGTAACTACGCACAACTCCAGCATGTAGGCTAGAATTAAATCCTCTAAGCTCCACTGTGTGGTGGCCGTGGAAGAATGAGTGCAAATTCAAAAATTTATAACGAGACGAGTTGTATTTTCTTTCCCTATAATAAGTAGGCTCTCCGTTGTACCAAATATCCTCAATTTCCATTAAGGACTTTGGTTTACGCTTGTTCATCCTCTGTACCATCTTTTCATCCAGTTTCTGGCAGTACCTAGCTCTTGCTTCCTCTATTCCAAGGGCCTTATAGAAAAGGTCGTTTCTAGCATAAATGATATTTACGAAGTTTCTAAGGGTTCTTGCATTATGCCCTTGTCCATCAAGGTGCGTGTGAATTCCACAGCTAGAATTTACTAATGCTCCATTTTTTCTCAGTGCCCTTACAATCTCCTGCAAAAGATTGATGTCCTCCTTATAGGTAAGAATAGGAGTTACAAACTCAACGCTATGATAGTCGTTGGCTGTAACTACGACACCGTTTTCTTTTTTCTGGCATCTGATTGAGCCGTCTCTTACAATCTTCCAAACTCTACCGTCTGCGGAAGTGACTGTGTACTCATCATATGATCCACCTGTGTGAACCATATTCCCTCTAACCATTCTCTTTACCACTGTGGCAGCTTCTCTTCTCGATAAGCCTGTCATCTCAATTTCAACTCCGAATCTTGTATCAAGCATCTTCTTCTCCTTAGGTGTGTTTCTTTTATTTACGTGTATATACATCACTCTATTCGGAGATAATAGCAAGTGTATTTCTTTGAAATATATAGAATTATTCGTCAGTTGCAAAAAGAGAGCCACTTTTGAGTTTAGAATAAATTGTTGCGTACCTATCTCTTTCAGAGCCCTCAGAGTTCATCATACCGTCAAGGAAGAATTCAAGAGCCTCTTCCATAGTCTTCCAGTTACGCTTTTCTCCATAGCAGACTGTAGTAGGACCATAAACAATGCAAAAATCATCCACTTCTTCTAACAATGAAAGGCTACTTCCATTGTCCCAGTGTGTCATAATTGAGCCAGCATCATCGATGCCTACTATGGTTCCACGAGTACCTATAGGTGGGGCTTGTTTGTCATCCATATAGGAAAGCTCAACACGCATGCCTTTTTTATAACGTTCTCTAAGTCTTTTTAGTTCTCTATTATTCATCTGAATTATCTCCTTGCGTGTATACATCACTCTTATGGGAAGTTATAGCAAGTGTATTTCTTGCAATATAAAAGAATTATTCAATTATACTTTCCTCAATGGCACGCTTTAACACTTCCATTTTCTTCTCATACTGTTCAAGGTTCCACTTATAGAGAGTAATGTCGTTTTCCATGTACGATAGAAACTTATCGGCATCGGCTTCAGATAGGCTGTAACGACCACTTTCTTCATACTCCCACTCAAGATTTGGAAACTCTGGATACTCGGGTAGAGTCGGAATCATGCCAACAAGGATACTTTGGTATGTGTTACTTTGAGGATTTTCCTTTACTGTCTGACAGCTTGTTAAGACGCTCAAGACGAGAATCAACATCACCATCTTTAACAGGCTTGGTCTTTTGTGGTTTTTCTTCTTTATCAATAAGGTTGAGCTCTTTTTTAACTTCATTTACCGTCTCCATCTGCTTTTGAAGAATCTCTTTCTTTGCTGCCTGTTCTTCTGTTTTCTGCTTTTGCTCTTTAAGTTTACTGGTCTTATAAGAAAGAAGACCCAACAGAGCCAAGATGATAGCAACAAGGGCTGTGATAATATTAGACATTCTTGTTCTCTCCTATCCATTTCTTTACAAGTGGTTTCCAGATAGCCTGGCATGCTGGAAGTTGAAAAAGCTCAATCAAAATTGAAAAGAGCAATATCAATGTAGGTGAAAACAAAAGTTCATCTGGCAGTGCACTAGATGTAATTAAAAGATATGTTACAAAGCCAAAGAAGGTAGAAAAAGCACATGAGACTAGAAAAATCTCACTGTCATCGGCTTTATCGGCTCTTATTTTCTTTTTATAGACTTCCATCAATAGTCCTGTAAAAGTTGAAAAAGCAATCAAAATCAAAAGTAATAGTTTCATATTCATTCCTCCGTATCTAAAAGTGAGAGAAAATAAAGACGCATCTTTTCTTCCTGTTTCTCACTATCACCATTAATCTGGTGAGTCTTAAGTGCATGAAAGATTACACAGTCGTTTTCAAGGCACATGACAAGTCCGCTTTGTAAACGCTTTAAATCCTCTTTTATGTCTTTTATATCCTTTGCACTTTGGTCTTTGTCTGAAATCCTACGTGTTATGTAGTTTAATAGCCAAAGCACAATTCCACCTGAGCCACAAAGGGAAACTGCAATTGTGGTTATAATCTGCCATTTTTCACTCATGCACTTTCCTCCCGTCCTACAATTTCATCGTATGTGTATTCTTTGCTGTCTCTGATAACCTTGATACCCTCTGACGAGCCGACCTTCTCTTTATAGCGGTTGACAATTACATCCGCGTACTTTTCATCAAGTTCCATAGTGAAGCACTTTCTGTCTGTCTCCTCACATGCAATGAGTGTTGAACCTGAACCGCCGAACGGATCTAAAACAATAGTTCCTGTCATTGATGAGTTCTGAATCGGGTATGCGATAAGAGGAATCGGCTTCATTGTTGGATGATCCGAGTTCTTCTTTGTCTTCTCAAACTCCCATATGGTTGTCTCTTTTCTTCCAGTAAACCACTCGTGTTTACCTCCCTGCTTCCAACCATATAGCACCGGTTCGTGCTGCCACTGGTATGGACTTCTTCCGAGAACAAGAGAAGGCTTTTTCCAGATACAGCAACCGGAGAGATAAAATCCTGCCTCTTTGAATGCAGAACGGAAGTTAAGACCTTCTGTATCTGCGTGGAAAACATATATCGAAGCATCGTCAGCCATGACTTTGTGCATATTGGAAAAGGCATCAAGAAGGAATTGGTGGAACTTTGAGTCTTCAAGACTGTCGTTCTGTATCTTACCAGCCTTCCCTTCGTAGTTAACGTTATAAGGGGGATCGGTAACAGTGAGGTTTGCTTTGTTGCCGTCCATGAGTCTGTCGATGTCCTCGGCCTTTGTAGAATCCCCTACAAGAAGTCTGTGCTTACCAAGAATCCACAAGTCCCCAGTCTTTGAGAACACCGGTTTCTCAAGCTCCTCATCAACATCAAAGTCATCCTCTTGTACATCATCAATACGAAGAAGAGACTCAAGTTCATCTGCATCAAAACCCGTTAGAGACACGTCAAAGCCCATGCCTTGCAAGTCTTCAATTTCAAGCTTTAACAGTTCTTCGTCCCAACCAGCGTCCAAAGCTGTACGGTTATCTGCAAGAATGTATGCTTTTTTCTGTGCATCTGTCATATGCTCAACAAATACACATGGAACTTCCTTATACCCTTCAGCTTTGGCAGCGGAAATTCTGCCATGGCCGACAAGTATATTGAAGTTCTTGTCTATAATCGCAGGGCTAACAAATCCAAACTCCCTAAGCGAGGCCCTAAGCTTGTTTATCTGCTCTGGGCTATGGGTACGTGCATTGTTGATGTATGGAATCAACTTGTCTATATCCACAAGCTGAAACTCTGTAGTAGTTGTCTTTTCGTTCATCTCACAAGCCCCCACTCTGCAAACTTTTCAAAGCCACCGATTGTTTTTATGTACTGCCTTGCAATCTCAACAATCTCTGAATATGGCTTTCCATCAACGTACTCGTCTCCAATGGCACAGCTAAGCTCTACAACCTGTCCAGTTTTTTGAGCCTTAAGAAATGCATAGATATTTACAGAAACATCGGCCTTGGATAAGTCTTTGCCATGAAGGCCTCCTCCTGTGGCACTTTGAGCCATATCAGATCCAAGTTTGCGGTTAACTGCTCCAGTATCGACATCACTTCCGCCAGTCCAATATCCAAGAGGATTAATCTCAGCTGTCTGCCAAAATTCTCTAAGCTGTTCTTCTGTGGTGTTGCTATGACAAATTACAATCCTGTTTCCGTCTGCTATGTACTTTCCGTCATAGGGATACTTCTTGTAGATAGCCTGGGCTAAAAGTGTTAGATTCTTTTCTTCTTCTGTAAGCGGTACACCCTTGAAGATTCCATTATCGCCACATCTGATTGCACCCTTTTGGTTGTCTGCCAAATGTTTGTCTTGCGGAACAATGGTAACAGATGTACATATAGGCCCTGCTATGCGTTCTACAATCTTCTGAATTTCTGTCACAGCAAGGTCAGCACTGGTTTCAATTATCACATAACACTTTCCATGACCCAAAAGTACCTCTACTGCAATCTTTGGGTTTTCTTCTTTTGTATAAGCCAAATCTACTATTGCTCCGGCTATGACATCTGCGATTTTATCGACATGTTTAGGTGTACATTTTTCAAAACTCATTCTTTTTTTCTCCTTTTGTTGCCCAGAAGGCTATTCCTCCTAGGACGTAAACTACTATGGGCAACGAAACTCCATTGCCCCACATGGAATACTCAGCACTATCGCTGTATGGATTTCTAAGCCACTTGATAATCTGATTGTCTGTTTTAGGTCTCTCGCTTTTACCAGTAACCCTGGCATTTTCAAGAAACACCTTTTTCCAGAACTCAAGCTCCTCTTCCGTTGGATTTTCTATTGCCAAATCCTTTGTCCACCAATCTGGAAAGCCCTGTAGTCTTGCACACTCTGTAGGAGTAAGACGTCTGACTATGTAGCTTTGTGGTTCTCCGTCATTTACAATCGGCGGGTCTTTGTAGTCAGTGGCAACAAGAGTTTCTGCTTTCTCTTTTAGTCCCTTAGTGAAAAACGAGTTCTTACTTGCACTGTAATGAACTCCAACAGCACCCGGGCCTGTAGACAAAAGCGTCTGAGCCTTTTCTTTCTCAATTTGAAAAGAGAAGTTGCTACCATATGCTTGATTTACAGCAGTACGACTTATGCCGTAACTGGGTTCTTTTGCTTTCTGAACCACAGCAACACCACCTTGGTTTGAATCTGGATTGTTTCCACCAGTATCCAAACATCGTGATATTACAGTCTCATAGCAGTTGGCTCTCTTGTTTCTTGTGTTCTCGCTTGTGAACCTCACATCAAATGCTGGAGAGTTAATTACAAGAGGCTGATTATTTCCACCGGTTCCATAGCTTTGTGTAACAGTATCGGCAACTTCTATCGGGCCCTTATACCTTGAATCCTGTGCATGTGATGAAAACATCAAGCTACTTTGCTTTGGTTCTCTAGTGCAATTCTCAAAACTTCCGGAAGTGCCTTTCCCCTGGCTTTGGCTCTCTTTAGAATCCCAAGGCAAGCCCTCGGACTCAAATAATACCTTTGGGGCACATTGTCCTCTAAAATCTGCGACAAGGTAGATTCTCTTACGTCTTTGGGGGACTCCCCAGTATTGGGCATCGAATACTCTCCATGCAAGAGAGAAACTATCCTCCATGATAAATCCACATCGTTGCCATTTCTCAGGTTTAGGTATATGCACTCTGTTGTACTTAACATTACAAATCTCCTCAATTACTGTTCTAAAGTCTTCACCTTTATTTGAAGAAAAAGCCCCAGTTACGTTCTCCCAACAAATAAAGCGTGGGTAGATATTGTTTGTTGCCTTTCTCATCTCTTTGACAACTCTTATTGCTTCATGAAAAAGTCCGCTACGACTGCCATCTAAGCCTTTTCTTCTACCGGCTACAGAAAGATCCTGACAAGGCGAGCCGAAGGTTATTATGTCAACTGGAGGTATTTCTGAGCCTTTAAGAGTGGAAATATCACCATAATGCTTTACTTCTGGAAACCTCTTTGTAGTTACCAAAATTGGATATGGTGCAACCTCGCAGTTCCATATGGGCTCTATCCCGCAAAGAGAACCTCCCAATTCAAAGCCACCTGAGCCGGAAAATAAGCTTCCGAGCTTTAGTTGTTTGTTTTCATTCATCTTATTTTCCTTGGCTCGAGAGGAGCCTTTCCATGAAATCGTCATGTGGTGTAACACTTCCATACTCCACAGAGCAGTTGTCCCTCACCACTTGGTATATCTGATACCAGTCCGCATTCATCTGTTTTGCAAATTCCCTTGCCATAGACACGAAAGGCGATGCAATTGCAGCACCGGTTGTTGGATGCTTTGCTAAAAATCCAAACTCACTTATTGCTTTTTGGCACTGAATCCAACGAGCTGTGTTCATCGCGTACTGTTCTATTTGCTGACGGCTTACTAGCTTTTCACATCCACGAGCCTTAAGCCACAAATATGTTTCCTTGTAGATTTCAGTAGCCTTCAGCTTTTCTCCACCTTTTTGCTCTTGCGATAGGTAGTCCTTTGGTGCTGGCACATCTTCGCCTATCATTTCTATAGGCTCTGGTAGTACCATGGCTTTGTCAGATTTCCCTTCTCGTATCTTATCTGTCAGAGTTTTTTTAGGTTTTGGACCTGTATTTGGTCTTGCACCACCTCTAATTGTTCCGTCTTTTGACACGTTTTTCTCCAATTTTTATATTTCTTCATCCGCGTCAAATTTGCGGAACTTTATTTACTACAATGAGTTATTTAATTTTGAGTTAAGGGTGGTTATATACCCCTTTGAATACGAATTTTTGTGCGTGCGCCTGCCACCACGGTGTAAAGCCTTATGCCACAAGGATTTATACCACCCCCTACCCATTTTGTATTGCTAGTATATGTACAATGTATTGCTTTTTATCCATTCATCCATTATCTTGTAGTTGAGGTGATTATTATGAGAACAGCAACAACACCAAAGACATCAACAACAAGCATGACGGTAAGACTGGACAGCTCTGTCAAGAAACAAGCTCAAGAGATTTACTCAGAGCTTGGAATAGATATGACAACTGCAATCAATGTGTTCCTTCGCCAGTCAATCAGAAGCAAAGGTTTTCCATTTGACGTAAATCTTGAGATGCCAAACAAAACCACCCTCAAGGCTATGGAACAAACTCAGAAAGGCGAGGATATGCATGGGCCTTTCTACTCTGTAGAAGAGCTCATGGAGTCCCTCAATGCTGACGATTAAGTACAACACTCAATTCAAGAAAGACTATAAAAAGGCAGTCAAACGAGGACTGGATATTAAGGAACTTGAAAATGTAATCTTCCTTCTTGCAACACAGCAAAATCTTCCGGACAAGTTCAAAGACCATGCACTTAATGATTCAAGAAACTACAAAGGAATGAGGGAGTGCCACATAGAAAGCGACTGGCTTTTGGTCTACCAGATAGTAAAATCCCAATTGCTACTGAACCTTGTAAGAACAGGCTCTCATTCCGATTTGTTCTGACGACCAAATCTAGAGCCCTCAAGAATGCTTTTTTTGGTATGACATGAT
>CAVJIN010000053.1:0-9111 GCA_963649615.1 bacterium
CTCCATTGGAATCAAATGTGTAGATGTTCTCTTTTTCAAAGAAGATTTCTACACCGCTGTCCTTTAACTTTCTTATAGTAGTAAGTGCATCTACAGTGTTTCACACAAGCGTGCAAAACGAGATAGCACTGCTAGTTTGGCTTGCTGAGTTTTAACCATTGTTTTAGATCCCGTCCAAGAAACCTTTACTAGATAAACCTTGCAGGAGAAGTTTTGAAAAGACTTGCAAGTTCCTTTGCCGTTTTCTTACTGATAGGACGACAGTTTCTTTCCATACCAGAAACATCTTGCCTTGTCGTGCCAAGTTTTTCTGCAAGCTGAGCCTGAGTAAGATTATCCCTTGTACGATAGAACTTAAGATTGTCTCCGGGAGTTTCATTTGCTTTGAACTCCTTATACCAATCAAGGTCTTCCACGTTTACATATTCGTCTTCATAGTTAACATTCTCAGCACCAAATTTTTTTTTGAGATAGTTGATAACAGATACTGGAATATTTCCTTCCATCTTAAAGCCCTCAGTATGGGGCTGATTCACGACTACCAACATAATACACCTCCACCAAGAATTCTCCATTGCGACATTGCCAACATGCAACCCAGTGGTAGCTAAGATGACAATGATATGTGAAGTTTCCAAGTTTGCTGTAATTCTTATATCCTGCTTGTATGGGTCCTGTTTCCCCTAAATCCTCTATTAGATGTGCCAGTGTTTCTTTGTCTTTCTGAGGCAATTTTGCTATTGCCTTCAAACAACTTTTCTTTATTTTAACTTGGTACTTCATAATTTTAATGTAATCAAAAATTGGTTCATTGTCAATGTGATTAACCCTTCCCTGATTAGCCTTTCCCACAATGTCCTTAATTATTACTTACTAAAAGAAACCTAACGGGATTCAGCATCCGTCTTAGCAAACAACATCTTGTTAGAGCCACTGTAAATGAAAAATAGTTATTTTCATTTTTGCATAAAAGAAAATACAATTAAATCAAATGAATTCAAATTCTTATCTGTTATCGTGTACAAAGGTTCATTTTCAGAGAGAAAAAATCTTTCATCATCAGCTATTACTTCAAGCCCTTCGGCATCAGCTTTTACAACGTTAAAACCTTTTTTTCCCAATCCAAAGCCACCACATCCTATACTATCAAATGAATAAGAGCCGACCTCTGCAGGCATAATAATTCCTCGCTGTAGATAGTCGCGGTCATCTTTAGCACCTAAATTTCCAACCCTTATAATCTTAAGGTGATTCTCTTTCTTTTTCTTAAATAGTTTCATGTTATCAGCAAGGTAGTCTACGGCAAGTATTCCTGAGATTGAAATATCATCATTACTTCCACTTCTAGACATTCTGGGAAGATAACTCTGCAATTCAGATACAGCTTCTTCCTTTGGCGACGAGGAAAAACTTACAATAATTTCACGATAAAAATCATAAAAATCTTTATCCCGCTTAAAACAGTCATCAACGCCGTCACTCGCAACAAAAACAGCTGGAGGTATATCTCTTGAAAAATAATACCGTGCAAAAGCGACAGCATCATCATCACAAATCGAGCTTGTTGTATTTAGAAAGCACCTATCGTCCCATGGAATCGGCTCATAAACTTCACCAACCAAATCAAAGGTAACACATTTACCATCTCCGATATGAATTCCAAACCAGAACAAATTGGGAATAACGACAATTCCAATCAATGTTGCACCATAAGCTCTCTCAAGACATTCTCCATTAAGATATTTTTCTTTTGCATTTTCTCCGACATTATCCATCTCTTCAAGCTGGAATGGACTCAGGCCAATATCTTCTTCAACCAGCACATGCCATCTATAAACAATACTCCTGATAAGCTGTCGAAAAACTTCTCCCTCTTCCCGCTTGGAGGCCTTAGATAGGATTGAAACTATATTATCAGTAGAGCTTGCATCATCACAATTTGCAAAAGCAGACTCTATACATTCATAAAAAGCCTTTACAGCAAAAGAACTCCCTCTATCAGAACGGAAATAATCACTCCCTCCATGGCCGTCAGATATAACAGCAAGAGAATAACTATCTGTCGTTATCGAGAATGCAGAATCTTGACACGGCAGGTTCTTAGCAATATGACTCGCCCCAACTGTTTTCACAGAAAAGCTCTCTGTTCTTCCTACCATTGATCAACATCCTCATCGGCGTCAGCAATAGCTAATGAAGATGACTGCAACGACATCACCATATCATCTTGCTTAGACGAAACCTGGTCTATCTTATTACTTCCAACAGCGCTGGATTTTGAACCAATCTGTGACGATGTAACAGATACGAATTTAATCATCTTCATCAATGTCTCTGGAGTATGAGCTGTCAATACAGCCTCTGAAGTGCCAGTGAAACTTGAGAGAACATTCTTATCTGTATCATCACCAATGGCAAGTGCAACTTTTATGGCTTTCTTAAACCAATTATTCTGTTTCAATTCATCCAACATCTTAGAGTTATACTCATCAGTTGGATAACCATCTGACATCAAGAAGATTGCAGGAGCATATGAACCCGAGGCGGATTGCATAAATTCACTCTTTGAGAGCTTCTTATTCAACTCTCCGCAGGCAGTATAAAAGGAAGTCAAGCCTTCAGCAGTTATATCATTCCAATAAAACAAATCGGCTTCAACAGGAAACTGGGTAACCCACTTAACCGTATCTGAAAAAGTCATTACAGCAATTTTAATTTCCGCATCTGCATTTTGAGAGGAAATATTCTTGATTTCCGGAATTACATCTTCTATTGCTTGATTGACAGCACCTATCTTACTACCTGACATACTCCCTGAATTATCGATGAGAAAAAACAGCGTCATCGTTTTTCTCGCAACTTCTACAGTCCTATCATAAATACTCATACGCTTACTCCATTATTATTAATATTTATCTTTCCAATTGATGCATTACCAAAATCAATTTCATCAATCTTTGCTATAGAAAAATTAGAATTCGGTGCCAGTTGTTTGAAAGTTCCATCATTCAACTTTAAGCCCCAAACAAATGAAGTCAAATTCCTTATCCCCCATATTGAAGGATCTTTTGGATTTCTAGTCACCTCTCCACACACAGAAATAAAATCATCATTCCTCTCTTCACAATGACATGCATAAATTTTCTTCCCCGGGAAAAGAGAAAGGACATATTTTTTATTTGGACATTCTAATAACGGGAGCTGATGGATGATACGACCACAGTTAATACACCTAGAGTCCCCCAAAGTATTAACAAACGTTTCCTCCCCACAAGAACATTTGATTATACTATCTCTCAGCTTGACAAAAGCATATTGCCAGTCATTATCCAAAAGCCTTGTGTGTTTGACAGTACCCATATCATCGGCATTCATGGCTTCCTTCGAGAAAGCTTGAATAAAAAGATTTCTTATAAATTGAGGATAAACACTCCAGAGGTTCAATACATTTCTATGTATAGATGGAACTGGCCTATTAGAATCATCTTTCGGATCAAAAATAAAGATAGGGGACTTTCCGTAGTATTTCAATTCCAAGGCTTCTGTCAAACATGGCTGGGAGGCAACAATTTTTCCTTCCAAAGGATGGTCTAGAAATAAAAGTCTAAAGAGAACAACAGCGAGAGAAAACCTATCTGAATATTTGTCAGGTCTCGAAATATTTCTTACAACCTCGGGAGCCATGTACCTAGCCTTACCTGCGATTCCCAAACTCTCACCTTCTGGTGCGACGTTGTCATTATCACATATCAAAACAGCACCAGAATTTGGATTAATGAAGAAATTTCCGTCATTCAAATCTTGATAGGAATACCCAGCCCTGTGAAGTTCCCTAAACCCATTTGTAATATTCAAAGCAGCAGTCACAACAGCATTCAATGAAGAAAAATGAACTTTGGCTAAAAGAAACTCAGAGAATTCATGGTAGCCAGCCGGTCTTAGATCCATAACATAACCAAAAGTATCTTTTGAAGCCGTTGTCAAGAATAGTGGCCAGATAAAATGCTTGGTTGGAGTGCCATTTGACACATTACTTCTCAGATTTTCATAAAAACTTTTTGGATTCTTAAAAACACCTGTGTGATACCATTTCAAAGCATATGGTTTACCATTGTATGCAACTTTGTATACAACACCCTGTCCTCCTTCACCAAGTTTCTCTTTAATAATGACACTACCACCATTAGTGAGATGTACTGTATCACCTTTTTTTAAATACTCTACCATATCCACTCCACATAACATTATAAATTCTATACAAAAGCCTATACAATTGCCACTTCAAATGATTTATTTAAAACAGATTTACCATAACATTTACACCAAACTAAAACCGCATACGTTGATGCACTTCTGTCTATTGAAGCATCTGTAGGTATAGTGTCCATAAAATCTAACACAAACTTGGAATCCAGCTTAGAAGAATTCTTAATTCTCTCTACAATCCCCATTTTCTGCATCAGCAACAATGAAGAACGAAGAACTGTAAGCCTTGGAAAGAAATCATTTAGAAGCCCATGCAATAACTTCTCATCTGTTACCGCAGTATTGTATTGATTTATTAATGATGTAAACTTTTCCTCAAAGTCTTTCTCTTCCATTCCGATGAGGCCATTCTGCTTGTCATCATATTTCACGATTAGCCTTACACCCGTATTTCCTACATCAGATTTTTTAAGCTTGAGTCTATTAATCTCTCTTTTTATTAAACTCTTATCTTTTTCTAAGATATCCATTGTTTTCAAATTATTGAGAAATGAATTTAGTTCTTCAATTGATTTTTCTGTTTTTGAAGAATACCAAGCACGAAACGTATTCTTAATCTCATCTATCAATATAGACCTAGACACATCAGAAGGGCATTCAGATAAAACAGCACTACACATATCATTATTCTTGGAAGCCTTCAAAAAAAACTCCATTGCCTTTTGGTAATTCCGTGTAACTCCTTGTCCCAATTCATATAATCTTCCGATTCTAAACTGAGCTTCAGCATTGTTTTGCACGGCTGCCTTTAGATACCACTCCATTGCCTTTTGGTAATCCCGTGTGACTCCCTGCCCATATTCATATAACCTTCCGATTCCAAACTGAGCTTTATCATCATTTTGCGCGGCAGCCTTTAGATACCACTTCATTGCCTTTTGATAATCTGTTCCTTCTTTTGGGAATACAGAAACATCCCTCTGGGGACGCATAACTTTGTGTTTTGATTGTCGTACTCTTTTTTTATTAGAAACATCCCGCTGGGGACGTATAACGATCCGGATTGTACTCGATTTCGGACTAAAAAACCAATCTCCACATACTTGATTGCGTAACGGCAACATCAAATCAAATGCGAATAGAATGAAAGTATGTATAAACGCAGCTTTTGAAACAGACACGGTAGAAAGTCGAACAACAATTCCCCATGAGCCATTAAATAGAAACACAAATTGAAAAACAATGGCAATTACAGGTTTGACAAGAACCAATACAGCTGGCAAATCTACATCAAAACCAAACAAATCTTTTAGGTCACCGTAACCAAATGAGGAAGTAATTTTTTTCCAAAGAAACAAATCAATAAAGTAAATTACCCCATATACAATTATTGAAAGAATATTAAGCAGATAAAACAAAAAATGACTTGAGAAATACAGTTCACATATCCATTTGTAGATAAAATAAAAAATAGCATGAGTTATAACTGATAACCCATAGAAATATATCATTTCTCACCCTCTTATCTCAGAATAACACCTATTTTTTACTTTAGATGCCGACTACCACATCAAGCTATTCAAAGCTCCCAACACACAAACTTGTCTTAAGTTTAGCAACTTGATTAAACGTTTTCACCTGAATTCTATATCCACTGTGCAGAATAGGATCTAAAAATTAATTTTTATGCAAATCTTATGTCGCAAGTTTTCTTTAAAATTTTTTCTCCATAACATTTACACCATACAATTATGGCATAGAGTAAAACAAACGAACTCATCTTCAATTGACCAAGAGCATTATTATTGTTGGCTGCTTTTGTGAACCATTTTTTGGCTTCCTGACCATTCCAGGCCACTCCGAAACCTGCGTCATAAAGGACTCCTATGTTTGCTTGGGCATCAGAGTTGTTTTGATTTGCAGCCTTTAAGAACCATTCTAAAGCTTTTTTAGCATCTTCTTCGCTATAACACTCTTCTATTTTACAGTCAAGAAGCTTATCATAAAAATCTGCATAGGTGCCAAGACCATAAAGGTAAAGTTCCCCTAATTCATTCTGTGCAATATCAAAGTTTTGTTCAGCTGCCTTTAAGAGCCATTCCATAGACTTCTGATAATCTTGTTCTACACCTCGCCCTTTTTTGTAAAGTAGACCAATTTTGGTTTGAGCATATAAATCATTCTGCTTTGCAGCTTTTAGATACCACTCCATAGCCTTTTGATAATCTTGTTTTACGCCAATCCCTTTATCATAATACAAACCAATATTATATTGTGCATCAGGATTGTTCTGTTCGGCTGCCTTTAAAAACCACTCCATGGCCTTCTGACAATTTTTTTCTACTCCTAAACCCTTATCATAAAGCATACCAATATTGTATTGTCCATAAGAAGAATTTTGTTCTGCTGCTTTTACATACCACTCCATGGCCTTCTGATAATCCCGTATTACTCCTAAGCCTTTTTCATAAAGCACGCCTATGCGACATTGAGCATCTGGATAACCTTGAGTAGCGGCTTTTAGATACCACTCCATGGCCTTTTTATAATCTTGTGTTACTCCCAAACCCAATCCATACATAGCACCAATTGCATCTTGAGCTGGAGCATATCCTTTCTTTGAAGATTTTATAAAACACTTCATTGCTTTTGCATAGTTTTGTTTAACTTCTAACCCTTCCATGAATTTAATACCAATAAGATAATATCTTTTTTCCCCAAATAGCATTGCCACCTCTTCATTTATTATTAATTCTCAACACCTCTATACATAATGATGTAGCAGTATATTACTTCTCTATGCAAAAAGAGGGTTTTCATTTCTTGCAACATAATTAAGAGATTTCTTTATTACTGTTTCATCGCCTTTGTAATAATACCAAAGCATATGATCAAAAATCTCTTTATTAACTTTCAACTCTCTCTTTTCATTTATTCTATTTATTAATCTTTCAATTAGTTTACAGTAATCTTTATAACAATTTATTTTACCTTTATTACTGTTCATTCTTCCACTTTCAATATTAATATAGGAGTTTGTCCTTGCAACATATCTTTCTCCAAGATAATTCCATGCATAATATGGAATAGTCCTTTGGAGGACATCGTCATAAATAGAATAATTATCGAGACGATTATACTTATATCGTGAAACGTAAGTGCAAAACTTTGACGCGAATGAAAGCTTATATATTCCATTCGTTGCTTGTGCCAAAAAATCTACTAATGCCAAATCATCGCTTTGGATCCTCTGCTCAATGTTTTTGACCGTATTAATTCTAGTCACCATATTTTTTAAGCCTTGTTTGTTTCTTTCTTTAGCCTCTTTTTCATTTCCAGAAACATAAAGGTGAGTAGAGTTTTCTTTATCAATTCGTTTACAGACTTCTTCAACTGTAGTTTGATCATTAAAATTAAGTTTGTTTTTAATATACCATGCAGAACCTTCTATGTTGGTAACATCAAACGCTTTCCTATATCTGCTGTCAATAGAAATACAAGTTTCTATTAACTCAATGTTCTCTTGAGTAAAATCAAGCAATCCATTTTTATCAAATATCAATTTATACATACCTACATCTTCTCCTTTCCCAATCTCAATCTAGTATAAACTTCATCTCCTTATTATCTTTCCTTAGTATATTCTCCCGTCAAAAAGTTTTTCTAATGCCATTGATATCAGAAAGTCGAGTTAACTTTGTTTACCTAACAGAACGGCAGAGGTAGGCAAAGTACAGCTGTTCACTCCTAAGCATCTTAAAATTGAGAATCTCAGTAGCACGCGTTGCACAAAACCTTTGGACATTCGCATTAAAGCCAGAATCCAGAAATATGAGCACAAGTTCTCTAAACAAGTTGGTAGTATAAAGAGGTCAATTCGTCGTTGGACGACTCCTCCATTCGCCTTTAGATTCCAATATGTGTTTTTATTGTTATAATTAAATACTTCAAAAGTTTTGACGTCTCTTCTGCAGTACTCTCCTTTGTTTCGTTGGCAATAAGTGAAACATCCTCGTCTGGAATTAAAGAAGTGGAGATAATAACTTTTTCTTCCTTATCTCCCTTTTCTTTTGTGATAATCTCCCTCATCTGCAATCCAGAATCTTTTATGCCATTTTCAAAAATATTATCCAGTTTTTTAAGATCTCTAATTATCCATTCCTCTCTACTCCAAGTAATGAAAAAATCAAGTCTTAGTGCATCATTAAACAAGATATTACGACACTTTTCATCTTTTAATAGGCTAAGAAGTTCCTTTTGGGGTTCTAAAAACTTACGTAGCACATACGAATCTAAACAAGAACCCCCTAGCTTAATTGGGGTCAGATTGTTTTGTGTCAAAGAAAGAATTTCTGCAAGAAAAGACACATATTCTTCCCAATCTCGTTTTTCAAAGAAAATAAACTCCTCTTCAATCCTCTGCTTTTCATCTTGTCTTTGACAAACACCCTCTACTCTTTTTTGTAACTCAGAATAATTAATCATTTATCATCTATCCCTTTTCATGATTGTGTTATTTAACATGGAAAATAACAAATTAAAATTTGCTCTATTAGCATAAGAAAAAGTACAAAGAGACTGAAACAACCTGCAATACTTTTTCACTCCCGTTGCAGTCTCTTTTTTACAAAACTTATTAAAGATCAAACATGGCCGATTGTTTTTGTTGTGCCATTCGCAGCCCACAAATATCTCCATCCATTCTTTACATAGGTTACACCTGCACTCGTGAAACCTTCTAATCTATCAGATCCGCTCATCGAAGCAATAGTTTTTGTAGAACCGTT
This sequence comes from bacterium, assembly GCA_963649615.1. Lineage (GTDB taxonomy): Bacteria > Spirochaetota > Spirochaetia > Sphaerochaetales > Sphaerochaetaceae > UBA9732. Next base: position 8,994 of record CAVJIN010000053.1, read on the forward strand.
GACCATAACATAAAGCCATCCATTTTTTACATAAGCTGTTTCAATCATCTTCTTTCTCCATTTTGAACTGACCCCATAAATTTGGACACTCAAAGGAGTCCAAAAATGGGTATCATAT
>CAVJIN010000054.1:0-9027 GCA_963649615.1 bacterium
AAATAACATAGTATACTGGTAAGGCCAAGTAATTATTCCTTTGCATTTTTTTCAAATTTCAAAAAGGAGGAAATTGAAAAATGGAAACAAAGGAGAAAAGGATTTCCTATTTAAAAATCTCAATGTTTGCTCTACTAGCTGTTTTGATTTGTGGGCTATTGGTTGCTGGAGTAACATTTGATTGGGGAAGAGTTAAGTATTCACGAATAACATTTACTTATTCCAATATAGGAAATAATGGGGAATATGGCATTTACGAAGGCTCTGCAATTATGTATGTTCCAAAGACTGCAACGCGTGAAAATCCAGCGCCTGCAGTTCTTTCAATTCATGGTATATCTTCAAATGCTCAAAGCCAATCAAACTATGCAATTGAGCTTGCTAGAAGAGGTTATGTTGTTATGTCTGTTGACCTTCCAAGTTCCGGATATTCGGACATGGTGGGACAAAATGCTCCAACAGCACAGGATATGACTACGTTTCTTGAAGAAGCTGTAAAAATTTTAGGAAGTCTAAACTACATACAAAAAGAAAATATAACTGCTTTAGGTTTTTCTGGAGGTGTAAAAAAAGCTGTGGAGATTGCTTCAGCTCACACCGATATTTTTAATTTAGTAATTGCTGGTTCTGGTACAACAACAAGATATAACGTTGAAGGATTAAATTTAATTGGAATCACATCAGATGCTTCTAAGTGTGGAACTGAACCAGTTGTGTCAGGAAATCCTAAGGACAGAACATATAGAGCAGATTATTATTTCAAAAATTATGTTACTCATGTATGGATGACAATATCTAGCGAGTCAATGTATGCTATGACAAAGTATATTAATGAAGTTAATCCTGCTCCAAATATGATTGATCCAAATAATCAGGTTTTTGGTTGGGCACATTTCTTTAGTGTATTTGGATATATTAGTGTTGTTGTCTTCCTTTGTTCTTTTGCACTTGCAATTGCTAAGACGAACAGTTTTAAATTTTTATTGAAGGATAAATTCCCTGTATTTGAAACAAATGACCCAAAATGGCTTAATGTTACATGCACTGTGGGAACAATTATTCTTGGTGTTCTTGCAATGTTGATTCTTGTTGTGAAATTACAGCTTTTTCCAATGAATTTTGGATTTAGAGCAATTCCACTTTGGTTTAACGTTTATATTCCTTTCTTTATTGCAATGGGGATAATAGATGTTTTCATGTTTATTTTTAAGTTTCATCTTAGATATGGAAAGAAGCAAGGAGGTAATTTAAGAGTCTATGGGGTACTGACTACTGGTGGAATAAAGGCTAATATTGCCTATATTGGCAAATCTCTCCTTATTGGTTTTTTTACTGGTTCTTGTTTGTTTGCAATGTTAATGTTTATTGAGAAGGGATTTGGCGTTCGATTCAATTTCTTTGATTGGGCTCTAAACATTGGACCAGCGAAGATTCTTGTTCACTCTTGGTTCTATATCCTTATGTACTTATTTATGTTTGTCTGTAGTAATTTGAATAATTTTGTTGCTAAATCTGACAACTCTGTTGGGCTTTGGGAAAATATAAAAGATATCTCCATCAAATCAATTCTGTCTCTTTCTCCTATGTTGATTTTAGTAACGATAAATCTTGGAAGAGGTATGGGTTGGTTCCCAGGTAAGACTAATGTTCCAATGGATCATTTGTATGGATATGTTTTTACAATTATTATTGCAACAATAGTAAATAATGTAATTACCAAGAAAACTAAAAACATTTGGATTGGAGCTGCAGTTTGTGCTGTTTATCTTGGTTTTGCAGTCACATTTGGGTTTGCACTTCAAGCTACAATGTTTGGTTGATATAAAATTTTAGATTTCGTTGACTTTTGGGCTACTCTGAAAAGGGTAGCCCATTTGTGGTTATAAATGGTAAATTTTTACAGTAAGTCTGTAGAGAAGTATTCAATGTGATTTTTCATTTGTTTTCGAGCAGCATTGAGGTCTTGATTGAGGATGGCATCATAAATGAGGGTGTGGGATTTTTTTATGTTCTCTAGCATTGCCTTCTTTTGTTTATCATTTTTTCTCTCATAAGATTTCTTGAGAATGGATAGAATCATTTGGTGGCAAACTTTATTTATCATGGCTGCAAGCTCATTATGGGCAGCTTCTGCAATAGCCATATGAAAAGCTATGTCATTTTTTAAAAATTCGTCAAAATCATTTTCAATTTCTTCTGAATTTTCAAGGATAGCTTTTATTTTATTTAAATTTTCTTCTGTTCTTCTTTCTACTGCCCAAGTGACGGTTGCCTTTTCAAAGAGCTCTCTGACTTCCAACAACTCGTTTGGAGAGATTTTATTCATTGCAATCATGTTCTCTAAAGGTTGTTCAAAGGACGTTGTGGATGGTTCTGTCACAATGGCGCCATTGCTTCCATGAATTGTCTTAATTAGACCTGCTTTTTCCAACATTCTCAGTGCTTCTCGTATAGTAGGCCGAGATCTTTGGAGTTGTTCCATCATTGCTCGCTCAGAAGGAAGTCTATCTCCAGGTGAAAGTTGGCCACTCATAATCATATCAGATATTTGCTGATAAATTGCTTCCGACGCTTTTTGTGTTGGGACAGGGGAAAGATTGATTGAAGATATTTTCTTGTTATCCATTTTTACTCCGTAGTTTGTTAACTGGTCTTACCTTTATACCAAATTATAAATTAAAGCACGTTCATGAGCAATATTAAGTATATTGACGGTATAAATAATTGTTATGCAAAAAATATATAATTTTTTCTTGACGGCACATAGTATACCTAATATACTGGTCTTACCAGTTGGCGAGGAGAATTACTTGGCGGTTAACTCTTTGTTGGCACGTGGACAAAGAGGGAGGAGGGAGCTGGCTTCTCCTTCTTTGCTCCAACTATTCAAAAACTCAAGTGGTTTTTAAAAACTCTCAAAAAAAGGAGAAAATAAGACAGTGGACAAAGTTATTATGAGTGGCAATGAAGCCATTGCCAGAGGAGTTTGGGAAGCAGGATGTGCTGTTGCTGCTGCATATCCAGGTACTCCAAGTACAGAAATTCTTGAGAACATTGCTTTATACAAGAAAGACATTTATTGTGAATGGTCTTGCAATGAAAAAGTTGCTTTTGAAATTGCTACTGGAGCTTCAATTGGTGGTGTTAGATCTTTTTGTGCATTTAAACATGTTGGTATGAATGTTGCTGCAGATCCAATTTTTACAATGGGTTATACCGGTGTTACTGGCGGACTTGTCTTTGTTTCAGCAGATGATCCGGGGCAACATAGTTCTCAGAATGAGCAGGACAACAGGTTGTATGCACCTCATGCAAAGATTGGTATGATGGAGCCTTCTGATTCTCAGGAATGTAAGGAGTTCGCAAGAGTTGCTTATGAGCTATCTGAACAATTTGATATTCCAATGATGATTAGAATGACAACGCGTGTTTGTCATGCAAAAGGTCTTGTAGAACTTGGCGATAGAACAAATTTCGAGCCTATTAAATACGTCAGAAACACAGCAAAGTATGCAATGCTACCTGCAAATGCAAGAAGACGCCATGTTATTAGAGAAGAGTTGCTTGTTAAAATGGAAGAGTATTCCAACAACTGTCCTTATAACAAAATTGAAAAGAATGGCTCAAAGGTTGGAATTATTACTTCAGGTATTTCGTATCAACATGCAAAAGAAGTGTTTGGTGATAATGCAGATTATCTAAAGATTGGTCTTTCGTATCCTCTTCCGCGAAAGTTGATGAAAGAATTTGGAAACAATTATGAGACAGTCTATGTAATTGAAGAGAATGATCCGTATCTTGAGAATGTTGTTAAAGAACTTGGAATAAGTTGTATTGGCAAGGAAAGAATCCCAATTTGTGGAGAGCTTAATGCCGAGATTATTAGACAGGCTTTGATTGGCGGTGAAAAACCAGAACTTTACAAGGTTAATGAAGATATTCCTGGAAGAGCTCCATCTCTTTGTGCAGGATGTCCTCATAGGGGTTTCTTCTATGCTCTTTCAACAAGATTGAAGAAAATTGTTTCAGTTGGTGATATTGGTTGCTATGCTTTGGGCATAAATCCACCTCTCAATGGCTTTGATTACTCAATATGTATGGGGTCGGGGGCTTCTTCTATTATCGGGCTAGCTAAAGGACTTGAAGCACAAGGCGATACCAGAAAAGCGTTGGGAATTGTTGGAGATTCGACATTCTTCCATACTGGTTTAGTTGGCTTGGTGAATATTGTTGCGTCGCAGGCAAATTGTGTCTTGGTTGTTGTTGATAACTCAATCACAGCTATGACGGGGCATCAGGATAATCCAGGGACCGCAAAAAATCTCATGGGTGAACCAACTCCAATTGTAGACCTTGTTAAGCTTATTAAAGCAACCGATATTGGAGATGACAGGGTTTCTGTTGTCCATGCGTTGGACCTTAAGGCTGTTGAAGAGGCCTTGGATAAAGCTATTGCAACCCCAGGACCATATGTAATTGTCACAAAAGAGCCTTGTGTAATGATTAAGGAAATTGCAAAGGCAAGAGGCGCTCGTCATTGCGTTGTAGATCAAGATAAGTGCAAAAAATGTAAGGCTTGTATGAGGCTTACTTGTCCAGCCATTTCATTTGTGGATGGCAAGATTCAAATAGATGTTTCACAGTGCACTGGTTGTGGACTTTGCATTCAAATGTGCAAGTTTGATGCAATTCAGAAGGTGGAGGCATAATATGGCGACAAAAAACATTCTTCTAGTTGGTGTTGGTGGGCAGGGAACAATTCTTATTTCAAAGATTTTGTCTGCTGGTTTTGCTAAACGTGGTTACGATGTGAAAATGAGTGAAATTCATGGAATGAGCCAAAGAGGAGGAAGTGTTACCACACAAATTAAATTTGGTGACAAGGTTTATGCTCCAAACATGGGTTTTGGCGATGCAGATATGATTATCTCTTTTGAGAAGATTGAGGCTGCAAGAGCTCTTCCTTACCTGAAGAAAGGTGGCAAGCTCATTACCGATACACGGGAAATTTATCCAATGTCGGTTTTAACAGGAGCCGCTCAATATCCACATGATATTATTGAGTCAATTAAGGCTGCTGGTGTTGATGTGATGGTCGTAAACGCCGCTGATATAGCAGAAAAGTTAGGCAATATCAAGGCACAGAACATTGTTTTGCTTGGTGCCTTTGTAAAAAAGATGGGGCTTGAGGATGTGGATTGGAAGGATCTTATCTCTAAAATGGTGCCCGCGAAAGCTGTAGATTTGAATATCAAGGCCTACAAAGCCGGATACGCAATTTGATGTTTAGCCAGTCTCTAGGGGCTGGCTATTTTGTAGAGATTTTTGCAAATTTTGTAAGATTCTCTGTAGGAGATGATAGATGTACTATAAAAATTTTGAAGAGATGGCTGAAGCAGTAAAAAAAAATCCTGTTAAATGTACTTTAGCCGTTGCAGCTGCAGCAGATGAAGCAGTTATTGATGCTGTTCTACATGCACAAGGAGAAGGAATAATTGAACCTATTTTGGTTGGAAACGCAGATAGGATTGCTGAATTGTTAAAAGAAAGAGGCAAGGATCCTGCTTCTTATAAAATAGTTGATTGTGAAACTGGAGCTGAGGGACAAACAGCTGTTGATCTTGTTAATGCCGGTGTGGCTGGAGCTCTTATGAAGGGATTAATGGAAACCAAAGCCTTCTTGGGGCCAATTGTAAAAAAGGAAAACAACTTAAGAACAGGATCCTTGATTACTCACTTAGATTTTAAGGCAATTCCTAATTATCACAAATTAGTTATGTTCAGTGATGGTGGAATGGTTATGTATCCAAGTTTGGAGGATAAAAAAGCTATTATTAATAATGCTGTTAAAGTTTTCCATGCTATTGGATGCGAAGATCCAAAAATAGGTGTTCTTTGTGCTATTGAAAAAGTTAATCCTAAAATGCCTGAAACTGTGGAGGCCCAGACCCTTCAAGAAATGAATGAAAGTGGTGAAATTTCTGGGTGTAAGGTTGTGGGTCCTATCTCTTATGATTGCGCACTCAGTAAGGAAATTGCACAGGAAAAAGGTTTTAATTGTCCATATTCAGGCGATTTTGACTGTTTGATTTTCCCCAATATCCATGCAGGAAATATTGTTGGCAAGTGTCTTACTGTTACTGCAAAAGCAAAAATGGCAGGTATTGTAGTTGGAGCAAAGGTGCCAGCAATTATGACAAGCCGTGGTTCAGATGCTTTTGAAAAGTTCAATTCTATTGTTCTTGCAGCTTTAGTTTCACAAGGTCTTTCTAAAGAAGGAGTTAAAGAATGAAGATTTTAGTTCTTAATCCTGGTTCAACTTCAACAAAAATAGCACTTTATGAGGACGAAAAACAACTTTGGCAAGATAATATTGAGCATGATATTGCTGTAATTAAGTCATATCCAACAATTTATTCACAACTAGATTTTAGATATCAAACAATTGTAGATGCAGTAAAAGAACATGGAAATTCGTTAGATGAACTTTCTTGTGTCATGTCTAGAGGTGGACTTCTTCCTCCTTTAAAAAGTGGAGCTTATGAAGTTAATGATGTGATGTTGGATGTTTTGGAAAATAGACCAATGAATCATCATGCAAGTAATTTAGGGGCTGCTATTGCTTTAAAGATTGCTCGTTTAATTGGTAAGAAGGCTTATATTTATGATCCTGTAACTGTGGATGAAATGATTGATGTTGTAAGAATTACAGGTCTTAAAGAAATTAAACGTCATGGGCAGGGACATAACTTGAACATGAGAGCCGCAGCTTTGAAGTATTGCAAAGATAATTCATTAAATTACTTAGAACAAAATCTTATTGTTGCTCACCTTGGAGGTGGTATTACTCTTACTTTGCAAAGCAAAGGAAGAATTATTGATATGATAAGTGATGATGAGGGACCATTTAGCCCAGAGCGTGCCGGTCTTATACCAGATTTTAAATTGGCTAAATATATTGATGTAAATCACTTAGATTACGCGCAAACAATGAAAACTTTGCAGAGAAAAGGTGGACTTACAGCCCATTTGGGAGTTTCAGATGCACGTAAGGTGGAGCAAATGATTGAAGATGGTGATTCTTATGCGGATCTTGTTTATGATGCCATGGCGCTTACTATTGCTCAAAGTATTGGAAGACTTTCAACTGTTGTAGAGGGAGATGTAAATCAAATAATTCTTACAGGAGGCATTGCATATAGCAAAATGTTCTGCGGAAGAATTACAAAAAGAGTTAAGTTTATTGCTCCGGTTACGGTAATTCCTGGGGAGAATGAAATGCAAGCTTTAGCAAATGGGGCGTACAGAGTTCTTACAGGGCAGGAGGAGGCTAGGGTTTATGAAGAACCAGCACAGCGTCCGTTCTAAGTGGGTTAAGCGAATTCTATTTTACATTTTAGGTTTATTTATCTTGGCTTTTGCTGTATCCATTTCTAAAAAATCAACCTTAGGCGTTTCTCCTGTTAGTTCTGTGGCTAATTCTATTAGTTTAGCATTTAATCTTGATTTAGGATTAACCACCGCGATTGTTTTTTGTGTGTACGTTCTTGCGGAAATTGTTCTACTTGGTAAAGATTTTAAAGTTCTTCAAGTTCTGCAGGTCCCTTGTGCAATCCTATTTGGTTATTTTGTTTCTTTCACAGGTTCATTGATAACCAATTGGGTTCCAAAGACTTATTTAGAACAGTTCTCAATGATTGTGCTTTCTACAATCATGGTTGCAGTTGGCTTTAAGCTTTATCTTCATGCAAACTTAATACCACAAGCTGGAGATGGTTTGGTAAATGTTTTGGCTGAAAAAACAGGCAAAAGTCAAGCTTTAGTAAAGAACATTTTTGATATTTGCAGTGTTGTTTTGGCAATTATTGTTTCTTTGATTTTTACTGGAAAAATTCAAGGAGTTAGAGAGGGAACTGTTATTGCAGCTCTTGGCATAGGAAGAGTGCTTGCTTTGCTAAATAAGCTGGACAATGGCAGAATTCAAGAATTTATCTATGGAGATGAAAAGGAGTAGAAAAAATGAAAAAGGTGGTTGTTACGGTTTCTCCTAAGAGATTTGAAAGGTTTGGCATTAGTTTTTCTAAAGACTGGGAAGTTAAGTTTCTTGACTCTTTATGTAGTGAAGAGGAATTAATAAAAGCCTGTGATGGTGTTGAATATTTGTTTACAGGCTCTGACTTTACAGTCTCAAGAAAAGTAATTGAATCAAGTAAATTGAAAATGATTCATGTTGAAGGTGTTGGTTTTAACGCAATTGATTGTGACGCAGCCAAAGAAAAAGGTGTTTTTGTTTGTAACAACAGGGCTGTAAACAATATTGCTGTTGCAGAGCATACAATAGGATTGATTCTTGCAGCCCAGCGTAGAATTGCTCTTACAAACAGACAAATTCATGAAATTGGATACGATGCTTGTAAGAATGAGTTTCTGGCACAAGGTGAGCACGAACTTTTTGGTAAAACTCTTGGTCTTGTTGGAATTGGTGCAATTGGAAGAGAGGTTGCAAAACGTGCTAATGCTTTTGGCTGTCATGTTATTTACTACGATGTTTTTCCTTTAAAACCTGAAGATGAAAAAGCCTTGGATGTAACACAAGTTACATTGGATGAGTTAATCAAGAATTCTGATATTATTTCTCTTCATGTTCCTGTTTTGGATTCAACTTTGCACATGATCAATGAAGAGCGTATTTCTCAAATGAAGAAGGACGTAATTCTAGTTAATACTGCAAGAGGTGCAATAATTGACCAAAAAGCTCTTTGTACTGCTTTGGAAAAAGGAACAATTGGAGCTGTGGCTTTAGATGTTGTTGATCCTGATAGTGCTCCAAGAGATTTGGATATCTTTAATCTTTCAGAATCAGGAAGAAAGAGACTAACTATTACTCCTCACGTTGGTGGAATGACAGATGAAGCCTTTACAAGAATGCTTACAAATGCTATTGCAAATTTTGAACGTTGCGAGGCAGGTGAAAGGCCCGTTAATATTGTCAACGGTATATAAGTTAGTGGTTATGCATTAACCAAA
>CAVJIN010000055.1:0-8781 GCA_963649615.1 bacterium
TTGTGGGTTTCCATCCCAAAAAGTGCGCAAAATTTAGGTAAAAAGTTCCTTTGTGCCAGAATTTACTCAAGAGCATAAGCCTACAAATAAAACTAACCAAATTTTGGGGCTCTCACGCGCTGAGCGCGGTTCTTGCCCCTTCGGAATAAAAATGGAAACGTTGTTTCCTTTCTCAACCAAGACCGTCAAAGACGGCGAATAAAAAGGAGGTGTGAATATGATCACACCAACCAAGAACATTGTTTTTTCCGTGACAACTTTCCTCTCTGAAGTTGTAGTCGAAATTGGAATCCTGAATGACGTTTCAACCCAAGAACACAAGCTCTTTATCAAACGGATTGAAAGAGATGGTCATGCGACGTTTGAAGATTATGCGTCCAAAACAATAGATGTCATAAAAAGCGATGAGAGAGTGTCATTCTTTAATGCTTACGATGTCCCAGAAAGATTAGACCTTGGAGATATCGAATGTAGCCTGACCAATGTCAGCGATGAGGCAATTCTTAAGGCAAACATTTGGGGCGAAACTGTCTCAATAAAGGTTCCAAATGTTGATGCGATTTTCTTCTAAAAGTTAAACGCAATGAACAAACGAAACTAAACAATGGGGGCTAAGGCCCCCAGAAGGAGAATTAAATGATTTTTATAGGAACGTGGTTTGACATTCCAATGGACGTTACAGCAAATATCCATTTATCCACCTCTCTGTGGAGGGCGGAAAATACGGATTTCTTTATCAAGTTTACTCTTTACGATGGGAATGATGGAACAATTCTTGTCCAGAATCAGCAGTTGGCAAGAGATGTGCAAGGTACTTTGTGCACACATCTTCCCAAAGGCGTAAGTTCGATAAAGATAGCATACGACAACATCACAGTTGCAATGAAAGAGGGAGATGCAGGAAGTGCCTTTGTCTGCATTGATGCACCTGCGTTTTGGGGTGACATTAGAGTTCCTCGCCTCCACACTTTCCGTCATTGGCTTAAAACCAACTCTATCACACGCCATGTAATATAGCCGGCAAATAAAAAAAGTAAAAAAAATACCACCAAAGCTCTCCTCTACAAAGGGGAGCAATGTGGGTATTCATCATCGACAGGCAGAAAATGAAGTTCTGCAAAGGAAAAGAAAAAAATGGAAAAAAGATTTTTGAACGCTGAGGATGTAGCTCAGTATATGGGAATAGCGATTCCTACTGCATACAAGGTCATTAGAACTATAAACAGAGAACTTTCTAAAAATGGTTACGTGACAGTGGCTGGTAAAGTTAACAAATCCTATTTTGAGAACAAAGTCAATGGAGGAATGGTATATGGCCGTGAGTAAAGATTCTAAAACCAACACGTGGCAAGTAAGGCTACGTTATAAGGGTCTTGATGGGCAGTTTTCCGAAAAGCGTAAGACTGGGTTTAAAACAAAACGTGAAGCTTTGGAATATGAGAACGATTTTAAAGCAGATAACAATGAATCATCCGAGATTACACTTAAAGCTTTTATTGAAAACATTTTCCTTCCAGACAAAGCTAACAGAGTAAAACACAGCACTTGGATGAACTACAAATACCTCCTAAATAGCGAAGTTATTCCCATTCTTGGCAATTGCAAACTTTCTGAATTAACTCCAAAGAAAGTGTTACAGTGGCAGAATTTAAGACAGAAAGAAAAGAACCAGAAAAGAGATGGAATCCGTAAAACATCGTACTTAAAAGAGGCCTACACTGTATTGAAGATTGTGCTAAATTACGCAATGAAAGTTGCAAACCTAGAAAGTAATGCTGCAATAAAGGCAGGTTTTGACGTTAAAGGTGCAGATAGCAGTGAACAGAAATGCTGGTCCGAGGAACAATTTAAGTCTTTTATTAGCTTTGTTACAGATCCACAAGAACAAGTTCTCTTTAATCTCTTAATGTATGGAGGCTTTCGTGTTGGCGAAATTTTGGCAATTACTCCAGCAGATTTTAACAATAAGAAAATGGCTATCTCTATTACTAAAACTTACACTCGTCGCCAAAAGACAGACTTCGTAACCTCGCCCAAAACAACTGCGAGCATAAGAGAAGTTTTGATTCCAGATTTTGTTGCTAAAATGCTAGAATCCTACATCACAAGCAATAAGATTGGAAGAAATGAGAGAGTTTTCACCATGTCTCGTTACGCAATAAGAAAATCTCTAAACGAGCATGCAAAAGAAGCCAACTTAGAGCAGATCAGAATCCATGACTTAAGGCACTCTCACATTAGTATGCTTTGTGCAGCAGGCTTCACCAACCCTGTTGAAATTGGGAAGAGAACAGGCCAGAACTCAGCACGAATTGTATTTCGCTATGCACACCAGTTAGAGGGCGCACAGGAGAAAATTCAACAGTTCTTTAGTACATCCAAGCCTTAGGCGATTGCATTATGCAGTCGCCTTTTTAGTCTTCAGGCCAAGATATATTACCTTTTGATGTAAGCCTTTCCTTTTCCTCTTCATTCTCATTATCTGGGATTTGAACAATCTGGTCTTTGTTGAAAATTTTTCCAATAACAACTCTTCTAGTTATTTCATCTATAGGAATATCTACACTCTCCCAATAACAAGCAATGACAAAATATGGACCATGTTTTGTTTTTCCTTTTCTATCTATTTTGTTTGTTGACGTAATTAGGCTTAAAACAAGTTCTCTCGTTACTTTCGTATCACATTCTACAAGAGCAATAATGGGGAAATCTTCAGTTCTCTTATTAAAATGATTTGTTCCATCTGGCATAAAAGCATCATAAAAGATAAGGCATTTGTAAAAGTCTATTGACTTCTCTTTTGTCATTTCCATTATTGGATTTCTTATGCTGTCAGCAGGATTATATCTACGAGCAACAAAAATGCCTGGTCCATTAAGCATTCTCTCTCCTTTTCTAAATTGCATAAAAGAAAGAGAATTAACAGAAATATCCAAGATGTTCTCTCCACTTTTAGATTTTGTTTCCTCATCAGCATTTGCAGCAACATGATACAATTGCATTGCTTTTTTTTCGATTATTCCATATTTTTTTCTTGTCCTCTTTATAGGTTTCTTATTATCTTCCTTAAAATCCTTAGAATAACTCCATTTCTCTTCGCCTGTATTTGCATCTCTTACAATTGCATCTACAATAGTTCCATTTTCTTCTTTGAATACTCTAAAATTATAGTTTTCTTTACACTTTTGAGTATCCTTGTCCCAATACTCAGAAGGAATCTGAGCCATAATTTCTTCTATTGGTATTGGCTTTGTCTCTTTTTGAGTCTCGAGTGCTTTGTTGGATTTCTTGTCCTTTGATGTGATTTTCTTTTGCAAGAAATCTATAATTTCTTTAAAACTAAACCTTGCTGTTTTTTTTGTACTTTCTGCTTTCCAGTCGATTTTCTTGTTTGCTTTGTCATAGAGACAATTCTTTTTGTGAAGACTTCCTTTCATTAACCTAAAATATGGTTCTATTTTATATGGTGATTCTTTTGCACAAATGTGATTTTCAAAATCAGCACCGCATAGAATTCCCTCAACTTCGCCAGGACAGCAAAATCTTTTAGTAGAATCTGTTAAATCTTTGGCCTCATCGGCTTTGACTGGGGTCTTTGTAATAATTTTACCTGTTTTAAGATCCCTAATGTGGGCATAAAAAGACATATTACGCTCCTCTTCAAATAGTATTATGAGGGAAAACTTCCCATGTCTATATTTTCGCACAAAGGAATATTTTCTCCAAATGTTGTCAAGCTTTTTTTAGCTTTGAGGAGTTTTTTTGCTGAAAAACAGCTAAGAAAATGCATAGAATCTTGTTTTTTGAGACAGAAGCAAAGATTTAAACCAAAAATCTCACCTAAAAACCGCGTCTTTGCAAAATGAACTAGTAATATCTACGCTTTCAGGATACCTATTAATTGGAACGCTAGATAAAATCGCCTTACAATTGGAAATGTTGCTTTTATCAAAACCAATAACAACAGTGTCGCAAGGTTCTTTGCACACAAGTCTCACATGAATTGTTTCCCCTTTTTCTATATTTGAAAGAGAAATGTGTTTTATTGTTTTCTGCCTAAAAGATTCCATATCATATATGGCGTAGAACTTATGTCTATCAAAGGCCTCATGCATTTTGTTAAGCGAGTCCTGATTTGACAAAAAACTTCTATTTAACTCTACAGCTTCTATCTCATGCCCAATGATATATTGTATTTCAGATGCTTCAAGTCCAATGCCATAAAGATGCGTAGCAAAATTTCTTCTAAGTAAATACGTAGTAGGATCTTTTTCTTCTATCCCAAGATCCCCAATGTAGGATAAGATCCCTGACAATACAGTGATTCTTCTCTTTGTATCTTCATCTTTAAAGAAAGCTGAACTTTCTTTGCTTAGGTCTGCCGATGTGCACCTTATGCCGTAGTCTTTTTCATGACACGCAATTGGAAGGTCTCCAACATCTCTTACTCCATTTGGTAATGAGAAAATATCTGTGTTAACTAGGTTGCTGATTCCCTCCTTTCGCTTTTCTATGAAATCCTGCAAGAAAGATACAACTGGTACAATCCTAACAGCATTCTTAGTTTTTCCCCCAGCTTTTAGACTCTTAGAGTTATATTCCGATGTCCTTGTAACAACGACAGCATACCTTGAACTGTCAGAATAGATACTGTTAGTAATGTCACTAAAATTAAGGCCACAAACTTCATTGTTTCGTAGTCCAAGGAAAAACATCAGGTATAGACCAAGTTCTTGTCCTCTTGTCTGCAAAGGATCCAAGTTCTTAAAATTATTTATCAGTCGCATTTCTTCTTTTAGAGAAAGAGACCTTGGGATTAAAAGTCTTTTAGCTTCGCCTTTAGAAAGCTTTGACAAATTCCCATTACTTTCTAGGAGAGATGTATCTGTACCCCAAAATATTTTTTGAGTAAATCCAAGGTTATCAAGCCCAACTTTGTAGACTTTCCAAAACAAAGCCCTGAGTCTACCCCACGTGTCAGACTCTTCTGGATAGTTTTCTTTTTCTTTAACGCACTCAACTATATCGCAATAATCTTCTTCATCGAAATCTTCTAAAGCCTTGTATTTTTGGTTTTCTGTAAAGTTTCCAATTATTAAGATTCCAAGAATAATCTTTAGATTCTTTTCATATGTTGCGGGTTCATTCCACCCACTGGAAATATAACTTCCAGTATTACTATCCGTTTTATCGAAAAAGCGCACTACTGTACCATAGAATGTGTCTTTCCCATCCACTGTCTTTAGAGGATATCCATTAGGAAGCATTGTTCTGTATTCAACTTGCAACTTATTCTTCCTCCTTTGACAATAATTTACTTAAAAGAACTTCTGTTCCAAATTTTGTTTGAACCTCAACTGTTATATCTTCTATATGTGTATTAGCCTTAAAACTTAAATCCAGCATCATGGGTTTTTGCCCTGACAATGTAAACTTGTGTTGAAAAGAGTCGTTTTCTATCTGTCCTTCCTTATATATCAGAACATCGTCGTATAATAGGATTGCATCAAGACGTGCAAGTTTTAGATGTAGTTTATACAGAGATGCAGGGTTCATTAAATCGCAGTAATTGTGATAGAACGTAGTTTGGCAAACACCTCCCATTAAGTACCTAATTTCGTCTGGGACTAAAGAACAAGCTCTCTTAAACCAATATTTGGCATTTTCTTTTGCCATATCTCCGCTATAGCTGGCAAGGTTCGTATCTTTGTATTTCCCACTAGATGTAAGGCTTGAAACAATTAAATCTTTACACTTGCAGTTTCTTGCAAGGTTATCCCAAAGAATTTTAAGCCGTGAAGTAGAAAATGGCTTATTTTCAGAATCCCCGTCATTTAAAATATATCTATTATCTAGATCACAATCGGAGAGTTTCTCTTTTAGAGCTTTCTTCTTTTCAACAAGTCTTGAGGCAAGAAGAGGACTGCAAGGATAAAGTCTAAATGAAGATAAGGAAGGTAGATTTTCTTCTTTCCCAGTGGCATTAATTCTTTTGTATATACAAAAATAATAGAATCCAAAGTCTGAATCGTAGACAAAATCTTCCCACTTTAATGCACATACAATACTTGTCTCTAATCCTGTTAAGAATCTAAACAGAAGAGCACAGCCTTCGTTTTTATTAGTTTTCAGTTTTCGTTTTATTGCTTCAAATAACACTTTTAACTGCATGTATGAGGCCGTCTTTTGTTTAAGGCTTCGAATGAGTTCAGAAAAATTTGAAGATGATAAATCTTTAGTTTCTCCTACTTCTTCTAGATTAAAAACATTTAGCCTAGAATGACCTTTCTCTATTGCAACATTAAACATAAAGGCAAGAGATTCTTTTGCTTCAGACATAGGAAGAGTGAGTTCTAGCATCATACTGTCGAGAAAAGCTGTCAGTTCGCTCTCTGTTATATCATCCATTTGTTTATTTCTCGCCATATCAGAACAAGCAAAAATCTTAAGAAAAGACGATACACCATAACCATATTTTTCTATAAGTGTTTCTGTAAGCTCAGGATAGATATACCAAAAAGTTGCAAAACATAGATTTTGCTTAACGAGAGCTTCTCTAAAGTAAGTTGATGCATTTTCCCTTATTTTTGTAATCTTGGTGTTAATGAATGGGTATTCATTTAAAAGCCAATGCTGTATATCTGCGGTGTTATCCTTTATTTTCTTCGGAAGTCTTATCACAGTTTTGTCTATTATCTTTTCATATTTGAGTCCATATTTAAGATTTGGGTCTTTTAGAATACAAACCTCACTAGCAGTGTATTGTATTAGAACCTCTTGTGAGAACTTACAAAAATGAACATCATTTCTGCTTCTTACACTAGTCTTATTCTTAATCTGTTCCTTATAGAAATGTCTTAAGGTTTGTCTCCCTTCTTTTAGTTTTGTTATCTCATGAACCATATGGAAATGCTCGAAATCCATATAGAGTCTTTCCTTTCCAATTGAAAAAAGTGCTTGCTCTTCATTTTCTGTGTTTTTATACCGTCTCTCTCTTTGTTTTCGCCTAAATGGACAACAATAAAAAGCAACTTGACACTGCTTTGAACCTTCCTTTGTTGAAGCATGCAAAAGAAATTTCTTACTTGTTTCATCTACCACACTTAACTTTTCAGAAAATAAAACGATGTCATCTATGCTTGTATTTTGTGAGTTAAGAACTTTCTGAAATACTGATGCACTATTATGTACAGAATTATCTTTTTCTAATACAAACACATCTGATTCTTGTAATGACAGCACCATATCCATTAAGGTCTTCCATGATTGCGAGAGTTCATCTAAATCCACATTGTTCTCAAATATTAGAACTTTATCGTATTGATACATTTGGAGAACATTTTCAGTGAATTCTTTAAGGGAAAAGAACTCTGGACTTCTTTTAAGCACAGCCTTATTATACAAACTCTTGAGCCCTTCGTTCTCTACAATGAAATGTGTTTTAACGGTTCTGCTTGTAGCCTCATTCCAAGCTTTAACGAAATAAGGAGAAGGAAAAACAATTAAAACTTTTTCTTTTGAAAAATATGCCTGAGACCTGAACATGTTAAAGATTATGGAGTTTTCTAGCGGAATTGAGTGCCTAACCTCTAAATTGTTTGAAGTTATTCTTCCTCCTTCCAAATTTCTGTCATATGTCTGCTTCTTTGTGACCCAAAGTGCACAAAGAAGATCCATTGGATTCTCCACACTCCTAACATTCTCAATCAGTTCTTGGAATTTATCTTTATAATTATTTTTTTGTTCATTATCTAAAAATTTAACAGGTCCAAAAGCCTTATTGTTATAAAACCAGTTCCAGTCGTAATCAGACAGAAAACCACTTGAGAGATCCCTCTCTATAATCTCTGAACATATTTCTAGAGCCATGCTTCTGTTTACGTTTAGCTCATTATAAAGAAGACTTGTTGCAATTCTAGCTTCTTTTGCAATTTTACTTTCTAATCCATTAGCTTTGTTTGAAAGGTCTACAGAAAAAATAGAATTTAGAAAAGCAAAAAACTGTTGACTAGTTCTAAAAAAATGGTTGTTATCTTGTGCTATCTCCTTTGCCTTTTTCCTGTACTTTTCCCAAAGTGTTTTTCTATTGCTTTCTGTAATAGGAAGAGAAATATCCAAGTCCTTAACCATAAGAAGGTTCAAGATAATATCCTCTTCGCTCAGATGCAATTTATCTTTTTGTTCTAACAAAGCCTTGACATCTAATACCTCCAATGGAGCAAAGTAACGAAGAATTTCATCTAAATATCCTTTTGGTCTCAGAGCATCTGTGCAGTGTTGCCAATGCTCCTCCTTGCCATTAGGAATATCCAATATGTAGTTTGTGTATGGTTGTTCTTTGGAACAGTTAAGAAGAAAAGTAAGGTAGGTTTTTAGCACAAGATGGGAATCGTGCAAAAACCTAGGATTAATTTTATAGAGTTCGTTCTTAAGTCTAATTGCTCCTAATGTTTCTAGCATTAAATTCTTCCCATAATAAGCATACTTCCATTGTACCACACTTTATTTTTTTACGAAGACAAAGGCTTTTTTTCTACCAAAAAGTACCACTTTGATTCTAAATACCCATTTTATAAAGTGCCTAAAAATGGCAAATTTTTACATAGTATAATTCTTACCATATATATTTTAAAGAGGGTTTATGTAAATTTTTGTGGCAAAATTGTGGCATGAATTTTTGCTTTTTTGATATAACTTGTTACAAATAAACAAATTACACAAAACCACTATTAATAGAGGAAGTATGAAAAAAGGTATTATCGTACTTTTGATTACGGTGCT
>CAVJIN010000056.1:0-8764 GCA_963649615.1 bacterium
AATTAAAATTTGGAACAAAAGAATGGGCACCGTTTAACTTCAACTTTATGAGTGGATGTTCTAATGATTGTGTCTATTGTTATGCTAAAGACATGGCTATTCGTTTCAAGCGAAAGACTCCAGATACATGGAAGAAAGAAGAGCCTGTAAGCCTTGAAGGAAGATCTTATTCCAAGAAAGCTGGTGATATTATGGTACCTTCTTCTCATGATATAACACCCGGCAACATAGAGGTTGCTCTTGAGGTTTTAACCAAACTCATTAAAAACGGCAACAATCTTCTTTTGGTGACAAAACCCAATTTTGACTGCACAAAAAAAATCGTAGATACATTTTTAGATAGAAAAGAACACCTTAAGTTTAGATTTACAATAGGATCTGCTAGTTCAGAAACTCTTAAGCTCTGGGAGCCGGGAGCTCCAGACTTTGATGAGAGAATGAAAGCTCTAAGGTACGCCTTTGAGAAAGGCTATTCTACAAGCATCTCTTGTGAGCCTCTTTTAGATGAAGCCTTTGATAATCTTTATGAAAGGGTTTCCTCATATGTCAACGGTTCTATCTGGATTGGAAAGATGAACTCTGCGGTAAAAAGAGTCAGAGACAACACGGCAGGAAAATTCCCAATGGACAAAGTTGGTCAGCTTGTTGACTCTCAGTGTGATGAAAAGATAATGAATCTCTTTTTAAAATACAAAGACAATCCCAAAATCCAGTGGAAAGAAAGCATCAAAAAAGTTGCACTAGAGCACGGCTACTCATTTAATTAAAAACTATCCCCACCTTGGCCCCTAGAACTCTAAAATGTCTAGACTGCCAGTTTAACAGATGCCTCTAAATTATCTCTTTTTCTTCTTTTTGGAGATTGTGCGTTGTGCTCTCTCATAAGATTGTGTGGAAGCCCTTCTTTTTGAGTTCAACTCCTCTACAAAATCAATTTTCCTGTCAATGCAAGGAATAGAGAAAGTAAAGTAAGAGCAAGGCTTCCCGTCTTTCTCATATTGTCCAAAGAAGAAATCTCCGTGGGCAATAACATCCATACCTATAATCATTTGAAAGTCGCCACCAGTAAAGATGCCCTCAGATGCAGAAGGAATGTTTAAAACAAAAGCATTATGCAAAGCAAAGTCAAAAGTATATCTGTTCACAACACTCTGTCCATTTGCGTGGGAGACAATACCCTTGCCAATAGGAACGAGACACATTTCTTTTGCTAGTTGTTTATCAACGGAAGAGGCAGAAGCGCCAGTATCCCAAAGAGCTTTAATATTTTTTACATGAGGTTGCTCGTCTGAGCAAAGTTCTGGTTTACAAATTATAGTAACATCTGTAATTAGCCTATTAACAACTCCATTGAAAGAAGTTCGTACAGCAAAGCCGTTTTTTACCCATTCGTTATAGTTCATGCAAAGACCACTGCCGTATTGCTATAATGACAGACAAGATCTTCTTTCGTGCATTGTTGAATAATAAACTCGCCAGCCTTCATTGATTTAAGGGCCTGCTGTAATGCATTGTTGAAATTATCTTCAGCACCCTTAATTTCATAGTTAGAGATAATGAGAAACTTTTCAGGGTAATCCAAATAGAGGCTTTTCATGTTTTCTTGAAACCACTTAAAGTCTAAGTCTTGGTTTGCCATTGTTTTCTTTCTCCTTGGCTTAAAAGTAATCTCTTT
Organism: bacterium; assembly: GCA_963649615.1. Classification (GTDB taxonomy): domain Bacteria; phylum Spirochaetota; class Spirochaetia; order Sphaerochaetales; family Sphaerochaetaceae; genus UBA9732. Next base: position 1,676 of record CAVJIN010000056.1, read on the forward strand.
TATGAAAATTGTCCACCTTTTTCTCCCTTGGAACTCGTGGGGTCTTTTAGTGCCATACTAAAGACAGGAGGACAAGGTTATGTTTGATTGGAAAAGTTATATTCTGCCACAACTTTTGGCACTGGTTCCGTTTCTTATAGGACTAACGGAAGTGGTAAAGACTTGGCTTTTTTCAGAGGATGCACTAGAGAAAAAAGCAGAAGGTCAAGAAGGCAAAGCAAGAAAGATTGCTTATAAGATTCTGCCAGATAAAGGAAGAATTCCCTTATTTGTCTGGATTCTTGCTATAGTCTTTTCAACTTCCTATGGCTTTATAGTCTCTACATACCAAGGCTGGAGAATGGTAGCCTACTCTCTTGTTATGGTAGGCCTAGTTCAGGGTTCCATAGTAGGCTTTGCATCTATGGGCGTCTTTGATGCTGTGCTAAAAAAGAAGAGGACCTAATGTGCTTGAAAAGACTAAGACTATTATTCACGCTATACTTGCTTTTTTGCTTGGCATTTTTGGCTTTTGCATCGGACGGAGAATTACAAGATCCAAAACAGATGACAACCAGCCAAATACTGAGCGAGTTGAATCAGCTCTTTCAGACGCAACAGGAAAACTCAGCCAAGCGAATGGAGAGCTTAGAACAAGCTCAGATGAAGCTTCTGCAATCACAGACGGAATTGGAAAGTCTCAAGAGCAGGCTGACTCAGTTGGAGAGCACCTCCAAGGAGCTTCAGAACTCCTTGGTGCTGTCATCGCAGACACTAGAGCAGACGCAGACACTGCTACAAGAGTCTCAGAGCTCCTTAGCGAGCTTGAAAACAGAGTGGACTCGTCAGATGAAAAGCTTAAAAACTGAAGCTACCGTTTCCATGGTTCTTGCTGCTTTAGGCATCTTATCTACCTTTATAGTACTAGTAGCTAAGTAAAAGCCAAATAAACGCCTATGAAACTGCGTTTAAATGTATTGTAAAATAAGAAGTGAGTTTTTCCCCTTAATTTGATTGGGCTACTTTGAGAAGAAATTCTTAGAGTAGCCCTTTTGATTTCTACCCAATAAAAAAGGCTAAAATTTAGTAGGAGGTTCAAATGACCAGTACTGTTGTTAATACTGCTAGAAGCCTTGGAGATGTTCCAACGCTGATAGTCCTATTAGTTTTAGTTCTTGCTTTTTTAGCCTGGACTATAAAGCAGCTTGTTTGTATAGACAAGACTCTTAAAGAAAATAAGACAGATCAGAAAAAGGTAGATAAGGAGCAGGACGATAAAATTCAGAACCTGCAACAGAACTGTCTTAAAAGAGAAGAGTTTTACATTGAACTTGGGGGCTGGAGAACAGAACTCAAAGATATGGAAGCTCGTCTTACCAAGAACTCGGAAATGCAAATGAAAAATATAGAACTGTTTTTAAAGAACCTAAAGGAGAAATAAGAAGATGAAACGTATTCCACCAGAGAAGACTAAAGAACTTAGAGGGCTTGTTCTTTACTTCCTTTTTAATATATATCCCTGCGACATCTCAAAAGTATCGGTCTATAAGAGCTTTTACCAATATTGGCAGACTGAACAGGTGGATAAAGCCCTGGCTTATCTTCAAGATAAAGGCTATGTCATAAAAAGCTCTCGTAAAGATCCTTTTGGTGGACCTTTTGACATGATTGAAAACTGGGAGATTTCTTCAAAGGGCATAGACCTCTGTGAAGGAACTATCAAAGATGAGGGAGTTCTCTCTGAGATAGGGGGCTAATATGGGACGCAGATCAAAAAGCGACGAGTTAGGCCTCAACCAGAGAATTGTGGATATGCACGATAAAGACAAGCTCTCACATAGGGAGATTAGCTCCTCTTTTGAAGAAGAGGGCATAGACATCTCTCGGGAAGCAGTAAGACGTAGCTATAGAAACTCAGCAAGAAAAGCAGAAAAATATCGGATTGCTAGCGATAGCTGTCGCCAAATCCTAGAGAACGTCAAAGACGGAAGTAGCATGGATATGGTTGAAGCTATCAATGGAATTCTAACTGGCATGTTCTATGACAAGATTCTGGATATGGAAGAAATAGACTTTGAGAAGCCAGAAGATTTCATCAGAGCCATTAAATCTGTTGGAGAGACGCAAGTTAAGGTCAGCCAGTATCGTCTTAATTTCAACAGAGGCGTTGAGAAGGCAAAAAAAGCTATCTATGATGCACTTGCTTTACAGTTAGCAGAAAAGCCTGAGCTACTTAGCGAGCTTGGTAAGGTTATCACGGATGTGGAGGTCAAGGAATGAAAAAGACCACTGCCTTAGAGGAGCTTAGAAGCCGTCTTCCACAACTTGAAGATGCTGCATCTTACAACTTAAAGACAGAAGCCAAAGAGCGTGTTGCAAAAGCAGAGCATGATTTTACGTTCTTTTGCGAGTATTACCTACCCTCTTACTTTTTCTGTAAGCCAGCTGAATACCAAAAGATTTTATACGATGTTATTCAGACGCGTGAGCTTACCATAGAGCAGTGCGAGCGTCTTAAATCTATGGTGCCAGGCAAATTCAGAGACTCTTTCAGGCCTGCCAAAGATATTGACGGAATTGTAGACGTGGAGCCTAGAGGTCATGGTAAGTCTACAAGAATGACTTTTGCTTTTCCTCTTTGGTGTCTACTTTATAAGAAAGCAAACTTTATAGTCATCATTGGCGCCAGCAAGGAAGATGCAGAGCTTCAGATGAGTAACATCAAGCTTGCTCTAGAAGAAAACGAGAAGATTTTAGAAGACTTTACACCACAACACAGACAAGGAAGTGGCAAGACCTGGAACAAGTCTTTTTTAGCTTTAGAAAACGGAACAGCTGTTGTTGCCAAAGGCAAAGGCGGAAGTCTTAGAGGTATCAGAAACAAAGAGCATAGACCAGACTTAATAATTGTTGACGATACTTTCAAAGATAAGGAAGCCGACTCTTCTGTCATAAGAGAGCAAGTCTATAGATGGTTTGGAAGAACTGTTCAGCCTCTTGGCTTTGATGCTCTGATTGTAGTAGTTAACACCATCACAAACGAAGACGACCTTCCCTCAAGACTTTTAAACGATATTAAAAGCGGTAAAAAATCTAGCTGGATAGGCCTACGTTTTTCAGCAGAGTGTCCAGCTGGCGAAGGAGATGCCCATGACCGCCCTCTTTGGCCTGAGCGCTATAGTTGGGAAGCCTTAAAGAAAAAGCAAAAAGATCTTGGCTCTATAGCCTATGCAATAGAATATCTCTCACAGCCTCTTGGAGATGAGGATAGGCTTGTAAAATCAAGCTGGATTCAAAGAGTAAAAGCTGAGGAGATTCCAAGCTCTCTAAAATTCTATGCAGGCATAGACCCAGCAACCGGAGTTCATGACCAGAGCGCCATGACAAGCATAGGAAAAGACAAAGACGGAACGCTATATGTAGTGCGTAGTGAAGGCAGAACAGAAAGTCCAAGTGCGTTCACTGCTCGAATAATTAGAGAATATAGAATGTTCCACCACAGAAGAATGTTGATGGAAACAGTTCAGTTTCAAGCTGTCTACAAAGAACAGGTTACAAAAGATGCAGCTAAAGAAGGCCTGATTATTCCACTTAAAGGCTATAGCCCAGGCAAAGCTTCCAAGGCCGTGCGCCTTATGGCCGTCTCTCCTTGGATTGAAAACGGAATTATCAAATTTGGCCCTGGAACTGAGGACTTACTAGATCAGCTTCTAGCCTTCCCTGCAGGTGGCTTTGATGACCAAGTAGACTCGTTTTGTATGGCAGTATTAGCCACTAAAAAGAAGGGCTCGGGGGGCTTTGAACTAGAAGGCTCAAGCAGTATTAAAAATTGGAGGAGGCTTGCAAACATATGATCCCTATATATCAACTACCAGAGGCAAAAGCCCTTACAACTAAACAGATTCTATCTGCTATAGCTTACAAGATTGGCATTAACTCGGACATAGCTCGTGCAGACGCATACTATCAAGGCAAAAATCTAGCCATTTTATCTAGCACAAGCGATCACAAGATTCCAGTTCCATATGGCAGAAAGCTAATAAAGAGCGTGCTGGGCTTTATGTTTAAAGAGGGCCTTATCACCTACTCTTGGCCCGATGACTGGGACAGTTTTCAGCTTGAGATGGAAAAGATAATGAATAGAAACCACGAAAGCACTGAAAATAGACGTCTTGCTAAAGATCAAGCCATGTATGGCTCTGCCTTTGAAGCTGTCTTTGTAGACAACGAAGAAGGCTTTCCGCAGTTCTATAGACTTCCTGCTTATCAAGTGATTCCAATTTATACTTATGGAACACGACCGGAAATCTGGGCGGCAATCAATTTCTGGCACGTGGGAAAAAACTACTATGTTGAAGTTTATTATAATGACAGAATTGAGTACTTTGAGAGAACTGGAAAGGGTTTAGTTTATACACGCACAATTGCTCACCAGTTTGGTGAAGTTCCTATAATAGAATATAGAAATAATGAAGAAGGCATTGGAGATATAGAAAGCATCATGGCACTCATTGACGCCCATGATGAGATTCTATCCAATGGCCTTGATGAAGATGGTAAGTTCTCTGATGCAATTCTAAAGATGAAGAACATGGAGCTCTCTGATGAGGTTGTAGATAATCTTATCCGCCAGCGTGTTATTTCCCTAGATGATGATGGGGATGCAGAGTACTTAGTTAAGCCTGACAGGTACTCCGGAAGAGAGATCTTAAGAAAGGTTGTAGAAGGCCTTATCTTCTCTATGTCTGGCATACCCAACTTAGATGATAAAGATGCAATGGCTCAGCAGTCTGGAGAAGCTTTAAAGTATCTATACGCAACATTTGAGATCATGGTTGCTGGAGACAAACAAAGTGGCTTTAATGACGGCCTTGTTAGGCGCCTTAGACTTATTAACAACTTCCTCACTTGGCTTGGCACAAGCCATGTGGATATGGACGGAGTTTCCATTAAGTGGCAGCGCAACTTGCCATCTGAAGGAACAGTTATTGTTGATAATGTTGTCAAGGTTACTTCTATTATCAGCAGAAAGAGTCAGCTTGAACAACTTCAAAAGGCTGGTCTTGTTGATAGCGTTCCGGAGGAGCTTGCACGCCTAGAAGAAGAAGGCCAGTCTATTGCCTCCGCTCTTATTTCCACAGACGAAGTAGAAGATTCTTATGGCCTCTAGTTTGTACGATTCCCTTTATAAAAAAGCTCAAGTTGAACTTGCGAAGATTCTTCAAAACGAAGAGTCTAGCATCATTAAACTTTACGGCACAGCTTTGTATGAGATTCGTAAGATTTTAAAAGAGCTTTATGACAAGTATGCTGAAGACGGAAAGCTTACCAATGCCCAGATGACAAAATACAACCGGCTTAAGTCTGTTCAAGATCAAGTTGAAAGCATTTTGAAAAAGAAATTAAAAGAGGTTGATTCATTAACCAAGGTACTAACCAAAGAGCAGTACCAAGAAGCTTTTTATCGTCATGCTTATGCTATAGAGCAAGCTGGGGGCATGGCACTTAATTGGGGCCTTATTCCAGAGGAAGCTGTAGAAGAAGCTATGAAAAGTCCTTTTTCTAAGCTTGCCTCTTCAAAAGCTCTAAGCGAGAGCAGAACGGCAACAGTTGAAAAGATTAAACAAGAGATAGGACTTTCTATCATCAGAGGCGATAGCTATGAGGTTCTGGGAAATAGAATAGATTCAATCTTGGGAGTCACAGTCTCTGGCAACAAGGCAACTCATACAGGTAAAGGTGCCTCTTATAGATCTTTGATGGTGGCCAGGACTGAAGGCCAGCGTGTTTTAGTTGATGGCCATGAAAAGGCAACAGCTCAAGCTAGAGAACTAGGCTGTGATATAGAGACAATATGGGATGCAACCTTAGACGGCAGAACAAGACCAGCTCACGCAGCTTTAGACGAAAAGCCAAAAGATGATCCAGAGAAAGGATGGTTTGTTCCAGAAATTGGCTGGGTAAGTGCACCACTACACTCTGGTGTTGCTAGTTTCGACATCAACTGTCGTTGCAGAACCAGAGACCAAGTAAAAGGCTACCCACCTCAGGAACGCTATGTGCGAGGTGATGGAATAAAACCTTATGAAACCTACAATCAATGGATGGGAAAACTTGCATCTAAAAACGCAGATTTAAAAAATGTGAGACTTGAAAGAACTGCTCAAAAGTATCAGATGTATAAACTGCGTAATGGAAAAGACAGTGTAATAATTAATGCGGAAAAGAAGTTGAAAGGTTATTGTCTTAACCCGGATAATAAAAGAGGGAGTAATAAGGCGAGAGTTTTCAATTCTGTGCTAGGCATTGGACAAGACGACTATAAATACCTAGAAAAGCAGATTAGAAGTGGATTGTCATCAGCGAAAATTGAATATAGCAATACTTCTGCATATGGACGTTCTTATTATTCTTATGTTTTAGTTAAAGGAATAAATGGAAGAGAAGCAGAAGTGAAGGTTGGGTGGATATTTGACTTTGCTACATCTGACTTTTATAATAAAGAAGGTCTTCCAAGATTAACTACGGCTTTCATATATTAACATTGGAGATAGTAAAATGATAAAGGATTATTCTATTGTACGAACAAAAAAAGATGTTTTGGCATTTAATTGGGGAGATCTTCCTTCAAAGTTATTTCCAAAAGGTACAGAGTGTTGTGTTATAGATCATTTTACGGAAAATGCTTTTCTGGTCGAATTTGAAGTTTTTCTTAATGGGAAAGAACTACCAACATATTATTCAGCGGATATGAAAGGCGAAGATTTAGAGCTTATAAAAGAGTAAAAGAAAGAATGGGAATGTTGAAGATGTTACAGTCTGTTGGATATTTGACTCTAAAAAATCCTCTGTATATAATGGAAACAAACCAAGGCTTGCAACAGCTTATATAGACACATCGAAAACAAGGAGGAAAAAATGACTGAAAGAGAAAATAAATTTCAAGACTGTGATTGTGTCTCTATTAAAAACCTGTTCGTGCTTTGGGTCACGATGATGATTATAAAGATTTTCCTGCTGGTACAATCGGTGGCATTATAGATAGCTACGACAAAGAATATCTTGTTGAATTTTCTGGAGATCCGGCTGAAGATGGTTTTATCTATACGT
>CAVJIN010000057.1:0-8442 GCA_963649615.1 bacterium
GATAGGCATAGTGGGGAGCGAACCTTTGCGGTAGAAGGACGCGAAACGTTGAGCGTCCGCAGCAAAGGCGGCCCGTAAAGGCGACCTTCCTCTGGAGCCTTGTAGGGCGATCCCCTGTCCGCTCAAACAAAACAGGTCACCTGAAAAGGTGGCCTGTTTTCGTTTCTCGGCTCCACTCTGTTGTTTTTGCCACTATTGCTTCATTACCAAGCCTAGCAATTGTAACATATTTCAGCAGTCGTGCAGATATATGTACAAATTGTATCACTTTTGAAGCATTTTTTGCAAAAAGTGACATTTCATTCAAGACAAGACATGAAAGATGTGTTTTATATGGCGAGAAACAGTAGACTTATCACGCTACAACAGCTCAGCCTTTAATCAGGAGACAACCAAACCTTATCATGGTCAAAAGTTACATCCACCTTGGTTAGTCCATCTGAGGAATTTCAATAAGACTCTCTGTGATTGTCTTCACATAGACCCTGAAAAGCTTATTGTCCACAGAAAGGACGGGAACCATTATCAGTTTGTACGCCTTAAAGAAAGGACGTTTTCAGAGTTTTTGCAGTAAGAAGTGAAGCTATGGTGAAGGTAAACAACACAATGCCTTCACCTTTTATTTTATTCTTCTGCAAGCAATTGCGTCTGATGGTGAAACAATTGAAGCTATTTTATTGCAGAATACGTAAAAGCATTATAAATATATAGAATATAAAATACGGGAGCGGAGTATATTACCTTCACTCCTTCACCACCTTCACTTTCCATAGCCGTAGGGGGTATTCAAATCTTCAGCCAAAACGGGCTATGTACCGGACAAACAGTCTCACGCGTAAAAATTCAAAATCAATTAGGGTATATCAAAAATTTTATTTAGGTTGTTCAGTTCCTAGTTTTTTGAGTCCTTTGTCAACAATAGAAGAAATTTCCTGTCGAGAAATAACATCAAGTAGAAAAGTTCCTCCAATTGAGTTTAAATATCGCAGAGCATTAACGTAGTGATACCTTCCTATTTTTTCTCCATTTTGTTGTCTTGTAAGAAGACAATCAATAATCCCTAAAAACACATGATTATTTGCTGTAACATTACTAGAAGACAGAAGAAGCATATTTGATGCAAATGCACTGCCACATATCAAATCAGCCGCCTTGTAATGATTTGAAGATTCTGAGTCATAACAAAGTTTACCGGCCCACCAAAGTCTTGAGACACAATTAATGTAATTAGATCTCTTAATTCCGCGAGTAAAAAGAAATGAAGTTTTAATTTCTTCATCATTTCTTGTTTGTAATTCATTATGCCTTCTATAAATGACATAATCCCAGCATTCTGTAATTATAAGCCCCAGCCAAAATCTTTCATCCGTCGCATATGAATAAGGCAATCCTTTTAATCCCTCATACATTGCTTCAACATTAATCCTATCAGAAACAGAATAATCATCTTCTACATTTAGATTGATATTAGGATAATCAATATTTGTTTCATGTAACCAATTATTTTGCAGGCATAATTCAAGTAAATCATCATTTTTTTCATTCAAGAAATAATGTTTATATGTCTGAAAATCTGCCTTAAAGGCCTCAATTGCTTCAGTTGATAAATAATGAACTTTATTCATTTCACTCTTCTCCCACAGATATCTTGTCCAATTCTTCAAAAGCAGAACGTATAGGTTCACCAAAGAGAGATTGAGCTACTTTCAATAAATCAGAATGTTGAATATCAAGACTATCAATCTTTATATTGTTTTTTTCTAGCTGATTTTCAATAATTTGATACCAGTGTTTTGAAGTGGTATCTTCGTCAAGTTCTTTATGTGCTAAATACATCCTCTCCAAAATAACAACAAGAGCTGGAAATAAAACCAAAGACAATGCTGTTTTGCGATACATATTTTTTCCTAAATTACAGTAACTATCAAAGGCTTCAGCTTGTAAACCAACAAAAATGTAATTTGAATCATCATCTGTGTTAACAGTCATCACTCCGTCAGCATCATTATCGATACGCCTAATTTTTATTATTGAAGATAGTTTATCCATTTCTTTTTTAGAACATGGATATTTCACAGCATCTCCAATTGCAATTATTTGATGCTTGTGTAAATCAAAACATTCGTTTTCATAATCTGCGTGAAATTCAGGTAAATGATAATTAGGGAAATCTTTAATCAATACAACAAAAGTGTTGATTTCAATTGCATCATTAACCAAGGTATTCCTAAAACTGAAATGTATTGTTTTTTCTTTACTAAGATGTTCTTCTCTAAAACAAGAAGAAGGACTTTCAACATGAACACAATACTGTGCATAGTCTTGTCTAATTAATGCTTCTATTGAAGGACAATTAATATTGAATTCTACATCACAAATATAATTCTCAAATTCACTACGCAATGAAATGTCAGACATGATTGTATTGCCTTCTCTAAAATCATGAGATGCTTGATCATATCGATTCAAAATCGGGTAAGAAGATAATCTATTTTTTACTCTCATAGTAATCAACCTCCATCATACAATAGTCATCAAAATCTACTTTTAATTCTAATGTGATTTCATCACCTTTTTTCAAATTGGCCAGATAAACTTTTCCATCTTTACAATTTAAGCTATCAAAAGAGCCTTTGATTCGTTTAACAGAAATCACAGAAAGTTCAAATTCACTTTGCTCACCTGAAATAAAGAATTCCAATCTTCCGTTTTTTGCATTGTTTGGGACAATAAACCTATATTTATAAATACCCTCACTTGAATTACTACACATTAGCCGTGAATTTTGTATTTCAATCTGCTTATAGGTATCTTTACTCTTTTCACCTTGAGGATTCGGAATTGGTATATCTGTAGGTTCTGGACCTGGTTGTTGTCCTGGATTTGGGAATAGTGGAAGTTGATTGGGTCCTGGTGTTGGATGAAATCCTGCTGCTCCGGTTCCAAAACCTTCTGCGGTCTCATCAAATTTGATTTGTTCTTTAATTTTAGTTCTCTTTGTTGAGGCTTTCATTGTTTTTTTGTTACCTAAGCGAGTTTTTGAAGACAGGACCTTTCCTTCAAGTTCCTTTGATTCTCCCGTATCAAGCGTATCTGGCAAAAAATCTTCTACTCCAAAAGCATCTATTGTACTTTTTGAACTTATTCCGAAATTTTCCTTAACTTTATTTCTGAGATATTCTCGTAACTCTTTATAAACATCCTCGTAATATTTTGGATTGTTGTTTCTTGTAGGTTTCCACGAATCGTGTGAAGGAACCTCCATCTCTTTAAAGACTCTATTCATTTCATTCCCAGTAATCATAAGAATACCTGTAAAATTGATACTTCCATGAATATTCTTTTGTTCAAAAAGGCGCATTCCTTTTTCTCTGGTCATTAATATTCTTCTGTTAAGGTTATCCTTTGCGCCATAAAGATATAGTGTGCAATCATTATCCTTAAAAGAATAATCTTTACCATACTCTTCTGAATTTAAGCTGATTTTTATAATGTTTGGATCATTACCTGTCATCATATGATAATAAGTCAATAAATCAGTTTTGCGTTCATCACTAGAAGCATCAAGTCTTGAAATAAAAGAGCCTATTGTTTCTTTTGAAATTTCTTCATTCTGAACCCTTACAATTAATTTTCCTTTGAGAATAGAAATGAAAAAATCTAATAAGACACTTTCTTCAATTTTTGTTTTGAGTGTTAACTCTTTTCTGTTACCTATGATATAAATATCAGTTCCTGGTGATTTCCTTTCATCTTCATCAAAAGAAAAACATTCATGTATTGCAGTAAAAGAATCATCATCTGAATAATACCCATGTCCCTGAGACCACTGAGTATCATCCATTTGGTATGAAATTAGTTTTGCTACACCAAAATAAGACTTTAACCCCGCGATATCCAAAGAAGAGTAAAATACTGTTCTTAAATCAGAACATGCATATGCAGCATTCTTACCAATGCCTTTACTACCGCCAGAAATATCGCTTTTTTCAGATGAACCATTTTCTTTTATCAAACGGCTCCAGGATGTGCCTTTTTTACATGTATCACTTCCTTCCAGACCTCTGGTATTGTAATCACTAACTTTTAAAACAGATATTTCATTTTTTGAAATTACATCTAAAGCATTATCAAAAAAACGTTTAGCTGCCTTTTCTTCCTTATTACTCTCCTGACATCTTTTCATAGATTCAGAGAGACTATCAACACCAGGAATCTTATTTCGTAAAATGGCAAATTCCTTAAACTCAACAATAACCGGGTCAGTTGTACTTGTATTATGAACATCCAATGAATTTTGAATAGTTTCTCTTACAAGTGAATAATATGAATCATCTGCAAATGTTTCTATGCCAGAGTCATTTATTCCATTTATATCACCATTAAGATTTGATGGAAATCTCCAATCCAAAGCCATACATCCCTCCAATATTTACAATATATTTTTCTAATATTAATCAAAAGTAAAACGAGAACTTTTCTCTGATGAACCAGAAAATTTGGATTTACAATTCTTTACAGCACTATCAATAGCAGAGAACATCTTGTCCAAATCTTTTTTTGTATATTCATAATTATATGGATTTGAGCAGTTCCCTAGCAATTCTAACATGTCAATAATTTTTTGTGTTCGATTTTCAGCAATTCTTACAAAACGTTCTCTATTCGTTTCTTTATTTGGCATAAATTCCTCCAATATTTGTAAAAATACAATATTGTTTAGACGAGGAATAGTCAAGAAAATTTTTATATATTTGTCAAATATTTGTAAAATATTGAATTTTTATTGAATCTGATTTAATCGGTTTCCAATTACTTCTATAATTCCAACAACAAGAGCATTTCCCATACAGAAATATCTCATATGGTCTGTCATGCCTTCAGTCCAGTTATCTTCAAACCCATCAATTCTTTCACACTCTAAAGGTGTAAGAATTCTTAAACGATGTGTCTGAGGGTCTTCTATAATATGAGAAGATCTGTTTTTTGAACCTTCAGAGGTAAGCATAGTTCTTGCCGGTCTATCTAAGAAATCCGGAAATGCAATAGGTCCTTCAGTGAAATAGTATTCATAACCTGCGTTGGTTACACGTTTTTCCTTCTTTGCTCCTTTCATATACTGCCATTTTGGAATATCATTTTCTTTGATGTAATATTTATCAGGAACATCAGTTTGAAGAATATCTTTTAGTAAAGTATAAGGACCATCATAAGTAGATTCAACGTCAGCTGTTTTTGCGGAAAAATTAATACAATAGCCACTATTTTCAAATGTTGCGGAGAATTTGTTTGACAACTCAATAAGGTCACTAGAAATACTAATGCTTTTTGAATCCGCTTGCGATGTTTTCATACATGGAAATGCAGGAGCAAAAAAACCTTCCTTTGTAAGAATTGTGCCACCATTATATGATTTATATAGCTTCTTCTGAATCTTTGCATCTCTTGTTGCAAATATAAAAATTCTGCGTCTTCTCTGCACAAAGCCATATTCAGCAGCATTAATTACACGCCATTCCACAGAGTATCCAAGTGAATTCAAGCAAGAGAGAATTATTCCAAAATCTCTTCCTCTCTGTTTTGCCGGGGATTTTAGTAATCTGTCAACATTTTCAAGAAGAATAAATTTAGGTCTCTTTTCTTCAACGATTCTTCTGATTTCCCACCAGAGAACACCTTTTTTACCTTGAATTCCTTTTGATGTAGCTAATGTTGCAGCAACAGAATAGTCTTGACAAGGAAAACCACCAACAAGCAGTTCATGGTTAGGTATTGATTTTGCATCTACTGTAGCAACATCGTCATTTGAGTTTATTGAATTTGGATAATGCTTATTATAACAGTCAAAAGCCCATTGAGTCTTAGCCCCTGGTTCCCATTGATTTGCAAAAAGAGTCTTCCATCCACTTTTCTCAAGTCCAAGCCTGAATCCTCCGACACCCGCGAATAATTCAATGACTGTTTTTTTTGCCATTAATCCTCCGATTACATTTATAATATCAATTCTTTTCATTTGGATCAAGGGTTTTCCGATTAATGTACCTGTGATACCATTTCTTTAGGGAACTAAATGAATTACGATAAAGCAGAAGAAAGAATACTTGAAAAAGCACGACTCCTTGAACATAAAAGTATTAGTGATGTTGCTGATGTTCAACTTATGACTTCAGAGGTTGCAGAAGGCAAAACCGGAAAAGGTTCATTTGGACAATTTCTTGAAGAAGCATATTTTGGAATACCAAATAACAATAGACCTGAACCAGACTTTTGGCCTATACCTGTTGAATTGAAAGCAGCACCATTGAAACTGTCTGAAAAAACAAATTCTCTTGTCCCAAAGGAAAGAATTGTTCTCGGAATTATCAATTACAATGAATTGGTAACCGAATCCTTTGAAACATCACACTTCAAGTTGAAAAATGAGACAATTCTTATTGTTTGGTATTTATATGATAAATTATTGGAAAACAAAGATATCAAGATTGATCTGGCTGACTTTTGGAGGTGCATTCAAGAGGATGGAACTCAAATCCGAGAAGATTGGAATAAAATATTTGAAAAAGTGAAATCCGGTCATGCTGAGGAAATATCTGAAGGAGACACTCTTTTCCTTGGAGCATGTACAAAAGGCGCCACAACAGAAACATCATATCGTTCACAGCCATATTCTTCAGTTAAAGCTAAACAGCGAGCATTCTGTTTCAAGATATCCTACGTAAATCACATATATGAGACACTTAAAGCCAGACAGCAAAACAGATTTAATCAGACAAGATTTCTTGCAAATGGTAGCAATCTATCCATAGAGGAAACTGTCACAACCCTTTTTGCTCCTTATATAGGAATAACATCTGCAAAACTTGGAAAAATGTTAAATATTGAATCGTCCGCAAAATCAAGGTTTGCTTTATATGCGAGAGCAATTCTTGGCTATTCAGAAAAAAATAAATCCTTCTATGAGTTTGATGCTGCAAATATTCAGATTAAGACAATAAGACTGGAAAAGAACGGAAAGCCTAAAGAAGACATGTCTTTCAAGAATATAAAATTTAAGGAAATAATAAGCCAAGAATGGGAAGACAGTGATTTGTATCAGGAACTTGTATCAAAGTTCATCTTTGTAGTTTTCAGGAAAACGCAGGATGAAAAAGATTATTACATTGAGAAGGTTAAATTCTGGAATATGCCTGAATCTGATTTGGATACAGTTCAAGAAGTTTGGGAGAAAACAAAGTTAAGGTCATTGTTAAAAGAGTTTTATAATCTGCCAAAGAAATCAGAGAATCCAATTATTCATGTTAGAACCAAAGGAAAAGACAGCTCTGATTTAACAGAAACTGCAGATGGTTCATTGATTACAAAAAGATGCTTCTTTCTTAATAATACCTATATTGCAAGTATACTAAGAGCAGAAAATAGACAAAAGGAGTGGAAATTATCCGAATAAGAGCTACCATACAAGAGGAGAAACGTGTATGGGTAGAAAGAAAAAGACCTACAGCGATGAGTTCAAAAGGAAATGCATCCTTGAGCTCTTAGACGGAAAGCCATTTAGTGAAGTGGCTGCATCAAACAATCTGGCACCAAGTACTCTATCAGATTGGAAAAAAGCCTTTGTAGAAGGAACCTTTAGTAAGAAAGCCAAACAGGCGGAGAAAGAGACAGAAGAGTACAAGACAAAGTATCTGAAGGCCATGGAAGTCATAGGCAAGAAGGAAATGGAGATAGAGCTGTTAAAAAAAGCTCAGCGCCTCTGAATAGAAAAGAAGACTTATGGACCCTTATTGATGAGAAAAGCAAGATTCTCACAGTAAGGGAACAATGCTCAATCTTAGGGCTTTCCAGAAGCGTGTACTACCAGAAGAGAAGCTCAGACAAGGATGATTATCTCTGTAAACTTAAGGAAGAGGCTAAGTCCATCCACGATAAGCATTGTGATATTATTCTTAATGAATGGACTGACTTCTCTACCTATGGCTATATAAAGATGTCAAATCACCTTCTAAGGAAGGGCTATGAATGGGCCACAGAACATGCTATTAGAAGAATCTACAAGGAGTTAAATCTTCATGGTGTAGCTCCAAGGTTCATTACTACAAGAGCTTCTAAAGGCTATGGGAAGTATCCATACCTTCTTAGAAATAGGAAGATTAGGTATGTAAATGAGGTCTGGGCAACAGATATCACTTACATAAAGCTTGGGGACAAGATGGTGTAAAAGTCAACATAAAAATGTAGATTTATGGCAGTCAAAAATGTAGGATGACGGCCCATTAAAAAGAGCCAAGGTTCATGAAGGCAGTTTTGCAAAAACCTCTTACATGAACCATTTATTTGAGAATGCATTTTAGTCATATTATTCTTTAAACATCTCAGAATCCGCAAGACTCTTTACAGCCAAAATAGCCGTTTCATAAAGCACATCTTCTTCTAAAATACGAG
>CAVJIN010000058.1:0-8318 GCA_963649615.1 bacterium
TTTCAAAGAAAAGAACAATAGCAACTGCCTCAGAACCAACCTGTCCAAAAGCATATAAAGCCGCCACAATCAAGGCCGTAAACAAGGCTATAAATCCGGTAATTTTAAATAATTTATTCATCATGTAAATCCTTTTAAAAAGCGTTAAAACAGCGAAGGCTGTTCAGATAAAAGAGCCACAGGCTCAGAAGAATTAAATGGAATAGGAAAGTTGATAACCTCACAAGAAATGAGCCAGTCGTACATCTCTGGCCACTGAATAAGATCCTTCCAGCTGGTGTGAAAAACCTCTTTAATAAGCGTTTCTTGAACACCTAATATCTGAGCCCATTCAGCAGTAGAAGCAGAGAAAGGTAGAGGAAGACACGAAAGAGAATACCAATCCAATGGCGCCTCTTCTTCCTTGCCTGGCATGGAATCGTATGGCCTGCTTCCTGTAGGTTTTTTCTCTACAATCTTTCCCTCTTCCAGCCCTTCTTTCTCCGGGTTTTTCCATACTAATCTTCTAGAAAGAAAGTACCAGAGAGCTGTACGTGCCGGGTCAAAGTCTTTCTCTTTTTCTTCTCCTTCTGGCCCTTTTTGAGCTTCCAAATAATCCATATAATCCAAGATAGCAAAGAACGGAACCCGATATTCTTCTCCAAGCTTCAGTGCATCAAGATGGTATGTTGTAGTTATAGCAAAGCGAACACTGTAAGGGGTTTTCCCTACAAAGTTAGCAACCTGGCTTATACTATAAAAAAGAACACCATCTTTAGCATTTGAAAGAAGTCGCTCTCTCACTGAGACTGAAGCTGAGACGAATAAATCGGGCTGAATATCCATTCTGTTAAGCCTCCACAATAGAGCTCTTATCGTAGATAGTGGAGAAGTTAAGATTCTTAGACATCCAGCTTTCTCCAACCTTTTCCTGGAATGAAATGCAACGGCAAGTAAGTGTTGTTGTTACTGAGTCATTGATAATTTCCATGGCTTTTTCCCATCTTGGGTCCTTGATGTTATAAGTCTTAAGATCAAGAAGGCGCTTAGCATCGTAACGGTTCTGATTAAGCTGGAAAGCTCCAGATACTATAGCCTTAATTCCAGCGGAAGAGGTGCTGAGTTCTGAATTTAAATAGTCATCTATAAGAGACTTTGCAAGCTTAATCTCTGGTGCAATTTCCATGGTATTTGAGTAATAAATCTTGATTTTCTTAGAGCCGTCAAAGCTTGTAAAAGTGTAGTTGCCTTTCTCACTTTTAAGGTCAACGCCATAGATTTCTGCACCAGTTTGAAGGTAAGCGAAGATATCATCAAAGCAAGCCTTTTTTGTGCTTTTCATCAGTTCCTCAAGGTCTTTAATTCTTGAAAAGATTATCTCAACCATCTGATCTCTTAATGCATCCAGTGGCTTTACAGTGCTCTCTGCCACAAGTTTTCCACGGCTGTTCTCAACTACAACTTGGTCATTAACTCTTTGTCTTTTCATTTTCTTTCTCCTTTTCTACGGTTTTCGTATTTAGCTGTTCTACGCACAAATCCAAAGAGATCCTTAAGCTCCTCGTAAGTGCACTCTGTGATTTCTTCACGGCCATACTTCTTATAGGCATAACCGCTAAGACGTTGTTTCCAGTTTTCTCCAAGAAGTCTTTTAGCCTCCTTTTCAACGATAAAACGCTGTTGATAGGCTGTTTTCTTTTTGGTTTTATTTGGCTTTAAAGCTTTAAATCCTGCTTGATCAAAGGTGTCCATAACACGCTGAAGCCCATCCACATCCATAAGACCGCAGGTATCGGCTCCGCCCATAGCTTCCAAGATGCTCCTATACCAGAACTCTGGCATCCTCTGAGTTTTCTTGCCACAGGAAGGGCAAATTTCAGAAAAAGAAAGACGTCCACAGTTACAGGTTTTAGCCTTGTTTTTGGCTATATGAATCATCTTTATTAACGTATTTCTTCTGTTTGAAGATTCCATTATTTCCTCCTAGTTATAGGTCTAACTGGTGAATTTTTAGCAGCCATAGACCAGATTGCTGGTGCCTTGGAACGTGAAGGCTGAAGCTTGACAGCAAGACCCTTCTTTACCCAAATAGACATAAGTTTTTGAGCATATGCCCACTTGATATCGGCTGTTCTACAAAGCTCCTCAAGGCTGAATGTCTTAAGCAAAAGAGCTGCTTTCCAAGCTCTGTCCGCTTGACTGCCGTAAAGAACTGGAGCATCTTCTAGGAAGGTAATAGTTCCGTTGTTTCTAACTAAAACTCCTTGTCTGCCAAGCTGGGTTAGCGTCTTGTGATATAGATTGCTTTTGACGTCTTGGAAGATAGCTCTGAGCTCTTTTTCTGGAATACTCTGCTTGCTTTGAACGCATTTGCGAATTTGTCTAGCCAGCACTGGCGTTCCAAATAAAGTAGTTCTTGCATCCTTATCTAATGCCATTACGTACCACCTTTTCATCAACTTCTGTAAGATTGTTTGTATTCATGAACTGCACTACATGTTGAGCATCGTTGACCATAATTCTGAAGTCACCTCTGCAGGACTTCAGTAGCATCTGCTGAATCTCAAGCTTGCCTGTAAGATCCAAGCCAATGGCAGCCTTCCAGTAGAGAGCTATATCCACACAGGAAAGAGGAGCAAACTCAACTCTAGGCTTACGCATACGAGACTCTATTCTAGGCTCAGCATGAACCTTTGTTAGAAGTGCAGGCTCTCCAATAAGAAGTAAAGGAAGACCACAGTACTCGTTTAAACCCCTAAGAGCTTCTAATAGCCTTATAGGCATTCTGTCTGCTTCATCCACAACAAGGAGCTTTCTATAGACAGCAGCTGCGTCCTTAATTGCATCTTTGATATCTATGAAAGATCTTCTAGTCTCTCCAGTCATGTTTCTCAGAGCGTCCCTCATAAGGCCGGTAATACTGTAGCCATCCATATAGAGAATGTAGCTAGCTCTGTCATTAGAAGCGCAAAAATGCTTGATTGTTGTGGTCTTACCGTAACCTGCTTTGCCGGTACAAACACCAATAGAAGCGTTAAGCGTTGAACGAGGATTCAACAGATCTTCAGCTAGTGAGTCCAAGGCCATGACGTTGTTTGTTCTAACGAATTTAGTATCGTCTATGACAATACCTTTACGTTCATCCTCTGGAAGAAGTTCAGCCTGCTCCATAGTAAGACGACCTTCACGGACCATAGCTTCTATAATCTTCTTTTCCCACTCCCAAAATTTCGAATAGTCGTGGTCTTTTACTTTGCTAATGAGTGCCTTAGAACAGCCCATCAGTATCGACACGTCACCTAGTGACATCCCTGTAATTTCTAATGCTTTCTTTAACTCGATCATGCCATGATCCCCCTTGTTTTGATTACGTTTTCTATAAACTCCCACCTTTGGGCGTTTTCTTGATATTCCTGTCCTGCCTTATAAGATTGGGCAAAAGCCCTATCTTCATCGGTTAGTTTTTCCATGTTTCCGTTTAGAACCATCTCCAAATACCAGGCATAGCGTTGCCAACCATAGGCAAAATATTCTGGTTTAAAAGGAACAACTTTTGGTTCTGGAAGCTCTTTAATGACTGGCGTCTGCTCTTCTATATCCGGCTTTCTATCTGGTCTATAGATGACATCTCCCACCATGGCCGTTGCCACCTTGAACGCCTCTCTGACAGCCTTCATCTGTTGTCTCTTTTGAGCCATCTTCTCTTGTAGAGCGATATCATCTAGCATTACATTTGCTGCATCTGCCAAAAGAAGAGGACGCCAGGGCGCATCTGAATCTGGAACTCTTGCTATGATGTAGGAAGGATCCCATGGACTGTAACGAACATCCAAAGTCTTTCCTTCGTGGTTCCAAACGCCTGTATCATCAATCTTTCCGCCGGTTCTAGTTAAAAGCGGGCCACAGTAATAGCGTCCGGCAATAGTAACAAAGCCGTGACGGACGATTCTTCTTGTTCTAGCCATCATGATGCAGTCAACGGACAAATCTGATAGAACTCTATTTTCCTTCCATCCCATGCTCTTGCGTTTTGCTAGATAGTCTCGTGGAGACATTCCCAAGGTTCCGTGGATCTTAGTCTCATAAGCTTCAAAGCATTCAGAAAGCGCTTTAGCAAACTCAAAGATGTCCAAAAGAAAGTGACGGTCTTTATCTCTTTCAAGCCTTGCACGCTCTACTTCATCCTGTGCAGCACTTGCTCCAGGAGTTGCAGCATGGCCTGGAAGATTCATGTCTTTTAACATGCCTTCAATAGTTCTGAAAAAGCGTTCAATATCCTTTGCCTTGGCGTTTTTTACCTGTGCATAAATACGCCGGTAAGAAGCCTGTGTGGGCCCTGCATCAACTACGCCTTCGTTGTTTTCTAGTTCTATTGCATAGCGTCCAGTAGTTGTCTTATCTAGCTCACAGATATCGTTCATGCCAGCACCTGCATGCATAAGATCGTCAACTACTTCGTTAGTGGCCTTAGAGCACTCTGGTTTACCGTTATCGTTATAAGTATTCTCAAATAGACCATGGCGGATGATGCCATTTCGTAGGCTTTCTTTGACTGTCTCAGATGTATAAGCATGAGTTTCTAGTGCGACTCCGTAGACCATCTTTGTGCACATGTCTATCCAGCAATAGCACTCTGGGCGGAAGATTACGCCTGTGTTGTAGTCAGCTACCCAGTAATCGAAGATATGTTGGTCTCCAATGACAATCTGCATAGGGCGTAGCTTGGTGCAGTCTCTTCTTATATAGAAGAAGTTATCAAGGCTACGGTTGCCACCAGTGGAAAATTCCAACAGCTGAGAATCAATAGTTCCAAGGATATTAAAAGCTGTGCTTCGTGAGCCTATTTGCCAGCCCATTTCACGAGCTTTTTCTATCAAATGCTCCCAAGCGCTTTGCTTAGTGCAAAAGCCTGTTTCCCTTAAGCTTTTGAGCATATAGCCCTTAACCCAAGCTATGGCCTCAGGATCAAAGCTACGGTTGCTTGATACCTTTGGCGCTGTTGCTATAAGGCCGGTCTTTTCAAATTCTTTCTCGTAGCGTCTGACTGTTGCTTCAGAGATTCCAAAGAAGAAAGCTACAGAGCCATACCACTGAACCTTAGTCACCCCGGCTGGGATATTGCGTAGCTTATCTAAGACCATATACTTCTGCTTGTCTTTTTCTTTCATCTTGCCACCAATGGCTTGAAAAGAAGATAAAGCAGAATTAGAAGAAGATACTGGAACAAGAGTCTTAGAAGAGTCTAAACTAGAGGTGTTTTCAAGAGGTACGGAGTCTGAGTCATAGAGCTTGGACTTTCCGTCCTTCATCTTCCAACGGATACGACCTTCCGCTGCAAGTCTTTGAATATAGCGGACACTCTTTCCCATCTTCTGGGCAAGTTTAGTTGCGCTCATCCACATACGTTAGCCTCCAGTCTCTTTCTGAAGTCTTCATAAAAACTGTTGGCGCTTTTCTCAAACTCTTCCCAAGAGTTAAAGCCAAGCTCTCTAGCTATGGCAAGCTGAACTCTTTTTGATTTCTTTTGCCCAAGAAGAATGTCTTTAACAGTGTTTCTTGCACAGCCAGAAACATCAGCTAAATCTGAGAACTTAGCACCTTTGTCTTTGAGAATCAGATAAGCATACGAATGAAGAGCCGTGTTCTTTGAGTTCTTCATCTACTTCTCCTTAGCTCTGCAAAGACAACGAATGAAATAATCACTACGCTGGAAATCAAAAGACCAATCATCACCCCGCAAGAAAGCAGGACTGCAATGTAGGCAAAAACTTGAATACTCATATATTTCTCCTTAATTTGATTTCTTAATAAGTAAGAGTGCCTGCAGCATCTTTAATGAGAAGCTCAGCCACAAAGCGAGCAACCTCTGGACGAGCAAGTTCAGAGATGTCTTCTAAAGCAGCCTTAGTAAGCTGAAATATTGATACCTGCTTACGAATATCAACGTCCTGCCTGGCATCTTTTTTGTATTTAGTACAAAGCTTCTGATATGCAACTAAGTCCGTGTTGTAAGAGCTAATACGCTCACTAAGAGTTTCAAGGTATGGCTGGTCAAAAAGCCAAAACTGCCCGCCCTCGTCTACATAATCAAAGCTGTTAGCCTGTGCTATAACATCTAGCTTGTAATCTCTAAGCTCCTTCTGATAGCGAGCCTCAAAAGCCTTAATCCAGCCCTCTGGACGCCAAGACGGGTCTCCAATGTGCGATACAAGCTCACTCTTTAGTTCTTGATAGCGGGCCTCTATTCGCTCTTTCATCTCTTCTGTGGTCAGCAGTCGCTCTTCTTCTGGCACGTAGAGGGCAAGCCAGCTGTTGGCTGTACGCTTGGATAGTCCGATGTCATTGCAGTAGCCTTCCCAAGTTTTAACCGTCGGGCAGAATTGCCCAACGGCTGAACGCCCTTGTGGCTCAAGTGAAATTCGAGCGGAATATAGCTCTTTCACAAGCTCAAGACTAACCTTCTTAAATGTTGAGACTAAAACCTTTGTAGTCTCTACAGACTGCTCATAATCCCACGGTTCAACTAGCTTTAAGTCTTTTGACATACATTCTCCTTGCTTAAACTCAAATTGCGTTATAAGATTTGCAAAAAGGTTACTTTTAACCTCAATTTGATGTTAAGTCAATTTGAGATATAAGTCAATATGAAATATTTGAATTTGAGGTAAATTTGTATGATTGGAGAAAACTTAAAGTCAATAAGAGTTGAAAAAGGGATGTCGCAAGCTATGTTTGCAACTCAATTTGAGATGACACAAACAACATATTCTCAGTACGAAACAGGCAAGCGAAGTGTGCCAGATGAATTTAAGCAACAGCTTGCGGATAAATACAACATCAATCTTCACTGGCTCATAACCGGCATTGGCTCTATGTATAACACCTCAAATTCCACCTCAAATAACCTTGTAAAGACAGACAATAATATAAATATAGATATAGCACTCAAAGACAGCGTAGAAGTTCCCATGCTTGACTTACATCTTTCAGCAGGTCACGGCTCTGACTGGTACTCTGGCTCTCTTACTGGTGAGAAGCTCTATATCCCTAAGCGAGTGGCAAGACGGTATCCCTCTAACAGCGTCTTTGCCGGAGCTGTAGTAGACGGAGATAGCATGGAGCCAACGCTCAATGACGGAGAGCCAGTTGTCTTTGTAAAAGGCTTTATCAAAGGCGATGGAATATACGTTCTTGCCGTAAACGGCGAGCTATTTGTCAAACGCCTAGAATTTAACCGCATCCTCAACGTCCTACGCATCATAAGTGACAACCCCAAATATCCTCCAACAGAGCTCAAAAGCGACATGCAAGACTCAGTCCGCATCCTAGGCAAAGTAGTCATCTGGGTCCACGGCGAAGCCTAAAGAAAAAATAAACACAAAGAGGGGAATATAAAATGAGTGAAAAGAAAAAACAAAACTTTGGTGGTCCTTGGACAGAAGAAAAGCTAGAGATGTTCACAGACTATCTTAATTTCTATTTGACTGCGTTAAAAAACCAATATTTCAAAAAGGTTTATATAGACGCCTTTGCAGGAACTGGAACAATCAAGATTAACAGTGAAGAAGCGCATGTTATAGCAGGTTCTGCCAAGAGAGTTCTTAGTGCAAAGCAAAAGTTTGACCATTACTACTTTATTGAGTATGACAAAAAGAAAGTTAATGAATTACAGCAAATGATTGATACAGAGTTCCCAGAGTATACAAACCGTGTGTCAATCAGATGCGGAGATGCCAACGTTTGCCTTCCAGAAATTCTTTCTGAACTCAATTGGAAGTCAACAAGAGGACTTTTATTTATTGACCCGTTTGCAACTGCTTTTAGGTGGGAATCTTTGGAAAAAGTAGCTAGAACTGAAGCAATTGATTTATGGTATCTTTTTCCATATAGTGCTCTGAACAGAATGCTAACAAGAAACGGAATAATGGACGATTCTTGGAGAAGTCGCATAAATGGCTTGTTGGGAACGGACGATTGGGAGAGAGAATTTTATAAAGACAGCCCGCAACCCAGCCTTTTTACTGATGCACCAGAGCAAGAGAAGGATGCTGGGTTGGAAAAAATATCTAAATACTTGATAAAAAGACTTAAAACTGTGTTTCCTAAAGTTTCAGAGAAAACGTATACATTTACAAATAATGGAAACAATCCTTTATTTTTATTCTGTTTTGCTGTTGCAAGTAAAAGCGTAACCGCACAGAATATAGCTATAAAGATTGCCAACCATATAATAAGCAAGCACGAAAAGCAAAAGAGCATCAGAGGTTAAAAATGGAAAAGTGTGAATTAAAATTTGGAACAAAAGAATGGGCACCGTTTAACTTCAACTTTATGAGTGG
>CAVJIN010000059.1:0-8297 GCA_963649615.1 bacterium
CAATACTTCTCGCGCTTAACCTACTTGGAGTATTAAACCTAGAAAGTAAACCTTCAAACTTCATTCCTTATTCAGAATTTACTTCTCAAGTAAACGAAGGAAAAGTTACAAGTGTAATTATCACAGAATCTTATATAGAATATACTTGTGACGGTACAACTTATAAAACCTCAAATCCCAATTATGACAGCCTAGTACGCGACCTTCTTGAGCACAACATAGATGTCACAAATAAGACAAATGACTCTACGTTAAATGATGTTATGGACGGCATATTTAACGTATTATTTTTTGGACTAATTGCCTTTGGTATATACAAGCTAATTGATTATAGCAAAAAGACTTTCCGGGTTGTTAAGCATACCGGGGTTACCTTTAACGATATTGCAGGTATGGACGGAGTCAAAAAAGACATGATGACCTTAGTAGATGTTTTGAAAAATCCAGAGACATACAAAACAAAGGGAATAAGACCAATTAAAGGCGTCATTCTTGAAGGTCCTCCAGGAAACGGGAAAACCCTATTTGCAAAAGCCCTAGCACAAGAAGCTAACGTTAGATTCATAGCCACTAAGGGTGCCGATTTTCAAAGCGCCATGATGTCTATGGGAGCTAGAAAAATTAAAATGCTCTTTTCAAAAGCAAACAGAAATAAACCGTGCATTATATTCATAGATGAATTTGACAGTATTGGTGAACGCAGGAACTACGCAGGAACAGGTATAGATAAAGAAAATAACCGAATCATCACCGCCATGCTCAATGAAATGGACGGTTTTGTCGCAAACAATGGACTTTTGGTTATAGCTGCAACAAACTCATTTGCATCCCTTGATCCCGCATTGGTACGTCCTGGGCGTTTTGATTTAAAGTATCACATTGGAGATCCAGATCTTAACACTCGCATTCAGTTAGTCAAACTTTATACAAAGGGCAAAGTCTTATCGCCAGAACTTAATGAAAACAATCTTGCCTCTTGTTTTGATGGATTAAGTTGCTCTGCAATTGAAGCTCTTCTAAATGAGGCTACAGCAATTGCATTGCAAGATCCAAAAGCAACAGGTATCATAAACTACGAACATATCAAACTTGCAGCCAGCAAAATTGGTTGTAAGCTATCCAAAGGAGTAAAATCATGAGGAAATTCACAAATTTAGCAATCTTGTTTTTAGTTGTACTTCTTGCAGTTTCATGCACCACAACATCAAATATTACAAGCAAAACAATCAACGTTTCTGGAACAGGCTCTGTAAATCTCAAAGCAGACAACGTCTCATTCAGAGTTGAGATATCTGAGACAGAAGACACAACAGCACTTGCACAGCAGGCCACAAACAAAAAAATGAGCCAGCTGTTGGCAATTTTGCGCGAGAACGGCATCTCTGACAACGACATTTCCACAACTGCACTTAACTTCTCCACAAATTACACGTGGCGTGATGGACAACAACAAAAACTTGGTGAAACAGTAAGCCAGACGGTCTACGTACGCATGTATAATCTCGATGGTTTTGCATCTTTAGCCGATTCCATTGGCTCTAACATCTCCGGTATCAGCTTCTACAACGTCACATTTGGATCTTCTAAGAGCAAGGAAGCAGAAAACCAAGCACGGGAATTGGCTTATGAAGATGCTCTTAAAAAAGCTCAAACATATGCACAAGCTGCAGGCCTCACACTTGGAGAACCAATTACCATTCAAGACGGTAATGCTTCCACGTACAGCAACAGAATGAGTAATGATGCCATTATGTTTGCAGTAGCAGCAACAGAAGAAGCTTCTTACAGCACAGAAACACCAACTGGACCACTTACAGTCTCAGCTTCTGTTGAAGTAGTCTTTGAGATTAAATAATGTTGTTGACTTTCAAGGCCTCTTAACAGTATAGTGCAAAAGCGAATTGGCCGTTAGCCTAATGGTTAGGGCACCGGGTTTTGGCTCCGGTTGTGGTAGTTCGATTCTACCACGGCCAGTTTCTTTTTTGTTTTGCAATTATCTATCCAAGAAAACTTATAGGAAAAACTCTGTATTCAAATGGAAAATCTAGGTTTCTTCTATTACTTAGCAAAACCCATGCACTCCCACTTCCGGTTAGAAACAATCTTTCTTCTGGTAGAATTTCAATCTTAGGTCTTTTGTTGACAAGTTCAAAATCGTTTCTAAATCTCCACATTGCAAAATCCTTCTGATACTCTGATTCTAAGAAGTCTTTGCGTTCAAGAAGCTGAATAGTTTTTCTTTGATTTAATGCCTCGTAAGCAGCCTTTGTACTAATTTTTTCATTCTTTGGTACAATAATATACCCTCGTAAGTCATTTCTAGCTTCAATTGGACAAACATTCTCGCCTATTCCAGAAACCACTGCAGCTGCACAATTTGCAAGAAAAAACGGCACGTCACATCCTACGTTTGCACCTAGTTTCATTAACTCTTTTTGCTCCAAATAAGCGCTGGTACCCATGGTTAGCGAATTTAGTGCTAGTAGTACACTTGCTGCATCTGAAGAGCCTCCTCCAAGTCCACTCTGAACTGGAATCTTTTTTGTTACTTCAACTAAGATTGAATCCTTTATGCCGGTAAACTCGCGCCAAAGGAATATGGCTTTATCTATTGTTGATTTACCTTCCTCAACATAAGCTTCTAGCCCAACTACGAAAGTTTTTGAATTTTCATCTTTTACATTACGAAGATAAATTCTGTCATAAAGATTTACCTTCTGAAAAATTGACGATATTGGATGATATCCATCTTCCTTCATTTGTCCTACGGCTAAATGAAGATTAACTTTTGCCGGAGCTGAAAGTTGAAATTGAGACTCTCCTCTTGTCATTGCCAAACTCCAAGTTCAATTAGTTTTTCTGTAGTTTTTTCATTCCAACCCCTATTTGCCATGGGATTTCCGGGACTAGGATGAATTATAGAAGAAACAACTCTATTACTATCTGTGTTAACCTTCTCCAATTTTGCCTGGGCATATTTTCCAACACCAATGAGAATTTCAGGGGAAATTAAATCAAGGATATCGGCTAAATAAGCATCGCAAAGACACTCAAGTGCAGCTTTCTCATGGCGAGGAAGATGATCTGGTGTGAAGTTTTTGGCTGTCTTGCCCGGCTCAAGAAAACCAAGGGGGCAGTAGTTAAATACAGTGTGAGAGGTAAAAAAATCGGGCGCGTTGGGATATTTTTGAGAAAAAAGACCCCAAAATCGTCTTCCGCTTCCTTCAGATCTAGGACAAGCAAAACCCAAAACAGGCCTAGAAGGATGCTCTCTTTGAGGCTTTCCAACAGACGTCTCTATTTTCATCCAGTTTTTGACAAAATTGACCTCTCCAAAAGGGACACCAGTTTGCATCATGCCAAAAGGTCCTGGATTCATGCCTAAGAAAAAGGCCTTTGCATGGGGGTGCACAAATTGTGAAAGATAAAGCTCATGTGGTTGCCAAGCATAAGAAAGAGGATTATAAATATAGCCATCAAAAGAAAATATTAATGCATCTACTTGAGAGCTAAATTCCTTTGTTCTAGAAAGTAATTTCTGTGTAAAATCCATGCCCTCATTATGAATTGCTTTAAAGCCACTTTCAAGAGGTTGATGCAACAGAGGATGATGCAACAGAGGGTGGTACAACAGTGTCCTTTGAACAGTATTAGTTTGCAAACGAGAGCAATTGTAACATATTTCAGCATTCGTGCGGTTTTATGTACATTTTGTATCATAATCGAAGCATTTTTTGCAAAAAAAGTGACATTGGGCTCATCAAGACAAGGCCTTTCTTACCGTTTTCCAATGAAAACAACTCAAATACATGCATATGCAAATACTGAGATGAAGAGAAAAACAATGTCTCAGGTAACGGGAAGCTCTTCAGATAAGAGTTTTTTGCAACCGTGAAGAATGTCTTGATAGGCTGACTCAAAATCACCTGTGTACCATGGATCTGCCACATCTTTGTCTAAAAGCATTGATACTTTTGATTCTGGATCATTGTTTGTCATTCGCATAACATTTGAATAATTGTATTTATCCATAACCTTAATCACATCAAAAGTATCATAATCTTTCGCAGTCAGTTGGCGTGCACTATGTGAAAAACCGTGTATACCATGCTTTTCCAATGTTCTTCTAGCTGGCGGATAAACATTATTCCCTATTTCTTCCCTACTTGTTGCAGTAGAATCCACAAAAATCTTCTCTGAAAGACCAGCAGTTTCCACCATCTTAGCAAAAATAGCCTGAGCCATAGGACTACGACAAATATTTCCATGACACACAAACATTATCTTCATCTCGATTTTTTAAGACAGAAACCCCCTAACTTGTAGATGTTAACTTCATGAATTTCATCCAAACATTCAAAGAATACGCATTTTATTGTCTCTTTGAGAAGATGGTTTCCCCGTCATGACCACTCATTTTTAGTTGAACAGTTACATGAGCAAACAGACGTGTTGACAAGTTTTTACCTTTTGTTGATTATATACGAAGAAAAGCGAGAAAAACTGAGTTTTTAGGAGGTTTTTCAGTTAAAAAATGGGCGTGTAACTCAGTGGGAGAGTGCCACCTTCACACGGTGGAAGTCGTTGGTTCAAACCCAATCGCGCCTAAACCATAAAGCCTTGTAATATAACAAATTACAGGGCTTTGATTTTCTTGCTAGCAGGTAAAAAAACCAAAAAGTGAGAAAAAAAGTGAGAAAATGTTTTTGTTTTCGTATTCTACCGCCTCAAAAATTGCTTAAAGGAGAGGCAAAGGAAACATGGAATTGTATTCACTTTCAAAGAGAGCCAAGAAAAAAGGCTTTGTATGGTATGTTCAATTCAAGAACAATGAAACAGGCAGATATTCAACTGCAATGAGCATTGACAGCCTAGCAAAAAAATTAGGTGATAATGTACACCACATCACAAAACGCCCTGAAGCAGAGAGCATAGCCCGCAGAGCAATGCAAGCAGGGCTAGACGGCAACACGAAAACGCAAGACCCCCTATTTCGTGACTACCTAGAAGGGTTTTGGAATTTTGATACTTCCGAGTATATCAAGAAACAGAACAGAAAAAAGGAAGGTTCAATTCACAGAGGGCATGCCTACAACATGGAAGGCTATATCAAAAACCATGTAATACCATTCTTGCCAAACAGGTTGAAATGTTCACAAGTGAAAATGAAACATATTGAAGTTATACAAGAACATTGCCTTGAAACTTCAAAGAGTTTATGGAATGAAGTGCTGAAAAGCATTGCAAAGCCAATTAGAGAACTACAAAGAAAAGGCATTTTGTTTGTAGACCCTTTATTGAACTTGGAAAAGTACCCACAAGAAAGAAAATCATCTGTTAAAGCCTTAACAGACGAGGAAGGATTGCGACTTTTAAGTCAAATGTTCTATGACAGTACAATAGGATACAAAGGCATTGAAAAACGGGGTGCAAAGAACGGACACTTGAAAGAAGTTGAAGTGAAATGCTTTCTTGATTATCGCGTTTATCTTGCAACAGCATTAGGGCGTTATGCAGGAATGCGCCAAGGTGAGATTTTGGCATTGCGTGAATGTGATATTGAACTACCCACAGAGGATAGCGAAGAACAATACGCCTATATCAATGTTTGTCACTCATACTCAATACATGACGGCTTGAAAGAAACAAAGACAGGTGAAAATAGAAGGGTGCCTATTGGATTGTGGCTTGCAGAGAAGCTAATTGACTTTGCACAGACAAACCCACATGCAAACCCACAGGGCGAGCATTTCATTTTCTATGCAGACGATAACCCCGATACACCTATTTTCAAAACAACCATTTTGAAGTGGTTTTATAGAGAATTGGAAAAAATGGGCATAAGCGAGCAGGAAAGAAAAGAACGGCATATTGTTTTTCATTCATTGCGACACGGTTATATAACAAGATTAAGAAACATGCAGATTGAAGAACAACAAATACGCCTTTTAACAGGGCACAGCAACATTGCAATGACAAACAGATATGACACAGGCGACAAAACACAGAGAGTGAAGAACATTGCAAATAAAATTGGTTCACTTCTCAATAACCCAAAAGAGCAGGAGGCATGACATGTACGAATTTTTGAATAGTTTAAGTTTTGATATTGATAGAGCAAGTTTAACTTGTATGCAAATTAGAGCAATGATAAATAGCATTCTTGCAGGCGACACCGAGGACACCGACAACATAATCTTGCAAATAAGTGCAATGCGTTCTTTGGTGCAGGGTTTACGGGGTGAGTTAGACAACCTAAATGACAATGTGAGAAATGCTATGTACACCCCGTTTGACGATACCCAAAATATACAGGAGGCTAGCAGTGAGCAAAAAAGTACTCAAGAAGGCGTTTTTTAATCACATAGCTATTGGATTATTACTTGAACCACAAAAGCAATATAGAGCGAATGAACCGCCTATAATGCAAAATGTGGAAAAACCTATAATTGGAACACAAGAACAAAATACCACCCCGCCCGTTGTAAATCAACGGGCTTATTATGACTATCAACTAGCTTATTGGTATGAGGTGAAAAGCCTTGTTGATGACTATGCAAAGGAAAACCAAGACTTTTTTACAGAGCATTTGCACCCAGGCTATGGAAAGACCGCAGAGGGTGAAGAATACTATACAGGGCTTTATTGGTACGAAAGAATAGACGGGCAAGACCACTACACCCCGTTGCAGGTGAGAAAAGAAAACATAAAGCATTTTAGAAAACTAACAATTGCAGAACTTGAAGCAAGAATGCTTGAAGAATATATCAACTTTTCTTTGAGTACATGTGACTTTATCAACCGAGAATGGAAAGATAACCCACTTACAGACAGAGAAATTGCAATGATTGACAGGAAACAAGAACAAAGCACTTCAAAGCCCTTAAAGCAGGCAGATTTTC
The DNA here is from genome assembly GCA_963649615.1 of bacterium. Classification (GTDB taxonomy): domain Bacteria; phylum Spirochaetota; class Spirochaetia; order Sphaerochaetales; family Sphaerochaetaceae; genus UBA9732. The sequence goes on from CAVJIN010000059.1 coordinate 6,903, forward strand.
CGCAGGGCATACAGCTACTTGCAAAGAATAAATTGCTTGAATGGCTACCAAGTGCAAATGCCTATATCTTGTCTGTATCCGCAAAGGGAAAAACAAAGGGCGAGTATAAAACCAAGGCAGAAGCCCTATTGAAAGAAAAAAATATTGTGCCCGAATGGTACCATTGGAGCCAAGAAGGTTACATTGTAAAACGGGGTGGAAAAACATATACAGGACAAGGGCTTATAAGAACTTTGGATACATTTTGATTATATGTTTAGTATACGTTTACTATATGTTTGGTATATGTATTTCTATATTATAAAAGAATTTACAAATTCTTGACACCTATTATAATTTTTCTTGTAATCATTTTACAGGAGGAATTGTATGCAACGATTATTAACTTTAGATGAATGCGCTAAAATTTTAGGAACTTCAAAACAAGGCGTATACATGCGCGTATACCGTGGTATTTTACCGTACGTTAAACTTGGCAACACACAAAAAGCCCCTATCCGAATTGAAGAAGGCGCACTTGAAAACTATATCGCCCAAAACCGCGTTGAAGCGTTCAGAGCCAAGGAGGTATAGCATGTTTCAAAGAGGCTATTACTCAATTGAAGACGGGCACGCAAATTCTATTCCGATGATAGCGTTACTTGCAGAAGGCGGAACAACTTTTTTTGGCTTGTACATGCTTATCTATGAAACAACCTTGAATTCCGAAGGCATGATATCAGAAAAAAATGTGTATTTGTTGGGCAAAGACAAAGCAAAGTTAGACAAAGAAAACATAAAGCAATTTATTGATATTTGTTTAGAACAAGGACTATTTGAAGAATACCAAGAGCCAACAGAAAACAAAAACAACCCCGTATTTTATCGTGTTATTGAAAGTGCAAATTATCTTTGGTGGTTTAGAGAGCAAAAAGACAAAAAAAGTCGCGATTGCTCAGAAGCGGGCAAAAGGTCTGCAGAAGTTAGAGCAGAAGCCAAGGACATTCAAAGAGGAACGGCTCAAGACATGCAAGCAATGTATAAAGCCTATCAAACTAGTTAATGCTTGTTTAACTACAGTTCAACAGCCGTTCAACACTTGTTCAACTACTGTCAACCAATAAATAAAAAAGAAAGAAATAAAGAAAGAAATAAAGAAAAACCAAAAAACCAAAAAACCAAAAAACCAAAAAGATAAAAGAATGTATAAAAAAACGAACATAGGAAAAAAGAAAGATTGCAAAGAAGGGAAAAAACCTAGACAGTTAAGGAGCTTTTTTCATGAAACAAGACAATGCAACGGTGCGTGCGAGTGCCACAAAAAGGACAAGAAACAAGGGTTGTATGCAGATAGTGCAACGTGCTCTTGATGACGGAACATTGGAGCAATGGGCACGAGCAGGAGCAACAGACAAG
>CAVJIN010000060.1:0-8229 GCA_963649615.1 bacterium
CACAAAGGAACTTTTTACCTAAATTTTGCGCACTTTTTGGGATGGAAACCCACAAGTTCTTAATCGCATAAGGGCTAGAAAAGCACCGCATGGTGCGAAAGAAGAGAACATTCTTTTTATGTGCATAGTGAAGAGAAGCTGAGAAAAAGAACCTGCGTAAGGCATAAATCGCCCATCAATGGGCGTAAAAATGAGAAATAAATCCAGTAGATTTGGTAGATTTTAATAGTAAATATAAACAAAAAAGGCAGCATCCCTTGTTAAAGAACACTGCCCTTAATTGGTTTAAATATAAATTTTATTCTACTCCTACCTCCTTTCCCTCGTGACAACTTCATCCACAATGCTATAGGCTATGGCCTCCTTGGCGTCCATCCAGAAATTGCGGTCGCAGTCTTCAGACACTTGGCTGTACGTTTTGCCAGTACATACACAGATAAAGTCATAGACTTCTTTCTTAACACGTGCCATTTCACGAGCGGTTATCTCAAAGTCCGCAGCCTGCATTAGCGAGGCTCCACCCAAGGGTTGGTGAATCATAACTCTAGAATGTGGTAGCATCTTGCGTTTGCCTTTGGTTCCGGCCATAAGGATCATTGCACCCATGCTTGCAGCAAGCCCAGTACATACCACTTCAACGGGACATCTAAGTACCATCATGGTGTCAATGAGCATAAAACCTGCCTGAATAGAACCACCTGGAGAGTTTAGCATAATGGTGATTTCCTTTTCTGCGTCCAAAGCTTCCAACTTTAACAACCAAAGACATACTTTACTGCACAGGATGTCTGTAATCTCGCCGTTAATGACAATTACTCTGGACTCTTCTACAAGCTCAAAAGCACACTGAATTTCTTGTGGGTCATCCATATTAATTATCCTCCTTTTTGCTCAATAATCTTGCTAGTGCAGGTGGTGCTTCTCTTAGCTCTTCTTCAAGTGTCCCTTTGCATAAAGCATCCAAGATGGCTCCACCGCCCAAAACCTTCTTCTCAAACCTTTCAAGCTCTAACTCTCCCTGTTTGGGATTAAAAAGCTGAAGGCGCATCTTGAGGTCTTCATAATCTAGTGGCATCATAGTTTTAAAATGGCGAGCATTCTCATTAAGCTTTGCTTTCTTATGCACTCCCCACGCAGCCCAATCTACAAGCTTGCCTATGTATGGCTTACACATGTCATCTAGCACCACAACTTCATTTTCTTTAAGTTGGCTTAATTCGCTTACAGGGAGAACTGGCTTATCTAAGCCTGTAGAGATATCGGTCTTTTCTCCACCTAAGGCCGATATTTCTGTGAGTGTTGCAATATCGCGTCCTCCTAGAAAGAGGAAGGTCCTGCAATTAGATGCAATGGTGCGTGAAGCATCGTGGCCATACCTATAAGAGAGCTGAGAGAGGGCTTGGAGGGCAAGGATAAAGCGAATTCCTCTACTGCGTGCAGCTGTAAGCTTGTTGGCCCAACAAGAGCCTACAAATGAGCCAAACTCATCTAAAATAAAGTCAACCTTAATTGGTAGGACATTGTTTTCTCGTGAGTCTGCATAGCTTACAAGTTCACTATAGCATTGCTCTATAAACAAAGATGCCACCCCGTACAAGGATGTAGACTCATCTGGACACATGAGATAAACAGCGGTGGGTTTTTTTGCTATGTTTCTCAAATGAAAGTCTGAGCCAGATAACAAGTCACGAACATCCTCTTGGTCAACGTACTGAGAGATCATAGTATTGAACTCACTTAGTACGCAGTTTAAAGTCCTGCCTTCTTCTTCAAGGCTAAGGATAGATTCAAGACTTCTTCTAGCTTCTGAGTTTTTTCCAAGCAGTTCCTTAAGCTCTTTTCTGTTTTCTTCGTCTGAAAGGCACTGGTTACCTATGCTTTGGATGGAGTCAAATGTCAGTGGAAGATGGTTCTCTAGTAGTAGCAAGGCAAAACCAATGAAGGTTGCACGTGCAGCGTTCTCCCAGTATTTATCCCTATCAGAGACAATGCAAGCTACGAGGATATCGGTAATCCCTTTTAGAAGAGACATAGCATGGCTTTGTTCGTCATCATCCCAATACGTTTGAACAAGAGATAAAGGACTAAACCTATTACCTATGGAAGGGTTTCGTAGGTTGATAATTTTAATATCAACTCCGCAATCTTTAACTTCCTTTGCAGTATTCCTGTAAATCTCGCCCTTCATGTCAGCAATTACCATAGACCTGCCGGCACGAGCAGACATGACTACAAGTGGATACAAAACTCTTCTTGTTTTTCCTTTGCCTGAAGCTCCACATATTAAGCAATGCTTTTCAGGATCACTTAAATAGACATCATCTCCGTCTACATCTAATGGGATTCCAGAGTCCTTTAGTGTTTTACTTGCAAAGGTTGTTTTCTCATGACTTCTGTGAAATTCAGATGCCATCCCAAGGCCTGCCTTAGCAGGTCCTACTACACTCAATGAGTAAGACATAGTTTGTTCTCCTTCTAGTTTCTAAGCTCTTGCAATTCCAAGATTGCGACAGTTATTCAAAGCTTGCTTTTCAATCTGGTTTACGCGTTGTTTTGTAAGACCTAATTTTTGCCCAATCTCTTGTAATGTAGATTTGGCTCGTCCAAAGACACCGTACTTGTTCATAAGAACTTCTCTTTCTCTGTTAGGAAGTTGTGAAAGGGTCTTAGATAGTTCTTCCAGTATAAGGTTCCTATCAAAGTCCACTTCTTCAAGGCAAAGACTATCTAATACAGGTTCTGCATCCAAGTCTGTTTCATCTAATGAAAGACTTAGAACTTTTGAACGTTTTTTGGCATATTTCTGCATTGCATCCTTAACATAGTAAGAAGCAAAAGTTGCAAATCTTGCACCCTTTGAAGCATCAAACCTTTCAGCAGCTTTAATAAGACCAATATTTGCTTCTGAGTACAAATCTTCAAAATCAAGACTAGTGTTCTTCTTGCGCATTTCTAAAGCAAGTTTTACTACAAGTCTCTGATTATGGATAACAAGAAGATTTCTAGCCTTCAGGTTTCCACTCATAGCCAAAATGCCAAGTTCATTCTCTTCTTCTGGTGAAAGAAGTCTGTGGTCTAGGATGCACTTAGAAAATCCAACTGCAAACACGTTTTCATTTTTCACATTCTTTATCATGTGTTTCTCCTTTGGCTTGTCATAATGACAACCGTCAGGGCGAAAAGGGGGTTCAACCCCAAAAAACCAAAAACTCTAGAAGAAAATAATCCTGTGCTTTACTTGATAATGCTCTTAATCATAGATTGTTTGTAGATGCTCTTTTTCATAGGCAATGAGTAATATAGTGTGTAAGGTCCAAAAAGTAAAATGCGAGGAGAAAACTTGTGAAATTGGCCTTTGCGATAGAATTTTTGCATGCAGAGGCAAGAACAAGGAAAGAGAGAAAAGGTTACAGTGAGGAACTTCTAGAAATATCTAATCTTTCAAAGTCTTCAACAATGGCTCCAAAAGGCAAATCCTTTGAAGAAGTTTTTCGTTTAATTCAGCTTTAAGGTATATTTCGTGGAAAGTTAACACATTTAACGACATAACTCCATACCTTTTAAGATTATTTAAGATTATTCTCTCAGCACTGAGAAATCAAATTTTTGATAAAACTTCAGTCTTTTTCTGTTGAAACTCTTCGTCTGTTAGAATTCCCTGATCGTGAAGTCTTGCTAGTTTTTCAATGGCTTCAAGTTTATTTACTTCGTTATTTTCAGAATCTTGTGCATAATGTACTTCATCTTTCCACTGAGAGCCATCTGCTGGTTGAAGAGCTCCTGTGCATATTAAAATTATATCAACAAGAATCCAAATACCAAAACCGCCACCCGTTAATAGCTTAATTATACCAAGTATAGTGTAACCAAGGTAAAAACGGTCAATACCAAGACCTCCCAGGAAAATGGATAATAAAATGGCTGTCAGTTTGTTTTTATGTGGCACTGTTACCTTCTCTCCTTTTGTATTAATTTTAACAATATCCATCATGCCCACTGCACATGCATAAAACAAAAGAGGATTTCCATTAAAACTGAAAGGATGAAATCGTATCAGTAGCTTGAAAATAAAAAATGTTAAAAGAGAAAGAGTTCCCAAAGAAAAGAAAATTAAAGAAATCACCTGTTTTTTCAGTACTCCAAAAGAGTAGAGAATAAGAGATGTCCCCATTATAAGGTAAAAAAGGCTATTTACAAAAAAGTACCAAGAATAATAATTAAAGCGCCATATAATAACTACTTTGGTACAAGACACAAAAGATAAAATAGACGCAAGAGCTATAATTATAGACAAGATTTTTGTGACAATCTTTTTTTTGTTAAAAAAAGCTGCTAGTAATGGCAATATAAAAATACATAAATCTTGTATTAACGAAAGAATTAATGAAAATATATGAACATAACCTGACTTATACATCCGAAGGTTTTCGCGAATTTGAGAATATCTCGTTATACAAGAAAAAACTATAAAAGCAACTGCTAATAGCAAAAAAAGCACAACTGAATATTTTTCCTGCTCGTTATTTGCCCGTACATCATTATTCGTAGTCAACACATCCGCATTATAAGATTCTTGCTGTGACATAAAACCCTTCCCTTTGTATTTAATTATTAATCTTTTTGAAATCAATCACGTTTATTCTATATTCCCATATGAAAACTATCAAGTTTTTTATGTGTTTTTGTTTTATAAGAATGTTTTTACAGTATTACCTTAAGCATAAGAAGGAACTTTTATGAAACAAGATGTTACAGAACAAGATTTAATAATCTACCACGGTTCACAACAAATTGTAGAAGTTCCAACTTTTGGTATTGGAAAAACATAACTCTAAAAGGGATTTTTGTACTTCCCAATCTACCATGTACACGAAAGTTTTTCACTTATTTCCATTGTAAAAATTTGAGCCATCGGCTACATGGAGAACCTGATTTTCAAAAGGATATACAGGCTTTTTGTGATTTTCCTTGCTAGTCTCAAAATTTCCACGGGTTATCATATCATTATTGTCCGTCCACAATTCACACTGTTGCATGACAGTCTGAACTGCATCTTCCATTCCTTCTGGTGGGTATTTGTGCTTTTTAAGAAGCTTTTTTATCATCATTCGCATTTTTGCTCTTGCAGAATCTCTTTTCTGCCAGTCAATTGTTCTATTTTTACGAAGTGTTTCTGCTAATTCCTTTGTAATGGCTATAAGTTCTTCATTTTCATAAAAATCCTTAATTGCTTGAGGCTTTGTCAAGGCATCATAAAAAGCAAGTTCTTCTGAAGAAAGCCCAAGTTGTTCACCTTCATTTTGTGCCATCTGAATTTGCTTAGCCAAGTTTAATAATTCTTCAATAACTTGTTCATTTGTAAGCAGTCCATTTAGATATCTGTTCATTATTTGCTGAATTATTTCGCTAAATTTCTCGGATTTAACCACATTGGTTCTTTTGTAAATCACAACCTGTTCAGAAATTAGTTTTTTTAACAGCTCTACCGCTAGATTTTTTTCTTTCATTTTTCCAATTTCTTCAAGAAAGTTCGGATCAAAGAGCGAAAAACCTTCATTTATGTCAGAAAAAAGATTGATTACTCCGCTGGATTTTATACTTTGTTCCAAAAGAGCATTAATTCTTGCATTTATCTCTGGAAGGGAAATCTTTTTCCCTTCTCCTTGATTCATTAATCTCATAACAAGTACACGAACTGATTCAAAAAATGCAGCTTCTATACGCATTGACTCGTTAACAAGAGAAGAACATAGGGAAAGAGCTTGGTGCATAAGAAGAGATTCTTTCAAGAAATCTTCTCGTTCTCTTTCTTTGTCAACGGCAACAATAAAGTTAACTGCACCACTAATTGTCTTGGATCTTTCAAGATCTGTTCCTATTGTGAATTTAGAATAATCATATCTGTGGAAAATATCTCTACAAATAGATAGTTTCTCTAAGAATTTAGGATAGGCAACTCTTGAAATATCGGTATCTCCGTAATTCTTTTTGTCTCGAGAGGTGTAATCGTTCATTGCTTCTTTTAGTGCAGACGCGATACCTACGTAATCAACGATAAGACCACCTTCTTTGTCTTTAAATACCCGATTAACACGAGCTATAGCCTGCATTAGGTTATGTCCTTGCATTGGTTTATAGACATACATCGTTGCTAAAGAAGGCACATCGAATCCAGTTAGCCACATATCTACAACAATAGCAATTTTTAAGGGACTCTTATTGTCTTTGAATTGCTTTGCAAGTTCTTCTTTACGACGTTTATTTCCAATAATGTTGTGCCATTCTTCTGGATCCTTATTGCACTCAGTCATTACAACGGCAACTTTTTCTGTCCATGAAGGACGAAGTTGTAGAATACGATTATATATTTTCATTGCAATGGCACGAGAATAAGCTACAATCATAGCCTTTCCTGTAAGCAAATTTTCACGGTATCGTTCGTAGTGGGTTAAAATGTCATCAACTAGAGAGTCAATAGTTTGCTCGTTGCCAAGTATAGATTCCATTTGGCCAAGTTGTTTTTTACTCTTTGATATTACTTCTGGATCTGCATTATTTGCCATGAGGTCATACTCTGTATCTATTAAATGCAGAGTATTTTCATCAAGTTTTAATTTGATTACACGGCTTTCATAATAAACAGGACGTGTTGCTCCATCCTCAACCGCCTGCGTCATGTCATAAACATCAATATAATCTCCAAAGACTTCACGAGTGCTTCTATCTTTCAAAGAAATTGGGGTTCCTGTAAATCCAATATAAGTAGCATTTGGAAGACTGTTGCGGATAATGCGAGCAGTGCCAACTTTAATCCTACCTGTTGTGGCATCAACTTTCTCATTTAAACCATATTGTCCACGATGTGCTTCATCCGCCATAACTACAATATTTCTACGCTCAGTCAATGTTTCAAAGGACTCCTCAAACTTTTGCATTGTAGTGAAAATTATTCCGTTAGCTTTTCTATTGTTAAGCCAATCCATAAGTCCAATGGTTGGCACATCCCCCTTTTTTAGATGTGTATTACGTTCTTTATCTTGTTCTGAAAGATGTCTTTTATCAGCATGAACAGGTCTTTGCCTTAGAAAGTTCTCACATTTTGCAAATTGAGCATACAGTTGGTCATCAAGGTCGTTTCTATCAGTAATAACTACAATAGTTGGGCTATTTAAAGCTTCTTGTAAAAGGTGGGCATAAAAGACCATAGACAAGGACTTTCCACTGCCTTGGGTGTGCCAAAAAACTCCTCCCTTACCATCGGTAACAGTAGCATGTTTTGTTGATTCAATTGCCTTCCTAACCGCAAAATATTGATGATAAGCAGCAAGTATCTTAGTCTGATTTAATCCTTCTTTAGAGAAACAAATAAAGTTTTTTATAATATCAAGGAGTCTTTTCTTCTCAAAAATTCCCTCAAAGAAAGTATCAAACTGAGCATATTGTGTATTCTCATAATTGCCGTCTTTTGCTTTCCACTCCATAAATCGATCTTCACCGGAAGTGATTGTTCCTGCTTTAGAAGTTAAATGGTCACTCATAACACAAATACAGTTGTAGATGAACATGGAAGGAATTTCATGTATATAGTTTCTAATCTGTGTATAAGCTTCTGATGCATCTGTTTCTTCCCTAGATGGAGACTTTAATTCAATAAGAACAATAGGTAATCCATTGAGAAACAAAAGTACATCTGGGCGTCTATTGCTATTCTCAATAAATGTCCATTGATTGGCAACAATGAAAGAATTATTTTCTGGCTTCTTGTAGTCGACTAAATAAATAAGTCCAGAACGCTCTTCCCCTTCAACAAAGTAGCGAACTTCAATTCCGTTTTGAATGTAGTCCATAAAAACTGCATTCTTCTGAACAAGCTCAGCATTCTCAAAATTTTTTAGTTTAAAAAGAGCATCCTTAATTGCATCATCTGGAAGGGTTGGATTTAGCCTTTTTAAAGCTGTCACAAGTTCAACTTCATAAAGAGGATTACTATAATCTCTTTCAATCTCTGGTCCATAGACATGGGCATATCCCATATTGCGGAATAGTTCTATGACGGAGTTCTCATAGTCTGCTTCCGTATAAACATTTGACATTATGTTCGCTCCTTTTGCTCTTATTTTCTTATTATACTCTTTTTTTGCGATTTTTTATTATTAAATTAAAAAGCTCTAGTGTAAACAAGAATTTACTTCAGCAAGCGATTGCTCTTTTTGATTGTATGTTTGACGG